>JANOXQ010000033.1:0-15651 GCA_031418495.1 Sphingomonadales bacterium
GCAAGGCCGACCGTGCGGATCGCCCGCGCCGTGACCGCGATGATCGTCCGCGTCGTGATGATGATAATTATGGTGGGAGAGACTAATCATGGCACGTCCATTTTTCCGTCGCCGCAAAAGCTGCCCCTTCGCCGCAAAAGATGCGCCGAAGATTGATTATAAGGATGTCCGCTTGCTTCAGGGCTTTGTCTCTGAACGTGGTAAGATCGTCCCCAGCCGCATCACGGCCGTTTCCGCAAAGAAGCAGCGCGAACTCGCTCAGGCGATCAAGCGTGCGCGTCACATCGGGCTCCTGCCCTACCTCGTGAAGTAAGAAGGAGAATTTACCATGGAAGTGATCCTTCTCGAACGCGTTGAAAAGCTTGGCAAGATCGGTGATGTTGTCACCGTCAAGAACGGCTTTGCCCGCAATTTCCTTTTGCCGCGCAAGAAAGCGCTGCGTTCCAATGCTGCGAACCTCAAGGTATTTGAAGCACAAAAGGCGCAGATTGTTGCCACCAATGACGCGCGCCGCGCTGAAGCCGAAATCGATGCCAAGGGCGTTGAGGGCAAATCGGTTACGCTGATCCGTCAGGCATCAAACACTGGCCAGCTTTATGGTTCAGTCGCAGTGCGTGACATTGCCGAAGCGCTTGCTGCAGACGGCGCCAAGGTTGCCAAGCAGCATGTTGTGCTTGATCGCCCGATCAAGTCGATTGGCATTTATGATGTCAAGGTGACGCTCCACGCCGAAGTGATCGTAATGGTCAAGGTCAACGTCGCGCGTTCACCTGAAGAGGCTGATCTTCAGTCGCAGGGCGTTAACGTGATGACCGATATGTTCGAAAAGGACACGGCGGGCTTTACTGAGGATTATGATCCTAACGCTGAACCCGGCGAAATCGCGGTCGAAATGGCTGCCGAAGCCGGCGCAGCGGAAGCAGAACCACAAGTTTAGTCGATTTGATATCGTAAACCGAAAAGGGGCCGCAATTTGCGGCCCCTTTTTGTATCAATAGCCCATCAGGCTCATGACTTCCTTGCGACTGCGATGATCATCAAGGAAGCAACCGAGCAGACGCGACGTCGTCATCCCGACGCCGTGGGTGCGCACGCCACGCCCGGTCATGCAGCCGTGCTGCGCTTCGATCACGACAGCAACACCCTGCGGATGCAGATTGTCCCAAATGCACTGCGCGACTTGCGCGGTCAGCCGTTCCTGCACCTGAAGCCGCCGGGCATAGCCTTCGAGCACGCGGGCGAGCTTTGATATGCCGACAACACGGTCTTTTGGCATATAGGCGATGCTCGCAGTGCCCGTGATTGGCGCCATATGATGTTCACAGTGCGACTGGAACGGAATGCCCTTGAGCAGAACAAGCTCATCATAGCCGCCGACTTCTTGAAACGTGCGCGACAAATGATAGGACGGATCTTTGCCATTGCCTTCGCAATATTCGCGCCACGCCCGCGCCACACGCTTCGGGGTATCAATAAGGCCTTCGCGAGAGGGATCGTCGCCAGTCCACTTTATAAGTGTACGTATCGCATCCTCGACTTCAGCGGGAACAGGGATTTTGCCGGACTCAGGGTCAGGCACATTTTCAATATCAGCCATGCAATATAATACTCGTTCTAATAACTCAAAACCAGCGCAATTCCGAAAATTGTGATGCAATATTGCAACAGCCACAACCACATGTCCAGTTTACGCTACGGATAACCCTCTTAAATTCAGTATCGAATAAAAACCTGCCTGAAAATACAGGGTTTACTCCAAAATAGGGCGTTGACGCGCCCGGAAAGGCACAGCACACTATATTAAGTTAACAGCGCATAAGACGCAAAACCGCCAAAGTGCGGATAAATCGGGAGACGGAATGCCATGAAGAAATTTGAATTGTTGGGCGCTACTGCCATTGCCCTCTTTGCTGCAGCACCAGCCTTTGCTCAAAATACGGAATCTGCGCCGCAAGCCGCGCAAGAGTCCGAAGAAGACACATCGTCTTCTGAAATTATCGTGACGGCAACGCTGCGCAGCGAAAACTTGCAAGAGGTGCCTATCGCGGTTTCGGCCTTCAATACCGAATCGCTTGATAAGGCTGGTGTCCGAGACATTCGTGCACTTGATAGCGTTTCGACTAGCTTCAACCTCAATAGCACGCAGACAGAAAGCGGCGGCACAACGCTGCGCGTTCGCGGTGTTGGTACAACGGGCAACAACACTGGCCTTGAAAGCTCGGTCGGCATCTTCCTTGATGGTGTTTACCTTAGCCGCCCCGGCATTGCACTTGGCGATTTGCTTGATGTAAACCAAGTCGAATTGCTGCGCGGGCCACAGGGTACGCTTTTTGGCCGCAACACTTCGGCCGGCGCGCTCAATATCAGAACTGCCAAACCAAACCTCAACAAGTTTGAAGGGTTTGCGAATGGCACATATGGCAATTATGACCTGATTAACCTTCAGGGCGGCGTTTCAGCGCCACTGATTGATGGCAAACTTGGTTTCCGTTTATCGGCGGCTTATCGCAATCAGGACGGTTTTGGCCGAAGCGTAACCGGAGCCGAGAGCAATGACCGCAACCGTTATATCGTGCGCGGTCAGCTTTATTTTGAGCCAAACTCAGACTTTAATCTGCGCCTGATTGGCGACTATCAAAAATCGAATGAAAAATGCTGCGATGCGCCTGTTATTCAAGAATCGAGCATTGTCGCGGCCAATGTGTTTCTGGCCAATGGCTTGCCGCAAAACGGCGGCATTGTGGTATCAGGTGTGGATGCGGCACAAAATCGTCGAGGCAATTCGCAGCAGTTCCGGGACAGGATCGAACAAGGTGGTGGTTCAGCCGAAGCCAACCTAAAAATTGGTAATGCTGATCTGATTTCGATCTCAGGATACCGCATTTCACGCGCTGCATCGATTCAGGAAACCGATTTCAGTACGCTCAATGTCTTTTCAACGTCGCGGGGAAGCACTGGTGCAGCAAATGCGATCCCAAGCTTCACCAAAATCAAGACCTTTAACCAAGAGGTTCGTATTTCTGGCGAGGCGTTTGAAGAAAAGCTCCAATATCTATTCGGTGTTTATTACAGTGATGAGCGTATCAATGAAATTCAGACGCTTACGCTCGGCACAGATTTCCAGCGCGCTATCAGTGCGAACCTGACTGCACTTGGTGCGCCAGGGCCAAACCCTGCTTTGAATATCTTTGCCAATCCAACAGGTGTTCCGGGAGCTGGCGTAAGTGCGGCAGGCAATTTTGCAAGCAATCGCTTCCAACAGAATGGCCGAAATATCTCATTTTTCACCAATGAGACATTTAAGATCACTGATAATTTCTCGATCAATGCAGGCCTGCGCTATTCTGATGACCGTAAGAAAGGCATCTTCACTCAGTCGGCTGCGAACTCCCCAGCCTGTCTTGCCGTTTTGGCCAATCCGCTCACAGGGCCGCTAGCGGGGCTAAAACCACTCGCAGTTGGCCTGACCTGTTTCCCATTTGCGGTGCAGACCAACATCCTTGGGCCAAATACGGCCTTTCTCGCGCCAACGCCTGTTCCGTTCAACCGCGTGTTCAAGGATAATGAACTTATCTACACCGGCAAACTGACGTGGCAGCCACGCGAGAATATCAACACTTATTTGAGCTACACACACGGTTATAAGGCCGGTGGCTTCAACCTTGATCCAACCGCTGCTGCAGGCGGCACTCCTAGAGGAAGTGCTGATCCTCGGTTCAAATCGGAAAAGGTCAACACCTATGAATTTGGCCTTAAAACCAAATTCCTGAATAATGCGCTGACTGCAAACCTAGCGATCTTCCACAATGATCTGAGCGATTTCCAGGTGCTCGAATTTACCGGGGTTCAATTCGTAACATTCAACGTTGCCAAGGCGAAGGCAACGGGGGCTGAGCTTGAACTCACCGCAAAGCTAAGCCGCGAGTTTACCGTCAACGGCGCCTTCACCTACAGCGATGCGCGTTATCCCAAGAAATGCGCAGGCACAGACATACGGCAACAGGTCACGTCGCTGTGCGGCAATAGCCTGACCAACGCGCCTGAAGTGGTTGCCATTGCCGGTTTCAATTATGATCGCGATATTGGATCAAACCTGAATTTTGGCCTCAATGGTTCGATCCGGCTTGAATCAGACCGCCGCACCTCAACTCAAGCCGTCCGCGTGGACAATAACAGCATCAAAAATCCGTTCGACATTCAAGACGGCAATGCCAAAATTAACTTGCGCGCTGGACTTGGTGCTCAAAACGGAGCGTGGCGGATCGAAGTGTTTGGCAATAACATCTTTGACGTGCAAACCCGCAACGTTACGTTCGACATTCCTCTGCGCGGCGGTGATTTCATCCGCAACAACCCTGCTCTAGGAACTGGAGCACAGGGCGTTGCGCGCGGTGTGTTCAATCAAGAACCCCGCACTTACGGCGTAACGGTCAGAAGCAAATTCTGATTATTAGCCACAAATAATGCCAAAGGGCGCGGTCGATCCTCTCGACTGCGCCTTTTTTGCATCATTCCCGCGCAATCGACACCGACGCTATCCCGTATCAACGCTCCGCCATTGACCTTGAAGTGAAGTCATCGCAAGAGCGGGAAAGCAAGCGCCATTCCTTCGAAATAGGAGGGCGACAGATGGGAGAGTTTATATGACAAAGTTTGACCTGCTCGGCGCAACCGCGCTCGCGATGTTTTTTGCTAATCCAGCACTCGCGCAAACCACCCCGGCAGCTGAAGCACCACAGGCCGACGACGCATCAGTTGAATCCGAAGAAATTATCGTGACGGCAAGTAAGCGCGAACAAACGCTGCAAGACACGCCAATTTCGGTCGCGGTTGCGACTAGGCAACAGATCGAACAATCGCAAATCCGCGATCTTATTGATCTTCAGACGCTGGTGCCATCGCTCAAAGTTGGCCAGTTGCAGAGTTCGGCCAATACCAACTTTATTATTCGTGGCTTTGGCAACGGCGCCAACAACGCTGGCATCGAGCCCTCTGTTGGCGTGTTCATTGATGGCGTTTACCGCTCGCGTTCAGCAGCGCAGATTGGCGATCTTCCTAATATTAGCCGAATTGAAGTTTTGCGCGGCCCACAATCGACGTTATTCGGCAAAAACGCATCGGCTGGTATCATCAGCCTTGTTACGGCTGAGCCAAAGTCTGAATTTGGCGGCACGCTTGAGGCCAGCTATGGCAATCGCAATGCAATCATCGTCAAAGGTGACATTACCGGCCCAATCACTGAAACGCTCGCTTTCAGCATCGCCGGTAATTACAACAAGCGTGATGGCTATGGTCGTGATTTAAACCTTAACACTGAGACCAATGATCGTAATCGTTATGGCTTTCGCGGTCAGTTACTATTTGAGCCAAGCTCAGATCTGAAAATCCGCCTTATTGCAGATTTTGATAATATTGATGAAATTTGCTGCACAGTTGCGAATATCGTTGACGGCCCTACTGGCAATGCTGTTCGCGCGCTTGGCGGTAGAGTGAATTCAAACCAGCCATTCTCCTTCAACAGCTTTGGCAATATTGAGTCGGTCAACAAGATTGACAATTACGGTGTTTCTGCGCAGATCAACTACAATATTAACGACACGCTGTCTCTGACTAGCATCAGTGCGTATCGCGCCGTCGAGAGCGTCACCAACCAAGATTCCGATTTCACCAGCGCTGATCTTATCGGTTCGAATTTGGGAACCACCGATATTGATACCTACACGCAGGAATTGCGCATAGCATCAGATTTTGATGGCCCAGCAAACTTTTTGCTAGGTGGCTATTATTTCAATGAAAAGATCGATTTCGCAAATGATCTGACCTTTGGGCGTAATTTCCGGGGTTATACCGATCTTCTGAGTCAGGGCGGCGTGACAACGCTCGAACGCACAATCCTTAATCTTCCTGCTGGTACATTTGGTGCTGTTGGCCAAGGAGCGTTTGACCGTTTCGCCTTTAAGGATCGCTCTGCCTCAATCTTTGGTCAGGTCGATTTCGAACTTGGTGACAAGGTTACACTGACTGCTGGTTTCAACTATACTGATGATCGCAAGAAAGTGCGCTCAAACAGCCGAAGCACCGACGCATTTTCGGCAGTTGATTTGGTTGCGGTTGGTATTCCCGTCGTTCGCGGCGGCGCAATCGCAGCCGGCGTAGGACAAGCATTGCGCGGGGCCGGCGGAGCCCCCGCATCGGCGGCCGAAATTGCAGCATTTGCCGGCGCGCAACCTGCTATATTTTCAACAATCTCTGCCGGCGCGCAGGCTTTTGCAACGTCGGCCGCCGGCCTTGCAGCAAATCCTTTACTCCCGCTGCAACCACTACAGTTTCTCCCACCGTTTCTGAACTTTCCCAATTCTGTCGAAAATGGCAAGACGCACGACAAGGATCTGTCTTACACACTTCGAATTGCGTATAAAATAAGCCCTAGGTTCAATACCTATGCGACCTATGCAACCGGGTTCAAAGCAAGTTCGTTCAACTTGTCGCGCGACTCGCGGCCAACTATTGCCAATTTCATTCCTGGCTCTGCCGCAACCAATCCAGCACCTTCGCCGATCCGCACCGCAGGTCTCGCGCTTGCGAACCTAACCGCTGGTACCCGCTTCGCTGGGCCAGAAGAAGCAACTAATTATGAAATTGGTATTAAGGGTAATCTACCGGGCTTCGCATTCAATTTGGCGATTTTCCAGCAAGAGCTCAAAGGCTTCCAAAGCAACGTCTTTCAGGGAGCAGGCTTTGTGCTCGGCAACGCTGAAAAGCAGACGACAAAAGGGTTTGAGCTTGATGCAAGCATAACTCCGATCAAGGCCCTTAACGTCACAGCGGCACTAACGTACCTTCGTCCCAAATTTGATAAATTTACCGGCGGCTCGGCATTTAATCCGCTCACCAATACTGTGATTCGAACCAATCTTTCTGGTGTCCGCCCAAGCGGCATTTCGTCTTATTCAATCGCGGTTGGAGGCACTTATACGCAGAGTTTGGGCGGCGATAAAAAAGCTATATTCCATGTCGATTATGATTATAGCAGTGCGTTCCAGATTGCACTTGGTCTTCCGTTCAAAGCTGATCCAGAAACGCTCAATGCCTCAATCACATTTGTTCCAGTTGAAGGACTTGAGCTTACCGTTTTTGGTCGCAACCTGACGGAACCAAAGTTCAATCCGGTGATCTTCCCATCGGTTGCGCAGCCCGGTAGCCTGTCGGGCTACCCAAGCCCACCACGCACTTACGGGGTAACCGGTCGCTTCAAATTCTAATTATTGCGATCACAGACTCAATAAAAAGGGGCGGCCACCACCGCCCCTTTTTTTATCCGCTGTTGCGTAAGCCCGCCGCGATGCCGTTGATCGTCAGGTGAATGCCCTCAGCGATGCGAGGATCATCCTCGCCTGCCCGCCGCCGCCGGATTAGATCAATCTGGAGCGCATTGAGCGGGTCAACATAGGGCAGCCGCGTCCGCACTGAGTGTTGCAGCGCTGGTTGATGATCAAGCAGATTGGCTTGCCCGGTGAGCGCCAGAAGCTGATCACGCGTCTGGTGCCAGCCGTCGCTAATCCGTCCGAAGATGCGGTCACGCAGTGCCACATCGGCCACAAGGCCCGCGTAATTAGCCGCAATCGCCATGTCTGATTTGGCCAGCACCATTTCCAAATTGGAAAGCGTCGCGTGGAGAAAGGGCCAGCCCTCAACCATTTCGGCGAGTAATCCGCGATCCTCAAACGCCGCGAGCGCAGCGCCGGTGCCGTACCAGCCGGGCAGCATCACTCGTGCCTGCGCCCAACTGAAGACCCAAGGGATCGCACGCAAATCCTCAATCCGATCAGACTTGGTGCGTGAGGCGGGCCGCGATCCAATCTTGAGCTCGGCAATTTCAGTAATCGGGGTCAGCGCGCGGAAAAATTGATTGAAGCCATCGGTACCGTAAACCAGATCGCGATAGGCGGTTGAGGCGGCCTTGCTGATCCCCGCCATTGCGCTGCGAAACCGCGCAAATTCGCGGTCATCAAGCCACGTCGGCGCTAGGCTCGCCAGCACCGTCGCCGCGCTCATCGTTTCAAGGCTCGCCTCGGCAAGCGCTGGGCTACCGTATTTTGAGGCGATCACTTCACCCTGCTCAGTAATGCGGATGCGCCCGCCAACCGAACCCGGAGGCTGCGCGCGGATCGCCTCAAACGCCGAACCGCCACCGCGCCCAACGGCACCACCGCGCCCGTGAAAGAGTTGCAGCTTGATATTCCGCGCCTTAAACACCCGCACCAGTGCCACTGCGCCTTCATGAAGCGACCAATTTGAGGTCAGGTAACCGCCATCCTTATTGCTGTCTGAATAGCCAATCATCACCTCCTGATGGCCGCGCTCTGCCGCAAGGGCCGCCGCCTTTGGCCGGTCGAGATATTCAGCCATGACGGCGGGCGCGGCCTCCAAATCCTGTATCGTTTCAAACAGCGGCACCGCCATAATCTCACAGGTCGGCGGGTCGCCGGGCACATACAGCCCGACTTCTTTGAGGAGAACATAGACCTCTAGCAGGTTTGAAACCCCGCTGGTCTTCGACACGATATAGGCGCGGATTACATCGGGGCCGAAACGCTTATGCGCGCTTGCCGCCGCGCGCAGGATCGCGAACTCGCTCTGCGCCTCATCCGAATAGGCCGAGAACGGGTTCATCAGAAGGCGATTTTGCGAAAGCTCGCGCCCGAGCAAATCAATCCGCTCCCACTCTTCAAGCGCCTCATAATCAGCACAGACACCCGCATTCGATAGCAATTCGGCAATCACCCGCGCATGAACATCGGCGTTCTGGCGCAGATCAAGCGTCGCCAGATGAAAGCCAAAACTGTCCACCGCGCGGATCAAATTATCGAGCCGCCCCGCGCGCATTGCCTTGCCGCCGTGCGCCTCAAGCGAGGCCGCAACAATCCGCAAATCAGCCGCAAGCACACGACCATCGGGATACGCCTCCCCCGGCACCAGTGCCACAGGGACAACCGGATGGCCGGTCAGCGCGGTAAAGCTTGCCGCCGTTCGCGCATAAATGCCCGAAAAGGCGCGGCGATACGGCTCATCACTACGCGAAGCCGCTATGTCGCCTGAGCGTTCGGCAAGCGACGCAAGTTCAGGTGAAACCTCGGCAAGGCTCGTCGAAATCGCCAGTTCAGCGCCTAGCGCGTCAATTTCAGTCAAATAATGTTTGAGTGCATAACGTGCCTGCCGCCGAAGCGCGGTTTCAAGCGTTGTCGCATTAACATTAGGGTTGCCGTCACGGTCTCCGCCGATCCACGTGCCTGGCTTGATAAATGGTGCTATCGGCCCGCCAACGGCGGCCTCCCACCGCGCATAGAGCCTTGGCAAAGCAGGAATGAAGCTCTTGGCAAAGTAAGACAGCGCTGAATCAATCTCATCCTCAACAATCGGTTTGACTGAGCGCAGCGGGCGTGTTTGCCAAAGGATCGTAATCTGTCGGATGAGCGCGGATTCAGCCTCTGCATCGCCGCCATCATGCGCACTCATCAGCGCTGTAATCGCCGCCTCGCGGTCAATCATGCTCTTGCGGCGCACTTCGGTCGGGTGCGCGGTCAGCACAGGCACGATCAGCGAGTCCGCGAAAAGTGCGCGGATCATCTCACTGGTTACGCCCGACGCTTCGAGCGCAGCGACCGCACCGGCCAACTGCGTTTCGGCATTCACAAGCGGGGAGGCGTTCCGATCTTCGGCCAAATTCGCGAGCAATGAAAATAGCAGGAAACCGCGAACGAAGCGGATCGTATCGTCAAGATCAAGGCTTTGCAGCCGCTCTGCGAGCAATGCCGACGCCTCGACGCTTGGCGCGCGGTGTGATGCGACAGAGGCCGCGCGCGCGCCTTCGATCCGGTCAAACACCGCCTCGCCATCTTGTTCACGAATGACGTCACCGAGCAAGCGTCCAAGATAGCGCAAATCACCACGTGCGTTTTTATGCGCGCTCACAGCGCAGCGGCTTTACGCGCAGCCTCGGTAATGGCCGCAACGTCTGGCACCCCTGGCGGCACGATCCAGCTTCCCCCAACACACAGCACCGCGTCGAGCGCGAGCCAATCAGGCGCGCTCGCCTGCGTAATCCCGCCGGTGGGGCAGAATTTGCACTGCCCAAACGGCCCGGTGATGGCTTTGAGCGCCTTGATCCCGCCCGATGCTTCGGCCGGGAAAAATTTGAAATGCGTCAGCCCTAAATCAAGCCCGCGCATGATATCGCCCGCATTGGCGATGCCGGGGAGGAAGGGAGTACCGCTCGCAATCGCGGCTTTGCCGAGCGGCTCGGTCAATCCCGGAGAGACTATAAACTGCGCGCCCGCATCGATGCTCGCGCGCAAATCCGCTTCGTTAAGAACGGTGCCTGCCCCAACCACGGCGCCTTTAACCTTGGCCATCTCTGTAATCACCTCAAATGCCGCCGCCGTGCGCAACGTAACCTCCAACGCGAACAGGCCGCCCGCAACGAGCGCTTCCGCAATAGGCCGCGCATAGGTTGCGTCCTCAATCACCAACACGGGAACAATAGGCGCAAGCTTCATCACGGAGGATGGGTTGGTCATGAACGATGCTCCTTGGCAAAGGCCGCCGCCGCGCCGAACAGGCCAGGCTGCGGATGGGTGATCAGTTTGACGGGCAGTGCGGCCATCATCGCCTCAAACCGGCCTTTGGCGGCAAAGCGCCCAGCAAAGCCTGATTTGGTAAGCGTTTCGGCAATCCGCAGGCCAAGCCCGCCTGCAATCACAACCGCCGACGCGCCTTGCGCGAGCGCGATATCGCCCGCAACGCTGCCAAGCGTCATGCAGAAACGGTCAAGCGCAGCGGTGGCAAGGCTATCCTCACCGCTTTGCGCGAGCGTCCACAGCGTTTTATCGTCAAGCGATTGCACCGCCTTGCCCTCAATCGCGGCGAGTGCCTCATAAATTTCGCGCAAACCCGGCCCAGCGACAACGCGTTCAACCGATACCCGGCGATAGCGCGCCCGCAGCCGCGTCAGGATCGCATCTTCAAGCGCATCAAGCGGGGCGAAATCGATATGCCCGCCCTCGGTTGGATTGACATGGTAATCGCCGCCCACGCGCAGCACATGCGCCACGCCGAGCCCAGTGCCGGGGCCAACAATGCTGATTGTACCACTCTCTGGGAGCGGCTTATCAGGCCCACAGAGATGGCGAAACTGATCGACCGGCAGTTGCGCGACAGCGTGGCCGACGGCGTTAAAATCATTGACGAGGCTGAAGCGATCAACCTGCATTTTTTCCGGGATCATTGCAGGCCGGATGATCCACGGATTATTGGTGAGTTTAAGCACTTCACCGCCAACCGGACAGGCAATCGCTATGCCCGCAGCGCGTGGCAAAGCGCGCCCGGTTTGCGCGGCAAAATCCTCCCAAGCGGTTTGGAAACTGGCATGTTCAGCGGTTTTGAGCGTGATTGGTTCGGACAGCGAATGCACCCTGCCCTCACCGACTTCGGCCAAGGCAAAACGGGCATGAGTGCCGCCGATATCAACCGCGACGATTTCCATTAAAGCCCCTCCCCTGAAGGGGAGGGGTTTAAGTTAATCATCCTCACAGCCCAGCCGCCGCCAGCATTGCCGACGCGCCTTTTTCGGCATTATCACAGCCCAAGCGCATCATCGCGAACAGTTCGCGGCCAATGCCAACCGCTTGTGCGGGGGTTTCTGCCGCCGGACGCGCGACCCATTCATCTGCCGGAACCAGCACATTCAAATGTCCATCATGACCGCAAAGGCGGATCACATCGCCGTCCTGAAGCCGTGAGAGCGGCCCGCCACCAAGCGCTTCGGGAACAACATGGATTGCGGCTGGCACCTTCCCACTCGCACCCGACAGCCGCCCATCGGTGACGAGCGCGACCTTGAAACCCTTATCCTGAAGTACGCCGAGTGAAGGCATCAGTTTATGAAGCTCAGGCATCCCGTTCGCGCGCGGCCCCTGAAAACGCAGGACGACGATAACATCGCGGTTAAGATCGCCCGCCTTAAACGCGGCCACAGCATCATCCTGATCGCCAAAGATTGCGGCGGGCGCCTCGACTGTCCAGCGTGAAGGATCAACCGCGCTCGTTTTAAACGTCCCACGCCCGAGATTGCCCGTCACCAGCCGCATTCCACCATCGGGCTGGAATGGATTGCTCGCGGGCCGCAGCATCGTCTCATCAAGACTGGCAGCGGGCGCGTTGCGCCACACCAGCGTATCATCCTCAAGCGCGGGTTCCTTGGTATATTCGGAGAGATCGCCCGCGCTAACCGTCATGATATCGCGGTGGAGCAGCCCCGCCTCAAGCAAGGTCGCAATTGTGTAGCCGATCCCGCCCGCCGCATGAAAATGGTTCACATCGCCCGCCCCGTTGGGATAGACGCGCGCGATCAGCGGGACGACGCCCGATAGCTGATCAATATCCTCCCAATCGATGATGATCCCCGCCGCGCGCGCAATCGCGGGGATATGGATCGCATGATTGGTCGAACCTCCGGTGGCGAGCAGGCCAACGCACGCATTCACAATCGCTTTTTCATCAACGCAAAGCCCGAGCGGACGGTAATCATCGCTGCCAAGACTAATCTCGGCCAGCCTATGCGTCGCCGCGCGCGTGAGCGCAGTGCGCAGTTTAGTCCCCGGATTGATGAACGCGCTACCCGGCACATGGAGGCCCATCACCTCCATCAGCATTTGGTTTGAATTGGCCGTGCCATAGAATGTGCAGGTACCCGCCCCGTGATAGGAGGCCGATTCCGCCTCAAGCAAATCCGCGCGGCTTGCTTTGCCTTCGGCATAAAGCTGGCGGATGCGGATCTTTTCCTTGTTGGCAAGCCCCGATGGCATTGGTCCGGCGGGCACGAAAATCGTCGGCAAATGGCCAAAACGAAGCCCGCCAATCAGCAAGCCCGGCACAATCTTGTCACAAATGCCAAGCATCGCCACGCCCTCATACATCGCATGGCTCAGCGACACGGCGGTCGAAAGTGCAATGACATCGCGGCTGAACAGTGAAAGCTCCATGCCGACCTGCCCCTGCGTCACGCCGTCACACATCGCCGGAACCCCGCCCGCGACCTGCGCCGTCGCGCCAATTTCACGCGCGAAGAGCTTCATCTGCTCAGGATAACGCCCGTAAGGCTGATGCGCCGAAAGCATGTCATTAAACGCGTTGACGATGCCGATGTTGATCGCCTTGCCGCCACGAATGGCGGGTTTATCCTCACCCGATGCCGCAAAGGCGTGCGCGAGATTACCGCACGATAGCGCACTCCGGTTGATCCCCGCATCACGCGCGCGCGCAATCAGATCAAGATACGCCCCACGCGTCGGCTTGCTACGTTCAGTAATGCGCTGGGTAACGTGTGCGAGGGTTGTGTTAAGGTCACTCATGCCAGCTAATCCCATCTCTTTCCGTAAGCGCAATCGCAGCCGACGGCCCCCAAGTGCCTGCGGCATAGGGCTTTGGCTTGATCCCCGCTGCGGCCCAGCCTTCACGGATGGCGTCGATCCAGTGCCACTGCGCCTCAACCTCATCACGCCGCACGAACAGCGTCGGATCACCCTCGATCAGATCAAGCAACAGCCGTTCATAGGCAATCCGCCGCCGCGTATCGGCAAAGGCATTGGGCATTGAAATATCAAGCGGCACCTCACGCAAGCGGATCCCCTGACGGTCAAGCCCTGGCTCTTTTGACATCAGCTTAAGGCGGATATTCTCATCGGGTTGCAGGCTGATCACCAGCTTATTGGGCAGTGCCTCTGCCCCGCGCCCAGCAAAGATGTTGTGCGGCACCGGCTTAAACTGAATGAAAATCTCAGACTTACGGGTGGGCAGCCGCTTGCCCGTGCGCAGATAGAACGGCACGTTTTTCCAGCGCCAATTATCGACATGCGCCTTGATCGCCACGAACGTCTCAGTGTCCGATGCCTTGCCAAGCTCATCAAGATAGCCCGCGACTGACGCCCCGCCAATCGCGCCCGTACCGTATTGCCCCGTCACCGTATGCGCCGCCACACTGTCGCGCGTGATCGGGCGGAGTGAGCGCAGCACCTTCACCTTTTCATCGCGCACTGCCTTGGCCTCAAACGTCGCGGGCGGCTCCATCGCGACGAGCGCGAGCAATTGCAGCATATGGTTCTGCACCATATCGCGGATCGCGCCCGCCTCATTATAAAAGCCGATCCGCCCCTCAAGCCCGACGGTCTCGGCAACGCTGATCTGGACATGATCAATCCCGGCGGCATTCCACAGCGGCTCAAACAGCACATTGCCAAACCGCAGCGCGAGCAGGTTTTGCACCGTCTCCTTGCCCAGATAATGGTCAATCCGGAACGTCCGCCCCTCGGGGAACGCGCTCGCCACCGCGTCATTGATCACCCGGCTTGACGCGAGATCATAACCAAGCGGCTTTTCTAGACCAATCCGCACGCTCTCCCCAGCAAGCCCCGCCGCCTGCAATCCGGCAATCGTCGTGCCGAACAGCGAAGGCGCGGTAGAGAGGAAAATGGACAAGCCTGCCGCAGGATCACCAACGACTTGCGCAAGTGCTGCAAACTGCGCCGGATCACTCGCATCAACCCCGACATAATCAATCCGCGCGAGAAACCGCTCAAGCTGATCCGGCTTCAGCCGATCCCCGTCGAGATACCTCGTCAGCGCCTCACCCACAATCGCGCGGTAATCCCCACTCGACATCGCCGACCGCGCCGTGCCGACAATCCGGATCGCGGGCGGCAGCAGTCCATCGACATCAAGGCCGTAGAGCGAAGGCAACAGCATCCGCTTGGCAAGATCGCCAGTGGCACCGAACAGAAGGAGCGTTTGTGAGGAGGACATGACCATTTAATCGCCTGATAAAGCCGTAGCGTCAACTGCGGGAAGAGACACAAAATTGCTTACGCAATCGATTGCGGAAACACAAGCCACCGATTGGGGAGTGGGTTAGCAGGGGATGAAGGCGAATGCACGGTGCATACGTATTCGGGGGGTAGGCCTCTCAGGCTTTCAGCGGGAATTTGGCAAAGGCTTTTGAGGTACTGAGCCGGGAGATTTACGTGGCGGCAGAGCTAGGTTAGATATAAAAGCAAAAGTAGCCAAGATTTTTGCTGAGGAAAAACATGTCCGGAACGAATTTCAAAACCAACAATGACACTTTCCGGAAGCTTTTTGGGAATGGACTTACCTACCATATTCCCCGGTTCCAGCGCGATTATAGCTGGACTGATGTAGAATGGGACGAATTGTGGCTTGATATTTTGGATGTGACAAAACCCGATGGCGAGCCAGCGCACTATATGGGTTATCTCGTATTGCAAACGCAGAACGACAAATCATTTGACGTGATTGATGGGCAACAGCGGCTCACCACACTCTCCATTATTGTATTAGCAATTTTACGCAATTTGAAGCGGTTGATTGAAACGGGACAGGATTCTGAGCAGAATCAGCAGCGACTAGATCAAATTCGGTCGAGCTACATAGGGTATCTTGACCCTGTTACTCTCGTGGCTTCATCAAAATTGACTCTCAATCGCAACAATAACGATTACTATCAGACATACCTTGTCCCATTGGCGGCTTTGCCTCAGCGAGGGTTTAAGGCTTCTGAGCATGCAATGCGCAAAGCATCCG
>JANOXQ010000034.1:0-4797 GCA_031418495.1 Sphingomonadales bacterium
AACAACGGCGCGCGAACGGAGTAGATTCTGCCCAAGCCTGATTGGTAATTTGCCCATCGTCGACATGTGCTAACCCGGATAATCGGATTTGAACCTTCGCGGATTCATCGTAAATCAGAACCGACGTTTCCGGATTGGTGCCATATTGCCGGATTTTGTCGCTGCGGCTGTCGGTGTGGAAACGAAGTTGACGGCCTGCCCAATCAAAATTGCGCAGGATCATGACGCGCTGCTGCGGTGCGCCGGCGCCATCGACATTTGCGACGACTGGATGGTGCGCAGCCGAACGCCGGTTTTGCGCGCCTTGCTCAACGATGCGACGCAGTTCGAACAGACTTAGCGACAGGTCATCGTAAAAATCGGGATTTTCCATAGCAGTCACAGATACGGCGCAAAATCACCTGATGCTTCATCCAGAACATGCAATTTCCCGTCAGAAATCGCGAAAACCGCGCCGTGCAGAGCCAACTCCCCCGAGTTTTCCTTTTCCTTTATGCAGGGGAATGTCCTCAGATTAGCCAAGCTAACTTTCACCGCCGCCATTTCCATTGCCCGTTCGGCAGCGTCGCCGTGGGTGCCGTGTTCTGCCGCAACCTTAGCCTGCGCATCGTCGAGCAAGCTAATCCAGTTGGCGACAAAGCCACCTTCGCCGGGTTCCATTCCGACCATAGCTTTGGTCAGAGCAGCATTACAACCGCCGCAAAGGCCGTGTCCGACAACTACGATTTCTTCGACTTTGAGGAACTGCACCGCAAATTCCAATGCGGCTGAAACACCATGTAAACCCGGCGTAGTTTCAAAAGGCGGCACCAACGCTGCGACGTTGCGCACCACAAATATCTCACCGGGTCGTGTGTCAAAAATCTGGGTGGGGTCAACGCGGCTATCCGAACAGGCAATGACCATCACCCGAGGGCTTTGTCCTTCGCCCAAAACTTTCCAGCGCTCGCGCTCGTCTGTCCACTCATTGGTGCGGAACCGGGAATAGCCGTCGAGCATGTTTGTAAAGAGCGTCATGCAGGCCTCTTATCATTGATTTTCGGGGTGGCAAGACGCGCGATGTGCGCCTATCTGAGCAATATGAACGAGATTACCCGCATCGACACTAATCCGCCGCGCCTGCCTCGTGAGCGCAAGCCTGACTGGATTCGTGTGAAAGCACCCGGTGGTGCCGGTTTCAACGAAACGCGGCGGTTGATGCGCGACCTGAACCTCAACACAGTATGTGAAGAGGCCGCGTGCCCTAATATCGGCGAATGCTGGACCAAGAAGCATGCCACAGTCATGATCTTGGGTGACGTCTGCACCCGCGCCTGCGCGTTCTGTAATGTGAAGACCGGTATGCCCAAAGCGGTCGATCCACTGGAGCCCGAACATGTCGCGATTGCCGCCGCTAAAATGGGGCTGGAGCATATCGTTATTACTTCGGTTGACCGTGATGATTTGCCCGATGGCGGTGCCAGTCAGTTTGTTAAGGTGATCGAGGCGCTACGTCGCAATACGCCCAACACGACAATTGAAATTCTGACACCCGATTTCCGCAACAAGGCGGATGCCGCGGTTGAGGCCATCGTCACGGCGCGGCCAGATGTGTATAATCACAATCTTGAAACCGTGCCGCGGCTCTATCCAACGATCCGTCCCGGTGCGCGTTATTATGCTTCGCTGCGGTTGCTCGAAACGGTTAAACGGCATGATCCGTCGATCTTTACAAAATCGGGCGTGATGCTCGGCCTCGGCGAAGAGCGGATGGAAGTGCATCAGGTGATGGACGACATGCGCAGCGCCGATATCGACTTTCTGACGATGGGCCAATATTTGCAGCCCACGCCAAAGCACACCAAAGTGATGGATTTCGTAACACCGCAAGCGTTTGACGCCTATGCCGCGATTGCCCGTGCGAAGGGCTTTTTGCTTGTTGCCTCCAGCCCGTTAACGCGCTCCAGCTATCATGCAGGTGACGACTTTGCCAAAATGCGCGACGCCCGCGCGGCAAAGCTTGCAAAAGCGGGCTAATGCCGCACCATCACGAGCGCCGCAGCCTGCCGCATAGCGCGGCGCAAATGTATGATCTGGTGGCCGATGTGGCGCGTTATCCCGAGTTCCTACCGTGGGTCAGCGCGATCCGGATTCGCAAGGATGACGAAACCGAAATGCTGGCGGACATGATCGTCGGGTTCAAATCGTTGCGTGAAACATTTTCATCGCGCGTGGTGAAAACGCCCAAAGCCGCAATTGTCGTCGATTATCTCGATGGCCCCATGAAGCATCTGCACAACAGTTGGAAGTTTGAGGATGTCACAGGTGGCGGCTCAGTGGTCGATTTCACCGTCGATTTCTCATTCCGCAACCGAGTGTTCGAGGCACTTGCGGGGCAGTTTTTCGATTCTGCCCTGCGCAAGATGACCGGCGCGTTTATCGAACGGGCGGATGTGCTTTACGGGGATAGTTGATGTGCTTTACGGGGATAGTTGAAGCCATTTTGATTTCGCTGCTTGCTGTTTGTCAAAAGCTGTAAATCAAATCCTATCGCTTTTGTCTCGGCCATGATAGCCGATGATCAGCCGGTGGGGGAGGGGCATATGACCGAACAGAAAGACAGCAATCGCCTTAACTGGCCGCGCTGGCAGCAAATGCTGCTGATCACGCTGCTCGCGCTCCTTATCGGCAACCGCCTGTTCTTGCTGGTCGATACCGCCAGCGTGCGCGCGGGGCTCTATGGCCAGGTCCCTTATTATGGCGGCCTTCTGGGAGATAATCCAGAGGGACAGAGCGGTTTTGTCAAAGCGCGTCAGGTCGAGCCCGGCGGCCCTTTGGCTAAGGCCGGGGTGCAAGAAGGGGACGCGCTGCGTTTCGAGCATCGCTACGAGCATTTGCGGCGCGCTGAGGTCGGTGAGGCACTCCCATTCACGCTGGATCGCGGGGGCGTGCAATCGAACCGCCAGCTGACAGTTGAACCGACCATATGGAATGTAGCGAACACGGAGCAGAATTTTCAGTTTTTGCTGAACTTGCTTGCCGCCACGGTATCGCTGCTAATCGCCGGTTTCATCCTGTGGCGTGGCTGGGGCAACAAGACGGCGATGTTGCTCGGTGCTGCGCTGATCTCTTTGGGGATTAGCGGACTATTGCTCCCGCCTTGGGCAAGTGCGCCCATGCTGGCCATCCCGATGTGGTCGTTTGCCATGACAGCGGTGGGGCTGAGTTCTCTACTGATTCCGTTTGCCATGCGGATGGTCGAGGAGAATCTTGGTCCGTTGCCGCGATGGCATTGGCGTGCCGCCAACGTCTACTTGGCTCTCACCGTTCCCTATTGGGCTGTGGTTGCTTGGAACGTGTTTGGTGCAGCAAACTTTGGAGGTACGTTATTCAGGGGAGGTCTCGTGGCGATGATCGCTCCACTGGTCGGCATGGCATACTTGATTGTCGGGTGGCGCAAGAGCGAAGCGGCGGTTCGCAATCGCTTCGCCCTGATGGTATTTGCGCTCTTGGCATATCTGGTTGGCTTATTGGTGATATTCTGGAATTTGAGCCAATCAGGCACATTGCTCGGGGGGGCTGCCTGGTTGGCCTATCTCAACGCTCTGATGCTGGGCGTAATCGCCCCCGGCACGCTGGCCTATGCCGTACTGCGACACAAGCTGTTCGATCTGGGGTTCGCGGTGAACCGGACGCTGGTTTATGGCACGGTCAGCGCGGTGTTGCTGGTGGGCATCGGGCTCACCGAATACGCCGTCAAGTCGCTACTGCCGAAGGTCTGGACGCAGGGCAGCGTGTTCATCAGCGCCGGGATCGCGCTGGGCGTGTTCCTGATCTTCCACCGCATCCACCACAGTGTGGAACACGCCATCGAGCGGCTGTTCTTCCGCAAGTGGCAGGTCAACGAAGCCGCGCTCAAACGCTTTGTCGCGGCGGCGGGGCATATGGAGCAGCCCGAGGCACTGGCCGGACATTTCACAACCGAACTGGCCCGCTTCACCGGCGGCGCGGCGGTGGCGCTCTATGCGCGGACGGCGGAGGGGCATTATACCAGCGGGGCGGGCGAGACGGTGAGTGCCGACGACCTTGCGCTGGCCGCGATGCGCGCAGAGCTTGGCCCCATCATCCCCGCCGAAATCGGTTCGTCGCTCGACGCCGCGCTGGCGTTGCCAATGATGCACCAAGCTGCACTGGCAGGCTTGATCCTGCTCGGTCCCAAACCCACCGGCGAGGATTACCGCCCCGATGAGGTTGAGGTGATGGCCTGGGCCACCCACCAGATCGGGCTGGACCTGCAAGCCATCCGTGTGCGCGATCTTGAGCAGACCGTCATCACACTGGAGGCGCGCAACGCCAATTTGTCTGAGGTTTTGGTGAAGGCGTCGTTGGCCGAAATTTAGGGCTAAAACCTAATCCGACGTCGGTAGCAATAATTCCAACGCGTAAAGCGTCGCAATCGTGCGGATTTCGGCGCGGCTCTTGTCTGATCCGAAGTCCTTGCGGTCGGCAGTCATGTCTTCGGGGTCTTTGCCTTTTTCGGCGACAGCAAAAACGACGGTGCCAACGGGTTTCTTCTCGGTCCCGCCATCAGGCCCGGCAACACCGCTGATAGCCACAGCAATATCCGCGCCGCTTTTCTTCAGCGAAGCCTGCGCCATTGCCCATGCGACAGCAACTGACACTGCACCAAACGTGTCGAGTATGTCTTGGTTCACACCGAGCATCTTGATTTTGGCGTCGTTGGAATAGGTCACATATCCGCTGCCCAAAACCGCGCTGCTGCCAGGGATTTCTGTCAACGCGGCGGCAACCAGTCCG
>JANOXQ010000035.1:0-6317 GCA_031418495.1 Sphingomonadales bacterium
CGCAATCGTGCTGATCAGCAAAGCCGAAGTCACTTTTCGACCGATATTGGAAACTCTTTTTGCTACCACGCTCTAATACGCCTTTATCTGTTGCACCGCTTGCCGAACGCCCCTGCCCGAACCTTGTTAACCAATCAACCCAGATAGCCGATTCCATAGCCCAAATGAGGCTAAATCATTGAATGTTACGAACAACATGAGTGCCATTAATGCGAAAAAGCCTGAACGATAGGCCCATTCTTGAACAATCATGCTGACTGGACGCCGCGTAACCGCTTCAATGCCGTAAAAAAACAAATGTCCGCCATCAAGTGTGGGGATTGGCAATAGGTTGATGAATCCAAGGTTAATGGAAATCAGTGCGACGAAGCCGAGGAAGGCAACGAAGCCAAGCGTTGCCGTCTGCCCCGAATATTGCGCAATCTTAATCGGGCCGCCGAGTTCCTTGACCGAAATCCGCCCCATGATGATCTGAACAAGGCCGTCGACCATCGATTTCACGACGCGCACGGTCTGCGCGGTGGCCGCACCGGGCAGTTCAACCGGAGAGAGAGTCACCGAAATCGGCTTGCCTGAGCCAAGCCCGATTTGGCCAAGCCTTATTTGATTGCCGAATCGGTCTTTGATGACCTTGAGTGCAGGGACGGCTGTAATCCGACGCTCTACGCCGCCGCGTTCGATGAGGAAGCTCATCGTCATGCCGGGGCGCAGCGCGACGATGTCGCTAATCTGGCCAAATTCACTAATTTCACTGCCACCTACAGCAAGGATTTTATCGCCAACCGCAAAACCAGCCTTTTCAGCGGGTGACCCGGCAACCACTGAGCCGACCACATTGGATGTTATTGCCTGACCGTAGGCGGCAAAAATCCCCATGAAAATCGCAATCGCGAGGAGGAAGTTGGTGACCGGCCCCGCCACAACAATCAGCGCGCGCTGCCATAGCGCTTTGGACTGAAACGTACGGTTGCGCTCTGCTTCGGGGAGTGCTTTCCATTCTTCGCTTGGTTCGCTCGTGGCACTCATATCGCCAGCAAAGCGGACGTAGCCACCCAGCGGCATCCACCCGACTTTCCAACGTGTCCCGCGTTTGTCCGTCCAACCAGTGATTTCGCGGCCAAAGCCGATTGAAAACACCTCAGCCTTCACCCCGCACCAGCGACCAACCAGATAATGCCCCATTTCATGGACAAAAACGAGCGGCCCGATGGCGAGCAGAAAGAATAAGATCGTCCAGAAAAATCCCGGCGTTTCAATCATGCGTAAACACTTTCAAGCAGTTCAGTGGCAACGTGTCGCGCTTCAGCGTCAATCGTGAGAACATCCTCAATCGACTGCGGTGCTGCGGGCTGATAGCGCCCTAAAGCGCGTTCGACAATGACGGCAATATCGCAGAAGCCGACACGCCCATCAAGGAAAGCCGCGACTGCGATTTCATTGGCCGCGTTAAGGATCGCAGGGCAACCGCCACCCGCCTCCATCGCGCTACGTGCAAGGCGGAGTGAAGGAAATCGTTCTAAATCAGGGGTTTCAAATTCAAGCTTGCCAATTTGTGCGAGGTTCAGCCGCTCCGAGGGCGTCTCCATCCGTTGCGGCCAAGCGAGCGTATGCGCGATTGGCGTGCGCATATCAGGCGATCCGAGCTGGGCCAGCACTGAACCGTCAACATATTCAACCATCGAATGGATCACCGATTGCGGATGCACCAAAACGTCAAGACGGGCGCTGGGCAGGCAGAACAGATGCCACGCCTCAATCAGTTCAAGACCCTTATTCATCATCGTGGCCGAATCGACCGAAATCTTCGCGCCCATTGACCAGTTGGGGTGCTTCACCGCTTGCGCTGGCGTTACCGTGGCCATCGCCTCCGCGCTCCATGTACGGAATGGCCCGCCACTCGCGGTCAGGATAATCTTGGCAACGCCTGCGGGTGCAGAGCGATCAAGACACTGAAAAATTGCGTTATGCTCAGAATCAACCGGCAGCAATGTCGCGCCTGATGCTTTGGCCGCGTCCATCATGAGTGCTCCCGCCGAAACCAACGCCTCCTTGTTCGCAAGTGCGACCGATTGACCCCGCTTAAGCGCCGCCAACACTGGCATCATCCCCGCACAGCCAACGATTGCAGCCATTGTCCAGTCGGCATCCATTGCGGCAGCTTCGGTAACTGCATCGCATCCCGCCGCTGCCGTAATGTCGCTTCCAGCAAGTGCAAACTTGAGCGCCTCAAATTTATTCGCATCACCGATTACCGCATGGCGCGCGCCGCATTTGCGCGCTGCCGCCGCCAGTCCTTCGGCATCCGAATGCGCGGTCAGCGCGATAATCTCAAAGGCCTCTGGATTGCGGTTGATAAGGTCAAGCGTTGACGTGCCGATTGATCCAGTGGCACCCAATATAGTGATACTTTTGCGTTCTGGCGTCATACCGCCACCCCGAATGCCACGAACATTGCCGCGATGGGGGCGGATGTTACCAGCCCATCAAGCCGGTCAAGCACGCCGCCGTGGCCGGGGAGCAATGTCCCGCTATCCTTTACCCCCGCTCGCCGCTTCATCCAGCTTTCAAAGAAATCTCCCGCCTGAGCGAAGATCGTAAGCAGCGGACTCAATATAACGAGCATCTCTGGCAAGCCAAAAAATCTGTGAAGCGCAAAGCTGAGCAAAAGCGCAGCAACCATACCGCCACCAAGCCCTGCCCATGTCTTATTCGGGCTAATCGAAGGCGCAATCTTTGGCCCACCAATCCCGCGCCCAGCGAAATATGCACCAATATCAGTCGCCCAGACGAGCGATAGCGCCCAAAAGGCGAGCAGCAGCCCGTCATCTGGCCGACTGCGCAGCCAAATTAACGCAAAAGTCGGTATCCCTACATAAAGCAAGCCCGCGCCGAGGCGCCAGTCGCGCGACAAGATCTGCACTGCAATCGCCATCCCGACGAGCGCACCAGCAGCGAAAAATCCAGCACCAGCCGCAAGTGGGCTGAGCAGCCCGAGCGGAATACACAGCGCGAGCAGCGCGAGCTTGCGATCTCGCTCATTCGTTTTGAGCAATCCGGAAAATTCAGAGAGCATGATAAGCCCTGCGATGGTCACCAGCACCCAGAAGGCGAAGCCACCGAGCCAAAGCTCAATCGCTGCAACAACGACCAAAATCACCCCAACTGTTACGCGTTGAAGCAATTCGGATTTGGGCTTTGCCTGCGCGTTCACAGTCCACCAAAACGGCGCTGGCGCTGCGCAAAATCAGTGACCGCTGCGGCCAGATCGCTCGCACCAAAATCGGGCCATAGCGTATTGACAAACAGAAATTCGGTATAAGCAAGCTGCCACATCAGGAAGTTTGAGACGCGTTTTTCGCCCGATGTTCGGATTAACAGGTCAGGCGCTGGCCAGTCAGCGGTATGGAGCAGTCCTTCGATCATTTCGGGGGTAATCGTCGCAGGATCAAGCGTACCCGCTGCCGCACGAGTCGCCAATTCGCGTGCCGCACCAGCAATTTCGGCATGAGAGCCGTAGTTGAGTGCGATTACAAGCGTCGTCCGCGTGTTCGCAGCGGTGAGCGCGCAGGCCGCTTCGATCATTTTGACGAGATCAGGCGCAAGCACGTGATAATCACCAATAATACGCAGACGAACGCCGTTTGCCGCAAGTTCATCAATATCACTTTGAATGAAGTGGCGCAGCAGCCCCATCAAATCGCTGACTTCATCGGCAGGACGCCGCCAATTTTCAGTCGAGAACGCATAAAGCGTCAGCACCTGTATGCCGAGATCACCTGCCGCCCGAACAGTGTTGCGTGCCGCCTCTATGCCTTTGCGGTGCCCAGCGATACGCGGCAAATGGCGCTTCTTTGCCCAACGCCCATTACCATCCATGATAATCGCCACATGGCGCGGCACCGAACCATTGCCTGTATCAGTCGCCAAGGCGGGCGCGCTTCTCACTTACCAAGAATTTCCTTTTCCTTAGTGGCAAGCGCACCGTCGATTTCGGTAATCGTCGCATCAGTCATTTTCTGCACTTCGGTCTCGGCACGTTTGCGATCATCTTCACTGATTTCTTTTTTCTTTTCATCAGTTTTCAGATCGTCATTGCCGTCGCGTCTTACATTGCGAACTGCGATCTTGGCCTTTTCGGCATAGCTGTGCGCCAGCTTGACCAATTCCTTGCGGCGTTCTTCGGTCAGATCAGGTATTGGCAAGCGGATATTCTGACCATCGGTGATCGGATTGATACCAAGCCCGGCATTGCGGATCGCCTTTTCAACTGGATTTACGTTTGATTTATCCCAGATTTGAACCGAGAGCATACGCGGCTCAGGAACGGAAACTGTTGCCACCTGATTGAGCGGCATACTTGAACCATAAACCTGCACCATAATAGGATCGAGGAGGTTGATCGAGGCGCGCGCGGTACGCAGGCCTATCAAGTCGCTCTTGAGTGATTCAACCGCGCCGTGCATCCGGCGTTCGAGATCGGCCTTACTGTAGGCAGGCATCAGTTCTGCTCCTCATTATGTACCATCGTTGCTACTCCGCCGCCGCCAAGAACAACTGCGAGATTGCCTTGTTCGCGGATATTAAACACGATGATCGGTATATTGTTATCGCGGCACAGCGCCACTGCACTTGCATCCATCACCTTCAAATCATTTGAAAGAACGGTCTTGAACCCAAGCGTATCATATCGCTTTGCAGTTGCCACCTTTTTGGGATCAGCATCATAAACGCCGTCTACGCTTGTCCCTTTGAACAGCGCATCGCACTTCATTTCGGCGGCCCGCAGCGCAGCGCCGCTATCGGTCGTAAAATAAGGGCTGCCAACACCAGCGGCAAAAATAACCACGCGGCCTTTTTCAAGGTGACGCTCGGCGCGTCTGCGGATCACGGGTTCACACACCGCGTCCATCTGAATTGCCGATTGCACACGGGTATGAACGCCGAGCTGTTCAAGCGCGTTCTGCATCGCGAGCGCATTCATGATTGTCGCTAGCATCCCCATATAATCGGCCTGAGCGCGATCCATGCCTTTGGCAGCACCCGCCATTCCACGAAAAATGTTTCCGCCACCAATCACGAGGCATAGCTCAAAACCTGAGTCTTTTGCGGCCTTGACCTCACCCGCCATGCGCGCGACAGTTTCGGGGTCAATCCCGAACTGCCCCTCGCCCATCAACGCCTCGCCCGAAAGCTTCAATAATATACGTTTGAAGCGCGGGCGGGACATGGGTGCATACTCTCTGTAATATTTGTCTGCTGCGCACCCTAGTGCGGCGCGCGCACGTTGCCAAGAACCCTCTCCCGCAAAGGAGAGAGGGTTTTATCTGGCTTAAACTCCGGCTGCGGCCGCAACTTCGGCTGCGAAATCGCTTTCGGCCTTTTCAATGCCTTCGCCAAGCTGGAAGCGGACATAATCGGTCAACGTGATCGCCGAACCCGCTGCCTTACCCGCATTTGCAACAACGTCAGAGATCTTAGTTTTGCCGTCCATCACAAAAAGCTGATTGAGCAGCGCATTTTCTTTGACGAACTTGGCGACAGTACCGTCAACCATCTTGGCGATAACATCGGCTGGCTTTCCCGATTCTGCGGCCTTTTCCATGCCAATCGCACGTTCGCGCGCGATCACGTCAGCCGGGATACCGCTTTCATCAAGCGCCAGCGGGAAGGCAGCGGCAACATGCATCGCAAGCTGCTTACCTAGCGCTTCAAGCGCTTCGGCAGGTGCAGCACTTTCAAGCGCAACCAACACGCCGATTTTGCCAAGGCCAGTGGCCGCAGCATTGTGGACATAGGCCACAACCGCACCCTGACTGACTGACAAACGACGCGCACGACGCAACGTCTGATTTTCGCCAATCGTTGCAATGTTGTTCGTCAACACTTCTGCAACGCTTTCGCCATTGCCAAAAGGCAAGGCAGCGAGTGCCGCAATATCGTCGCCAGTGCCAAGAGCAATGCTTGTTACCGTGGTAACAAAGTTCTGAAATTGCGCGTTTTTGGCAACGAAATCGGTTTCGCTATTCACTTCAACCGCAGCACCCGTGGTGCCGTTTACAACGACGCCAACAAGGCCTTCAGCCGCTGTCCGGCTTGATTTCTTTGATGCTGTCGCCAGCCCCTTGGCGCGCAACCAATCAACCGCTGCTTCCATATCGCCAGCGGTTTCAGTGAGTGCTTTTTTGCAATCCATCATGCCAGCACCGCTGGTTTCGCGCAGTTGCTTGACTGCTGCTGCTGTAATCTCAGCCATATCGAGATCCTTCTAATTTGTGTCAGATGTGGCGACGGGGCGAGCGCAATTTGCGCCCTACCCC
>JANOXQ010000036.1:0-5802 GCA_031418495.1 Sphingomonadales bacterium
CCTTAACTTTAGCAAGCGTTGCGGTAATCAGTGGTTCGGCTTCAGCCTTATTGCCGAGCCTGAACATCATCTGCGCTTTTCGCAATTGAACAATGGCAAGGCTTTTTGATGGCGGATTCTTGGCGGCTAAGCTTTTCTCAAGCGCTGAATAAATATCAAACGCACGCTGCCAATCTCCTGCAGCGATTGCCGCCGTGCCATCATCAAACTGTTGCTGAATGGTCGATTTTGGTTTGGCCGCAGGTTGATCCGTTAATTTTGTTTCGGTTGATTATGCGGAAGCAATTGCAGGGCAAGCAAGCAGCGGCAGTGACCACAGCATCAATTTCTTAATCATCAACAACGCCCCTGTTCAACCAAATAATCACAATCATATTATCCGGCCCGCCAGCAACATCAAGATAATTGCAACAATGCGCTTAATATTCGTATCGTTGACTTATTGGACTTAAAAAACGCCAGAGGGTCTGTAAGCCGGGTTCTGTCCTCGCGCTTTCACACGATGGGCGACCATTCCTCTAGAAGCGTTGTTGCCAACGCCCTCAAGCAACCAACCCGGACGACTGGGAGGAGGTTCCCATATGCCGTCCCTATTCGATCTTGCTCCCGGTGGGGTTTGCCGTGCCGCCGCTGTTACCAGCCGCGCGGTGCGCTTTTACCGCACCGTTTCGCCCTTACCGCGCCAAAGCCCGGCGGTTTATTTTCTGTGGCACTTTCCCTCAGGTCACCCTGGCCGGGGATTACCCGGCACCGTTCCTCGCTGGAGCCCGGACTTTCCTCCCCTGCCCGGTTACCCAAGCAGCGGCGGTCGCCCGACCCTCTGGCGTAACCGCTCTAGTCGTCGCCCATCGGTCTTGGCAAGAGCAATGCGAGCAATTTGGATCGGCACTCGCCGTCGATGATGCCGTCAATCGTGCCGGGGCGGAACCGCCGCTGAAACGCGCGGATCGCGGCGAGCGGATCGGTCACATCATAGCCGAAGCGTTCAAGCGCCAAGAGGAAGCCGCCGTCCGTCCAGTGTGGGTCCATGAGGTTTTTGGTCGGGCTGGGTAGCGCAAGCCGGAGCTTGGCAAGCCGCTCCCACGGGAAAAGCTCTCCGGGATCATCCTTGCGCGCTGGCGCGATATCCGAATGACCGACGACATTGCCGCGTGTGATCTTATAGCGCAGCGTGATCGCCTGCATCAGCGGGATCAGCGCATCAATTTGCGTCACCGGAAACGGGCGGTAGCCAAATTCATGCCCCGGATTAACAATCTCAATCCCAATGCTCGCCGAATTAACATTATCAATCTTTCGCCAATAGGATCGCCCCGCGTGCCACGCGCGTTTATCTTCATTCACCATGCGGACAATCTGGCCGTCCTCGGCAATCAGATAATGTGCCGAAACCTTGGCCTCCGGGTCGCTCAGCCGATCAATAGCCGAGGCCGCATCCTGCATTCCGGTATAGTGCAGCACGATCATGCTGATCGGCAGCGTCCGTTCGTCAAAATTGGGCGAGGGCGTTTCGATCATTTCAATCATCGTCAGCCTCTTTCAACTGAAACGCTACCAGATTTTGTCGCCAAGATGACAAGCCCAGCAATAACGGTCAAGCCACCAAAAATCATCTCGGCGGTAATCGGCCTTGAAAAATACCAAGCCGAGGCAATCACAGCAATTGCGATGTTTGGCAGTGTTAATGGCACCGCTTTGGGAGCGCCATATTCCTTGATCAGCGTGATCATGGCAACATTGGCTATCACCCCTGCCCCAAGCCCGGAAAATGCGGCAAAGGCCAATGTTTTAAGCGAGATAATCGATGATAGCGTAAAAGTCGTAGGCTCAAAAAACCATGCCATTGGCCAGAGTATAAGCGTTCCCGCGAGGCCAGACCACGCAACAAGGGTCAGCGCTTCATCAATTTTGGCCTGCTTGCCGATCAGCTTGCGTTGTAACAATTGCGGGATCGCCCATGCCACACTCGATGCAGTAATGAACATCAGGCCGATGGCTTCGCTAAAAATCGCTGGATCAAATAGCAAAAGCGCCACACCAAAAAATGCAACCATCATCCCGGCCATATGCCGTCTATCAATGATCTCGCCAAAGAAAAGCCAGCCGAGAATGACAACGCATGGCACCCCAAGTTGCCCGCCAATCGCAAGCGCACCAACATTATCGGAATTGGCATAGGCCAAATTCGCAAGCATAAAAAATACAGCGCCCGCGAAAATGGCATAGGCCAAAAGCAAGCGCACATCATAGCTTGGCCGTTTCAGCCACGGCAAACAGACAAGGAAAACGACAGTTTGCCGCATCGCTCCCGCAATAAAAGGACTGGTTGCATCAACCAATTGCTTGCTAACTATCCAATTCGTTGCCCAGATTAAATTGATTACTATCGCTATCAGCAATGCCGCCTTGCTAAAGCTGCTACTCACCAATCGTTGCACCAAACAGGAGCACCGGATCAGACACATCCGAAATCTGGATTGCGCCGCCGCTGTCGGTCGCCAATCTGTGCGCAAGCCATGCTGCCGCCGCGCGCGGGGCGAGTGTGGCCTCATCCGCGTCACCAAGCAGCGCCTTGCGAAGCTCAGGATCAAGCACGAGGCGCGGCCCTTCGGCACGGACAACAATCTCAGTCGTGTTCCCACGCGTCTCCGCACCAACGTCAAGCCGCCCGCCGCGCACCAGCGCATCGCCCGCGATCAGCGCGAGATTAAGCAACAGCTTAATCGCCGGCTTTGACAGCGTCGCATCGCCGACCATCCAGCCAAGCTCAACCTTGCCGCCGCCGCTGAACAGCCCCTCAATCGCCACCTTGGCCTCACGCGCGTCAACCTGATCAGCAAAGCCGCCCGCTGCGCCGAACGCAAGCCGGAAAAACTTGAGCTTATTCGCAGAGGCCCGCGCACTATCGGCGAGCAATTCAAGCACCCGCGCGCGCATTTCGGGGTCATGCTCATCGGCAAGAAGCTCAATCCCGTTGTTGAGCGCCCCAACCGGGCTGAGCAAATCATGGCACAGCCGCGAACATAGCAGGCTTGCAAAATCAACCGAACTCATTGTCATGACGTCAATTCCTCTGAACTGCGCCTGCTTTGGCGAAAGCGGTGGTGAGTTGCAAGTCTCTCACATTATTGGCCCGCGCGTGATCCCCATCACGCGCACAACTATCGATTTGGGAGGAAAGAGGCTGACGAAATCGACGAGGGTAAGATGCAGCATTCAGTATCGATCATAATCGCCGCCGGGCTGTTTGGTTTATCCTCCGACTTGGTGTTGGCCCAACAGGCTCCCAATCGGGATCGTCCGAGCCAAGCGCAAAATGGAAACGCTGGAGACGCAACAACCGCAAAACCAAATCTTAGCTCAGACGGTTTCAGCAACAAAGCAGTCAAAAGCCTGCCTGATATGCCACCTATTGATAAGTTAATGCAAGGAATGCGCGCGGCACTCAAAACACTTCAGTTGCAGGTTAACGCGCTCCAACTGCGAGTTGACGAGCTTGAGGCCCAACAGAGAAAGAGGAAATAGCTATGCTGGGACTTTCATCCAACGTTGCAGATGACGCACTCAATGTGTTCGACGCGGCGATCGGCACGCCTGAACCAGCCACTGCGCGCACCACCACAGCTGCATCCCCCAATGGCTGGAAAGCCAATGAATTGACTGTCGGGTCAATGATCTTGGCATATGGTCTTATTGTAATAGCGATATCGTCATGGCTGATGATACGCGGCAAAGACTCTGAAGCGGTATTGCGCATGGTCGCGGTCATTTCAGCCGTCGTGATAGCAGCATTCTTACTCGTCGTGGGCTACGACAATGATCAGATGAACCCCGTCATCGGCTTGCTGGGCACAATTGTTGGTTATCTACTTGGCAAGGAACAGGGTGTGCGTACTGGCGCGCGTGAAGAAATCGCGCGACAAAGCGAAATTGCCGCAGCCAAGACTGAGCTTCCATAATTTAGTGAATTTTCAAGCTAACACTACGAGGCGCATGGTCGCGCGCGAGCATGAACGCTGCGATTTCGTCCTGCGTCGCAATTATCCATAACTTCGCTACCGCATCCGCCGCTGCCTGATCGCAAGATGAAGGCGCACAGACCCCATTCGGTTGCGAATGATAATGGCCAATCAGCTTTGCCCCGCCCGCCCGCTCGGCCTTGTGCGCCGCAATCAGGGCGGCGGGATCAATCTCAAACCGCGTCGCGGGGGTATCCGCGACATTGGCGCAGCGCTGCACCCTCTCCACCGCCTCCACCGTTCCGAACAGCAGCCCGCAGACCTCAACGCCTGGCGTTTCCGCTGCGTGGGCGCGGATCGCGGCGATGGATTTGCTTGATATCCTGACCAACATGGCCACATGCTTGGATGATGAATGATGCCCTGACAAGCGTAGCCGTGGTGATCACCGACGAAATGCAGGGCTGGCGGCTTGATCGCGCGCTGGCGGCGCTTGTCCCAACGCTCTCACGCGAGCGATTAAAAGCGCTGATTTCGGCGGGGCATGTGCCGGAGACGCGTGATCCGGCGACCAAGGTGAAGGCGGGCGCGGCCTACAGCCTGACCGTCCCCACGCCAAAGCCCGCGCATAATGAGGCACAGGATATTGCGATTGATATCGTTTATGAGGATGATCATCTCCTCATCGTTGATAAGCCTGCGGGGCTTGTCGTCCACCCGGCGGCGGGCAATTTTGATGGAACGCTGGTCAACGCGCTGCTCCATCACTGCGCGGGGCGGCTTTCGGGAATTGGCGGGGTCGCGCGGCCCGGCATTGTCCACCGGATCGATAAGGATACTTCGGGATTGATGGTGGTCGCCAAGACAGACCGCGCGCATGAAGGGCTGGCCAAACAATTCGCCGATCACAGCATAGATCGCCGCTATCAGGCGATTGTGGCGGGCATCCCCTTGCGCGGCGGGGGGACGATTGATGCGCCGCTCGCCCGTTCAACCGCCAACCGCCAGAAAATCGCGATCTGCGCCGAAGGACGCGGCAAGCGTGCTGTGACGCATTACCGTTTGATTGAGTCGCTCAAGGATGCAGCACTCGTCGAATGTCGGCTTGAAACAGGGCGGACGCATCAAGTGCGGGTGCATATGGCGTCGATCAATCATCCGCTGATCGGTGATCCGGTTTACGGGCGCACAAAGGCCATTCACGCGCCGATTCTGCGGGAGTTGGAATTCGCGCGCCAAGCGCTCCACGCGGCGTTGATCGGTTTCATTCATCCCGTTGATCGAAAAAATATGGTATTTGAAAGCAAAATACCCATTGATATGCAGCGACTATTCACCAATTTACGTTTATAAAGTGAACAATGTGATCGGATTGCAGTTATGCAATCATTAGGGAGTATGAAAGACGATGGCTGCGAAAACTGTAGCTAAACGACCAAGGTCAACCGCAGTTGCGAAGCGTTCAAACGTGCCGGCCACGGTTCCTGCGCTTGGGAGTGAGGCCGGGCTTAATCGCTATCTGTCTGAAATTCGGAAGTTTCCGCTGCTCACGCCCGAAGAAGAATATATGCTCGCGAAGCGTTTTCAGGAGCATCAAGACCCTGAAGCGGCGGCAAAGCTGGTAACCTCACACCTTCGCCTCGTTGCGAAAATCGCGATGCGTTATCGCGGCTACGGTCTGCCTGTGTCTGAATTGATTTCAGAAGGCAATATTGGCCTGATGCAGGGCGTGAAGAAATTTGAGCCTGATCGCGGCTTCCGCCTCGCCACCTATGCAATGTGGTGGATCAAGGCATCGATGCAGGAATTCATTCTGCGTTCGTGGAGCCTTGTCAAAATGGGC
>JANOXQ010000037.1:0-2377 GCA_031418495.1 Sphingomonadales bacterium
CCTTCGACGGTCTGGCCGATGACTTCGCCGCCGATTGCGCCTGACACGACGGCCTGCACATCGGCGACGTTCATGCCGTAGCGCGCCGCCGCAGCACGGTTGATGTTGACGTCGATGTAGCGCCCACCAGTCAATCGTTCCGCCAGCGCCGAACTGATCCCTGGAACGGTCTTTGCCACGGCCTCGATCTCACGCGCGGTGCGATCAATCTCGTCGAGGTTTGCGCCAGACACCTTGATTCCAATTGGGCTTTTGATACCCGTCGCCAGCATATCAATCCGGTTGCGGATCGGCGGTATCCAGAAATTGGCGAGGCCTGGAACTTTGACCACATCATCGAGCGCGTCGATCAGCTTGTCTTGCGTCATGCCTGCGCGCCATTCACTCTTGGGCTTGAACCGGATCGTGGTTTCAAACATTTCGAGCGGTGCCGGGTCGGTTGCGGTATCGGCGCGGCCTGCTTTACCGAACACGCTTGCTACTTCTGGCACGGTCTTGATGAGACGGTCGGTTTGCTGAAGCAACATCGACGCTTTGGCGGTCGAAATCCCCGGAAGCGCCGAAGGCATATACAGCAAGTCGCCTTCGTTCATTTGCGGCATGAACTCGCCGCCGGTTTGCCAGATCGGCCACAGGCTCGACGCAAATACGAGGCCAGCAATCAGCAGGGCTTGTTTGGGTTTCTCCAATACCCAATCGAGCGCGGGCCGGTAAATGCGGGTCAGCCAGCGGTTGATAGGGTTACTGTCTTCGGCAGGAATCCTGCCCCGGATGAGCCACCCCATCAGCACCGGAACGAGCGTGATTGAGAGGATTGCCGCTGCTGCCATTGCGTAGGTTTTGGTGAACGCAAGCGGCGCGAACAGCCGGCCTTCTTGCCCCTGTAACGAGAAAATGGGAATGAACGAGAATGTGATGATGAGCAGGCTGAGGAAGAGGGCTGGCCCCACTTCGGCTGCGGCATCGGTGATGACGCGCCAGCGTTCCTCGCCTTTCAGTTCCTTGTCAGCGTTTTCGTGCGCCCAGCGTTCGAGATGCTTATGCGCGTTTTCGATCATTACTACTGCCGCATCAACCATCGCGCCGATGGCAATGGCGATGCCGCCGAGTGAGAGGATGTTAGCGTTGAGCCCCTGCATCCGCATTACGATGAACGCGATCAATATGCCGAGTGGTAGCGTGAGGATCGCGACCAGCGCCGATCGCGCGTGCCACAGGAACAGCATGCAGACCAGAGCCACAATCGCAAATTCCTCGAACAATTTGGTAGTAAGATTTTCAACAGCGCGGTCAATGAGTCCCGAGCGGTCGTAGGTGGTGACAATCTCGACACCCTTGGGCAGGCCCGCTTTTAATTCTTCCAGCTTGTCCCGCACGCCTTCGATGACTTCGCGGGCGTTCTTGCCCTGCCGCATGACGATCACGCCGCCTGCGACTTCGCCTTCGCCGTTCAATTCGGCAATGCCGCGCCGCATATCAGGACCAATTTGCACTGTCGCGACTTCACCGACCGTGACCGGAATGCCGCCTGACGCACTGCGCACCGGCGCGGCACGGAAATCAGCCACTGTTTTGAGATAGCCTGTGGCGCGGACGACATATTCGGCCTCAGCCATTTCGACGACCGCGCCGCCGGTTTCCTGATTGGCGCGTTTCAGGGCGTCAGATACGTCGCTGGCGGTCACGCCGTAGGAGGCAAGTTTCTGCGGATCGACGACGACCTGATATTGCTTCACCATGCCGCCGATGGTGGCGACTTCGGCTACACCGGGAACAGCCTTCAACTCATAGCGCAGGAACCAGTCCTGAATGCTGCGGAGCTGCGCGAGATCATGCCGTCCGCTCTTGTCGACCAACGCATATTCGTAAATCCAGCCCACGCCGGTTGCGTCGGGGCCGAGTGAGGCGGTCGCGCCCGCTGGTAGGCGACCCTGCACTTGGGATAGATATTCGAGAACGCGGCTACGCGCCCAATACAGATCCGTGCCATCCTCAAATAGCACATAGACAAAGCTATCGCCGACGAATGAATAGCCGCGCACAACGCGCGCGCCGGGAACCGAGAGCATCGTCGTTGTCAGCGGATAGGTGACCTGATTCTCGACAATTTGCGGCGCTTGGCCGGGATAGGTCGTGCGGATGATGACCTGCACATCGGAGAGATCGGGCAGTGCATCGACAGGCGTTGTCCGCACCGCGCCGATGCCGATGACGGTCAGCACGAGTGCGGCTACCACGATCAGCCCGCGCGCTTTGACCGACCAGCGGATGATGGTTTCGATCATTTGGCACCGGCGTTTTTATTGGTCGCGGCATCCCGCTCCAGCGGACGAACTTCAACGCCGGTCAGGCTGGCTTCGGAATCGAGCAGAAATTG
>JANOXQ010000038.1:0-11531 GCA_031418495.1 Sphingomonadales bacterium
ACGAAGGACACGAAGGGTTTTCATATGAAGTATCTTCTTCGTGATCTTTGTGGCTTCGTGTGAGACCAATACGGGGGGGGGGGGGGGGGCTGGGCTGGACGGGTTTGGCGGGTGAAGCAACCCCATCGGCGGCAACGGAAAAAAACCATACCTCCGGCGGAAAAAAAATTCGTAAACGGGGCGGGTCTTTTTAAGGCTGCGTTCGAGCATCGGCACGCCGCTCAACCGGGTGAGCAGCCATGTGATTAAGAGCGGCCCCGGCAGCGCCCACCAGCCGGGGCTTGCCTCAGCCGCGATCAGATATAGCCCCCACCATGTGCAGGCGTCACCGAAATAATTGGGGTGGCGGGTGTAGCGCCATAGGCCGGTGTCAAGCACCTTGCCCGCCATCGCGGGATCGCTGCGGTGGCGGATGAGTTGGCGGTCTCCGATGCTTTCAAACAGAAAGCCGATGATCGCGATGATCGCGCCTATGCCTGCGAGTGTACCGACTGGGTGGGTCGAGACTTGGCCCAATTGAACGGGCAGGCAAACGATGAAGAGCATTGGCCCCTGCATCGCGAACACCATAATCAGCGCGGCTTTGGGGAAGCCCCAGCCATTTTTTTCCATCGCGTGGCCAAGGATCTTTTTATAGCGCGGGTCTTCGCCGTGCGCGCGCCAACGAGTGAAGAGGTGTGACGCAAGCCGCAGCCCCCACAGCAGGCATAGCCCCGTGAGCAGCCACTTCCGCGCGGGATCGCCCTCGGTTTGAAAATAGCTGCTGACCGCGAGCATAACCATCCCGAACGCCCAGAACGCATCGATGAATGAGACATCGCGGATGCGGATGCTGTATAGCCATAGGATCATCACCGCGACCATGATGATCGCGAAATTGGTGATGAGGAGCGTCGTTATCACAAGATCAAACCCTGCCTAAATGAGGTTGATCCAGTACCGTTCGTGTCGTGCGAAGTCGATAAACGATGCGCAGAGGTGTCTCGACTTCGCTCGACACGAACGGGCGATGTCTGCATCTTGGGTCTATCGCACTCGCGGGCCGCCAAAGGGCAGCGGCGGCGGTGGCTTGCGGTCACGTCGTGGCATTTGCGCCTGATAGGCATGGCCACAGTGCGCGACGCAGTAAGGGAAGCCGGGGTTCACCTTGTCACCGCAAAAGTGGAAGTTGGGTTCGCCGGGGTGGCCAAGCGGCCATTTGCAGATGCGTTCGTTCAAGTCGAGGAGGCTGGTCTTGCCAGCAATGTCGGCACTTGGCTTGGCGGGGACGAGGCGGCGCGGCGGCGCTGGTGTTGCAGGTGGGGCTTGATCGCCCGGGCCTTGGCGCAAGAAACCACCGGGGCCGATTGAGCGCAACTGCGCGCCAGTTGGCGCGTGTGGGGAGGTTGGCACGGGAACGGGCGTCGGTTCAACCGCACTTGGCGGAGGGGGTGCTACGCGAGCAATTACTGGCTCGGGGCACTTTTCTGCTGCCTCGGCTGGGTGCTGCGGTGCTGGCTTTGGCGGTTTTGGCGCCGCCGCTTTCTTCGTTGCTGATTTGCTATCATCGTTTGATTTTACGGGCGACGGGCGCGACTGGAGATCAAGCCGGTGCGCCTTACCAATCACGGCATTACGGCTGACGCCGCCAAGTTCTTCGGCAATCTGACTTGCCGTCATACCTTTTTCCCACATCACCTTCAGTTTATCGATGCGTTCATCAGTCCAAGACATTCATTACCCTTAAAATACATGCGACGCTTGCGGAACACCGCATCAACCGATAGTCGATAGACGATGAACAGCACGCCAGAAATTGCACCCCAAAGCCAGAAAGTGGCGGAAATCCCCGCTACAAACCAGCTCATACTCAGGGAACCCGGCGTTCCCGTAATCAAACGGGTGAACTGGGGTGGCCTGCGAACCCTCTATATCAAGGAAGTTCGCCGCTTTTTCAAGGTGCAGTTGCAAACGATTTGGGCACCAGCGATCACAACACTACTTTTTCTCGCCATTTTCTCGGTTTCTTTGGGCGGGGTCAAGCCATCTGTGATGGGGGTGCCGTTCGCTGATTTCATTGCGCCGGGCCTTATCATGATGGGGATGATGCAAAACGCCTTCGCCAATTCGAGCTTCTCATTGCTTGTTGGCAAAATTCAGGGGACGATTGTTGATTATCTGATGCCGCCGCTTTCGGTTGGCGAATTGCTCGTCGCGATGGTTGGCGGGGCAATCACGCGCGCGGTCTGCGTCGGGTTTGCGGTGTGGGGCGTGATGCTGTTCTGGCCGGGGGTGCATGTCAGCGTTCAGCATCTTTGGGCAATCCTTTGGTTTGGCCTGCTCGGTTCGGCGATGCTTTCACTGCTCGGGGTGCTCACCTCAATCTGGGCTGAGAAGTTTGATCATGCTGCGGCGGTCAGCAATTTCGTAGTCGCGCCGCTTTCTCTGCTGTCAGGTACATTTTATTCGGTTGATCGGCTGTCGCCGATTTTTGCCGCGATCAGCCATGCCAACCCGTTCTTCTATGCGATTTCGGGGTTTCGTTATGGGTTCATCGGGGTTGCGGATTCGCCGGTGATGCTAGGATCGGCAGTTCTGCTTGGGATTAACATTGTGCTTGGTGTAGGATGCTATTTGCTGCTGCGCAGCGGCTGGAAGCTGAAGAGTTAGTTTCGGGCAATCTTCTTTTGGGTTGAGCTGGCGCCATCTGCCATATAGTTTCGACAATCATTACTGTGTTTTGGCCGGAAACGCATGAGTCTTATTCGCCGCCTCATTGCCGTGATATTGATGATTCCGTTGGGTTCCTGCGGCATTGGTAAAGTTGCTATAGCTGACGATAGCATAGTCATCGACCATGTTACCGTCCTCAATGGTCGCGGCGGTTCACCATTGACGAACGCTCGCGTGGTAGTGCGAAGCGGCCACATCGTGAGCGTGGAACAGTCCTCAGAGGCCCCTGTCGTTGGCGGAAACATCATTGACGGCAGCGGCAAATTCCTGCTGCCTGGGTTCATCGATATGCACGCACATCTGCTCTTTCCACGCTGCACACCCGGCGATGAGCCGCCAATATTTGACCGGGCGCTGTCTGAAAAGGCGCTGTCGAGGCAGTTGGAATTTGGAATCACGACCATCCGTAGCCCGGCCACGCCGACAGTCGATGGCCTCCAACTACGCGATGATCTGAACGATGGGCGTGTCACCGGCCCGCACGCATTCGCTTCAGCCGAATTCATCAACGATTCGAAACTGACTGATACACAGCTACGACAAGTTGTTCTGGACGCGCTCCCGCACCGGCCCGATTATTTCAAAGTCTATTCCCGCTTAAAGCCGGATCAAGTTACAACAATCATCGAGGAAGCGGGTCGCCATAACATTCCGGTCATCGGTCACCTGCAACAAACGTCATGGGCACAGGGCGTCAAGCTCGGCATCGATCATCTTGCGCATAGTGTGGATTGGTCGGCAGAAAGCCTGCCCGCTTCGGCACGCCGGGCTTACGCAGAGGCCTTGAAGACGCGGCGAGGTTTCCGGACGCGGATTGATTGGCTGGAGGCATTTAATCCCAATGGAGCGGAGCAACAGCGGCTGGTTTCCGAGCTTGCGCGCAAACACGTGTCAGTCGATGTCACTCTGATCGCATATGATAGCAAGTTTTCGCCGCCGGGAGAGGGTAAATATCGTCGCAATCCGTTCCTTGCCTCATTTCCTGAACTTCGCCGTGATTGGGAACAATGTGCAGATGCAACTGCCGACTGGACTGCCGACGACTATCGACGGTGGACGGCCGCGCGACCCAAGCTCTTTGCGTGGGTCAAACAGATGAGCGATGGCGGTGTTCTGCTCGTCAGCGGCACCGACCTAACAAACGAATGGATCGCTCCCGGCGAAGGCCTACATCAGGAGTTCGAGTTGCTGGCAGAAGCAGGTCTTTCGCCTGACCAGATTTTGCGGATGACCGGCGCGAATGCAGCCGAAGCGCTCCGTCGCGAAGATATTGGCATCATTGAAGCTGGTCGACGGGCCGATCTTGTGATGCTATCCGCCGACCCACGCCGTTTGATATCGAACACCCGCTCAATATTATGGGTAATGCGGGGCGGCAGAATGGTCGCTCGCGGCGCACCGCGACCTTGATCCCACCGCGTCCCCTCAAGCGCCCTGTGGTGCTGCTCCGCCAACGCTCTTTGGCTTGCGCGTACGCGGGATGGATGAGCCGCCAGTCGATAGCGTCTTCGGCTTGCCATCATCCTTGCCGCTGCGATCAGGCTTTACGCCTTTGAGCAGTTCCCTGATATCATCACCAGAAAGCGTTTCAAACTCAAGCAAGGCATCGGTTATGGTGCGAAGTTGATCGACATGCTTAGTGAGCACCTTGCGTGCGACGCCTTCAGCCTCTTCAATCAGTGCGCGGACTTCATCATCGATGACACGCGCTGTATCTTGAGCAATATAATCGCTTTGCGTGTTTTGATAGCGCAGCCAGCCTAGTTTTTTGCTCATTCCGTACTGCGTTACCATCGCGCGCGCCATGTTGGTCGCCTGATCGATATCGCTTGATGCGCCGGTATTAAGCTCACCTTCACCGTAGAATAGCTGCTCAGCAATGCGACCGCCAAAAGCGAGCGCAAGTTTTGCCTTCATTTGCTTCATACTGACCGAAAGCGTGTCACGTTCGGGGAGGTTCCACGTCACGCCTAGAGCGCGACCACGCGGGATGATCGTCACTTTGTGGAGCGGATCATTGCCTTCGACGTGGATCGAAACCAGCGCATGTCCGGCTTCGTGACAAGCGGTTGCAGCCTTTTCTTCCTGAGTCATCACCATTGAGCGGCGTGCCGCGCCCATGTAAACCTTGTCTTTGGCTTCTTCAAATTCGTTCATCGCGACCAAACGCTTGCCAAGTCGCGCTGCCATCAGCGCCGCTTCGTTAACAAGATTGGCAAGTTCAGCACCCGAAAATCCGGGAGTGCCGCGTGCAAGCGTTGCGCCGTCAACATCCGGGGCGATTGGAACTTTCTTCATGTGGACTTCAAGGATCTTCTTGCGACCCTCGATATCTGGGAGTGGCACATTGATCTGACGGTCAAAGCGGCCCGGACGCAGAAGTGCTGGATCAAGCACATCAGGACGGTTGGTCGCCGCGATAATGATCACAGCTTCATTGGGTTCAAAGCCATCCATTTCGACGAGCAACTGGTTGAGCGTCTGTTCACGTTCATCATTGCCATTGCCAATGCCCGATCCACGGTGACGACCGACGGCATCAATTTCGTCAATGAAGACGATGCAAGGCGATGATTTCTTGGCCTGTTCAAACATGTCACGAACGCGGCTGGCACCAACGCCAACGAACATTTCAACAAAGTCTGAGCCCGAGATTGCAAAAAACGGAACGTTGGCTTCACCTGCGATGGCGCGGGCGAGCAAGGTTTTCCCAGTGCCGGGTGAGCCGACAAGCAACGCACCCTTGGGGATTTTACCGCCAAGCTTAGTAAATTTGGTCGGATCTTTGAGGAAGTCGACAATTTCCTCAAGCTCCTCACGCGCTTCATCAATGCCTGCGACATCGTTAAATGTGACGCGTCCTTGCTTTTCGGTGAGCAACTTCGCGCGGCTTTTTCCAAAACCCATCGCGCCGCCAGCACCACCGCCCTTTTGCATTTGGCGCATGATAAAAAAGCCAATACCAAGCATCAGAATGAACGGCAGCGAGTTATAGATCAGCACCATCCAGATGCTCGGGGTTTCTTCAGGTTGACCGCTAAAGCGCACCCCGGCCTTGGTCAGGCGATCAGCAAGCTGCGGATCATTAAGCGCATAAACCTTGAATTTTTCGCCGTTGCTGAGCTTACCAGTGATGATGTCACCTGCAACAATGACTTCCTTGACTGAACCCTCATCAACCTTGGAGAGGAATTCGGAATAGGCAATGCCGTCAGCTTTGGTGTCTTTGCTGCGACTGTCAAACACCGAAACGAACGCGGCAAGCGCCAGCAATATGCCGAGCCAGATCAAGAGGCTCTTGATCAGCGGGTTGCTCTGCGGTTCGTTATTGTCGTTCATCACCTAAACCTTTTCGTCATATACTTGAATCACGTTACACCATAAATAGGATAGCAAGCCTTAATAACAATGGCGCAAAACGTTGTATCGATCACTTTGTGCGCCGGGGTGCCGCACACTTAAAGCGCCAGCTTGCTCCGCCGCTACATTTTACGTCAGCCAAGGTTGCTATTTTGCCATGCTGCAATGTGGCCAGCAGCCTGTCAAGCGCGTCGCCGCGCGGTTTTGCGCCAGGATTGAGTTTGAGGATGCAGGATAAAAGAACGCGCCGGGCAAGCTCGCGGGGTAGGGCAGGCAATGTGAGGGTCAGCGTGGTTCCGTCATCCGATAGATGCGCGTCAAGCAAGCCCTGAACGACCCAATCAAGCGCATCATTGGCGTCAGCAAGCGCGGCGGCGCTGGTGGCTGCGGCTTGGGGGTCTAGCCAGTCAATCTGCGTCAGGTGTTCGCGCAGGCGGGCACGGTCATAGACATCGTCATGATTGGTTGGATCATCGATGGCGGCAACCCCGCAGATATTCACAATCGCAACCAGTTCAGCCTTACGCCAGCCGAGCAAAGGGCGGCAAAGGTCCGCCTGCCGCGCGCGGACTCCAGCTAGCCCCGCAACACCCGAACCCCGATTAAGCCGCATCAGGACCGTTTCAAGCTGATCATCGGCGTGGTGCGCTGTCAACAATAAGTCGATGCCTTTACGCGCTGCCCAATCGCGTAGCGCTGTGTAGCGCGCGGTGCGTGCCCAATCTGACAGGTTGCCGCTATCGGGCGTTCCGAGCGCAATGATCTCATGAGGAACACCAAGCTGCGCGCAAACTTGCGCGACATGCTCTGCCTCTGTGGCTGATTCAGCGCGCAGACGGTGATCAACCGTAGCGGCCTTGATTTTGAGCGAAGCCGATTTTGCAAGCAGCAGTAGCGCCAGACTATCCGCCCCGCCCGAAACACAAATCCCGTAGCTCTCATCGGCTGCGCATCCGTATTTCAGCAGATCAGCGCGAAAGTGGGCTACCGCCTGTTCAGGTGGTACATTTGGCGTCGGCACGACCCTTTGTGACCCTTGCTTTGGCATCGGCTGCGGCTTTGGCCCCGTAAACCTCGTTGAACTCAGTATAAACCTTGCACGCATCGGCAGGTTTCTTGAGGCGGATCAGCGCCGAACCGAGCCATGACAGGCTGTCAGCGGCGCGCTCACCGCGCGGTAGCTTCTGATAGTTGTCATAGAAAGCGACCGAGGCAAGCGCTGGTTTGCCCTCATCAAGATAGGCACGGCCAAGCAGATTGCGGGCATGGCTTGCCTTTTTCCCGGTTGGGTATTTGGCGATATAGTCTTTGAGTTTGGCTTGTGCTTCTGGGTAGAGCTTGGCCGAATAAAGCCGGAAGCCATAGGTGTACGCATCTTCGGACGCATCGCCGGTATCGGGAATCTCAATCGCTGCAACCGCCGCCTTGCGCGCAGGATCAGCTTTGTCGATAACCGTGGGTTTGGGATCGGCGGCTGGCTTCGCAACCGCAGTCGGCTTCGGTTTCTCAGCCACTGGTTTAGGCTTTTCAACGGGTGGAGCCGTTACTGCTGCTGCTTCGCCTTCGGCAGGGGCGTTTGCAGTCTCTAATGCTTTCAGGCGCGCATCATGTTCGCTGCGCAGGCCTTTCAATCCGTCCTCAAGTTTGCGCAGTCGAAACTCGCCTTGCTCAACTTGCCCCGTCATTGTCCGCAACTGCGTTTCAAGCGCATCAACACGTGCGGTTAGATCATTGATTGGTGCGCTTGACGGTGTGCCAACGGGCTTGCTGACGGTTGCAGGGTCGATTTCGGGTTCAATGCCAGCACCGCCCGGAAAGACCTTCCGCTGAACCGCTTTCATCTCTTTTTCAAGTTTATCAACCCTCAGGTTGATAACGTTGCTTTGCCCAGACGCTGGGACAACGGAAATTCCTGACATAAGGATTGCGGCAATTAACAGTCTGCGCATGGCAGCCCTCCCTCTTACTAAACGCGAGATTATTTTCTATTTTGGAATCGTTACGCACTTTGGCGCAATGATCAAGGCCTGACTGGCACAACCACGGCCGGAAAGGATGGTGTATTCGTCGCTTGGGTGGACGGCGAAGCGAGTGGCGTTCGCGCGTTAAGGGCTGCGGCGCTGATCCCGACATTCTTGACTGTACGCTGACCCGGCCCAAGCGCAGCAACCGCCTTACCGTCAACTGTCACCGATATGAGATCAGCTCTGCCTGTGCGAACTTGAGGGTTATCGGCGTCGGCGGGCACAATAAAGCGCTCGCCTGTCGTCATTTCCTTTTCAAACAGCACTTTATCTGACGCATCATAAACCCGCATCCAAACGGGGCTGGTCGCGGTTAGCACAACTTGTCCAGCGGTATTAATTGGTGCTGGCGGAGGGGCTTCGGGTGAAGGCGATACGGTTGTGTCTAGTGGCGCAATATCATCAGCGCCAGCCGCCTCAACCGTCGCGCCGTCGCTGCTTGTTGCGGAAATTTCAGTGATGGGATCGGGATCGCTCACCAAATTGTTGCGCCATATACCAAACCCAATCAGCACCAGCATCGCAACAGCAGCGGCAACCCATGTCAGCGTTTTGCTCGGCAGGCGGGTTGCATCAGCAACTTGATATTCAATTCTTTCGGCGCGCTTATCTAGGTTGAGTTCTCCAAGTTCAGCGCGCAAATCGCTTGCTGCTACTACTTCGTCAACGCCCACAACGCGCGCGTAGGATCTAACAAAGCCAACGCAATATGTGCTTCCGGGTAAGGCCGCATAATCGCCGCTCTCAATCGCTTGTAAATGGCGCAGTGGTACGCGCGTTTTTGTCGCGACGTCAGACAAGTCCAAGCCTGCCGCCATGCGTGCTGCACGGAGTCTATCCCCAACCCGCTCCGGGAAAAGGGCAGTTGCCGTATCCTCAATGTCAACCACGTTTGTTTTATCTCCTAGCCATGTCCGGCGTCATGACAGCAGCACCTTGTTTCAATGAACGCGCACGCTGTCAACGCCTTGGCATGACCGGCGACAATAAATTTTAGAGTTCAACCCGATTTTCAACCGACCAGTCGCTTAACATAGCGCGGAGGCTGGACGGCGGCGTTTTGATAAGATCGGCAAGCACTTCGCGCGCTGCGCCAACATCAAGCGAGCGGATCATCGCCTTGATCGGGCCAATCGCAGCCGGAGTGATCGATAGCTGCTCAATCCCAAGCCCGATCAGTGCCAGTGCTTCAAGCGAACGACCACCCATTTCCCCGCAGACGGTGACGGGGACATTCGCGGCCTTCGCCGGATCAATCACGCGTTTGAGGAAGCGCAGGATCGCGGGCGATAACCAGTCGAACCGCTCTGCCAATTTTGGATGTGCGCGGTCAGCCGCGAACAGAAACTGCGTCAGATCATTGGTGCCAATTGAGAGGAAATCGAGTTTTGGCAGCATGACATCAAGCATTTCGGCAAGCGCTGGCACTTCAAGCATACTGCCATAGCGGATCGCAGTCGGCAGACGCTTGCCCCGTTCGCCTAGCCATTTACGCTGTGCCTCAAAAATCGCGCGTGCTTCGTCAAATTCCCACGGCTCGGAGACCATAGGGAACATCACATTGAGCGTCCGTCCTGACGCCGCCTCAATCAGCGCACGTGCTTGCGCTTTCATCAGGCCACCGCGTTCAAGCGCAACGCGGATCGCGCGCCAGCCCATCGCTGGGTTTTCCTCATCTTCACTATCCTGCCGCATATAGGGCAGCGCTTTATCACCACCGATATCCACGGTGCGGAATACCACCGGCCGATCACCTGCAGCTTCAAGCACATCACGGTAGAGCCGTTGCTGGCGCTCACGCTGTGGCATTGTGGCTGAAACGAGAAACTGAAACTCGGTGCGGAATAGCCCAACACCGTCAGCGCCAGTCAGATCAAGCGACGCCATATCATCGCGCAGTCCCGCATTGATCAAAAGCTGAATCCGCTTGCCGTCCTTTGAAACTGGCGGCTCAAACTTGAGTGCAGCAAAGCCTGCACGCCGCTTTTGCGAAATGGCGAGCTTACCGTCAAACGCCTCTGCAATTGCCGCCGTTGGCCGGACGAACACCGCACTTGAACTCGCATCAAGCAGGACGGCATCACCGTCCATAATCATCCGTTTTACGTCTTTGACCCGGCCAATCACCGGAACCCCCATCGCACGCGCAACGATGGTGACGTGCGATGTGAGCGAGCCTTCCTCAAGCACGACGCCCTTCAACCTACGCCGATCATATTCAAGCAGTTCGGCAGGGCCAAGGTTTTTGGCGATCAGGATGGTATCCTGCCGCAATCCCGCCTGCGCCGCCGTGCCAAGCTGACCAGATACGATGCGCAGCAAGCGGTTTGACATATCCTCAAGGTCATGCATCCGGTCAGCGAGCAGCGGATCATCAATCTGGCGCATCCGCATCCGGGTGCGTTGCTGAACGCGCTCAATCGCGGCTTCGGCTGTCAGGCCGCTGTCAATCGCCTCATTGATCCGGCGTGACCAGCCTTCGTCATAGGCGAACATCTTATACATTTCGAGCACTTCACGGTGCTCCCCGTCGCCGCCAAATTCGGCTTGGCTGGCCATGCGGTCAAGCTGTTCGCGCATCTTATCAAACGCTGAATAAACGCGGTGACGCTCGGCCTCAGTATCTTCGGCAACGGTATGTTCAATCGTGATGCGCGGCTGATGATAAACCGCAAAGCCGCTTGCCATGCCCTCAACCAGCTTAAGGCCGGTCAGGCGCGTCGCGGCGGCAGAGACCTGCTTTGATCCGCGCGCTGCCGCATTATCGATCAGGCCAGCATTTGCGATCAATTCTGACAGCACCATCGCAACAGTTTGAAGTGCTTCAATCTCCATGTCATCATAACGGCGCGGTTCGGCATGTTGGACGCACAGCACGCCAACCGCATCCTCACGCCGCACGATTGGAACACCTGCAAAACTGTGGAACATTTCCTCGCCAGTTTCTGGCTTGAACGCGAAATCAGGGTGGCTTGTCGCTTCATCAAGGTTGAGCGTCGAAATCTGTTCGGCAATCGTCCCGACCAGCCCTTCGCCCATCGCTAGTTTGGTGACATGCACCGCTGCCTGATTGAGCCCGCGCGTGGCATAAAGCTCAAGCACACCCTCACGCCGCAGATAAACCGAACACACTTCGCTCTTTAGCGCCTCACCAACGATCTGTACGACGTTGTTGAGCTTGGCCTGCGCACCCGCACGCGTCGCCATCACATCATGAAGACGAGTCAGAATTTCGCGTGACGAACTGGCAGCAGATGGCATAATGTAACGCTAGCAGGTTGGTTTGAGGGCGTCCATGCATGACCCAGATGTTCTCCCCCACCCCTACACGACGATGAAGTCTGCGTTTGAGAGTATTGCGTTGTTTTGGATGGTTGCGAAGAGGGTTTGTGCGGCGGCGCCTGATCCGTCGGGATCGTAGAAGAGGCTTCCGGT
>JANOXQ010000039.1:0-31888 GCA_031418495.1 Sphingomonadales bacterium
CGCGCACAGAACAGGCCGTCACGCTCTGGCTTGAACGTGCGGTAGTTGATGGTTTCAGGCTTTTTAATTTCGCCAAAGCTCCACGAACGGATGCGCTCTGGTGAGGCAATCCCGATCTGGATTTGGTCAAAAGTCTCTGGCTTGGCGATTGGGTTCGCGAAATTGGTCAGTTCGTTCATGGGTATTCCCTTCAATCTCTAAGCCCCTACCCTTTAGGGGAGGGGTTGGGGTGGGGGATGTCCTTTGAGTCTTTTGGCTCGCAGACGCTCGCACCCACCCCCGTTCCCCTCCCTTGAAAGGGAGGGGCTTGATTTACCTATTCAGCAGCAATCGCCATGCCATCTTCGCCGAAAGTTTCGGCAATCGACGTCAGTTCGACATTAAGGCCAAGCGAGCGCATTTCCTTGACGAGCACGTTGAAGCTTTCGGGGATGCCCGCTTCAAACGTATCGACGCCCTTGACGATCGCTTCATAGACTTTGGTACGCCCGATCACGTCATCGGATTTGACCGTCAGCATTTCTTGAAGCGTATAAGCAGCGCCATAAGCCTGAAGCGCCCAGACCTCCATTTCGCCGAACCGCTGTCCGCCGAACTGCGCCTTACCGCCCAGCGGCTGCTGGGTAACGAGGCTGTACGGCCCGATTGACCGTGCGTGGATCTTATCATCAACCAGATGGTGCAGTTTGAGCATATAGATATACCCAACCGTCACCTTACGGTCGAACTTGTCTCCAGTGCGGCCATCATAAAGATCGCTTTGCCCCGATGTATCAAGCCCGGCGAGTGTCAGCATGTGCGAGACGTCAGCCTCACGCGCGCCGTCAAACACCGGCGTTGCCATTGGCACACCGTTTTTGAGGAGGCCTGCCATTTCGACAACATCATCATCGCTACGGCTGGCGAGTTCACCGTGATAATCTTCGCCGTAGGCAATGCGCAGTTGCTCACGCACCGCTTCGGGTGGACGCCCTGCAGCTTGATCCCCGGACTCACGCCATGTGTTGAGCGCTTCAGTGATCTGCTGACCAAGGCCACGTGCGGCCCAGCCCAGATGCGTTTCAAAGATTTGTCCAACGTTCATGCGTGAAGGCACGCCGAGCGGATTGAGCACGATGTCTACAGGAGTTCCATCCGCCAAAAATGGCATATCTTCGGCAGGGAGAATGCGGCTGATAACGCCCTTATTCCCGTGACGGCCAGCCATCTTATCGCCGGGTTGCAGCTTACGCTTCACCGCGACGAACACCTTGACCATTTTAAGGACGCCCGGTGCAAGATCATCACCGCGCTCAAGCTTTTCAACACGGTCTTCATACTTCGCGTTGATCAGCTTAACCGCATCGTCATATTGTACCTTGACCGCTTCGAGATTGGCCTGCGTTGCATCATCTTCGACGGCGAATTTCCACCATTCAAAGCTCTCAACTTCTGCGAGCAGGGCCGCGTCGATTGTGACGCCCTTCTTGACGCCCTTGGGCGCTGCACTTGCGGTTTGGCCGAGCAACATTTCTTCAAGCCGTGAGTAAGTCGCACGGTTGAGGATGCCGCGTTCATCGTCGCGATCTTTGCCTAGCCGTTCTTTGGTTTCGGCTTGAATTGCTCGGGTACGGTCATCAATATCGATTCCGTGACGGTTGAACACGCGGACTTCAACTACGGTTCCGGCAACACCGGGCGGCAGCTTCAACGAAGTGTCGCGCACGTCGCTCGCTTTTTCCCCGAAGATTGCGCGGAGCAGCTTTTCTTCAGGCGTCATTGGGCTTTCGCCCTTTGGCGTGATCTTGCCTGCTAGAATATCGCCCGGCTCAACTTCGGCACCAATATAGACAATGCCCGCTTCGTCGAGGTTGCGGAGCGCCTCTTCGCCGACATTTGGAATGTCGCGAGTGATATCCTCAGGCCCGAGCTTGGTATCGCGCGCCATCACTTCAAATTCCTCGATATGGATCGAGGTGAAAATATCATCCTTCACAATGCGTTCGCTGATCAGAATCGAATCTTCATAGTTATAACCATTCCACGGCATGAACGCGACGAGCGTGTTCCGGCCAAGTGCAAGCTCACCAAGTTCTGTTGACGGGCCATCGGCAATAATCTGCCCCGGCGTGATCACATCGCCGACCTTCACCAGCGGACGCTGGTTAATGCAGGTGTTCTGGTTTGAACGTTGGAACTTTTGCAGCGAATAGATATCAACGCCAGACTGACCGGCTTCAACATCACCCGTTGCGCGGATAACGATACGTGTCGCATCAACCTGATCGACGATGCCGCCCCGCTTGGCCGAGACCGCAGCACCTGAATCGCGAGCCACGGTTTCTTCCATACCTGTGCCGACAAACGGCGCTTCAGCGCGCACCAAAGGCACGGCCTGACGTTGCATGTTCGATCCCATCAGCGCGCGGTTAGCATCATCATTTTCAAGGAACGGAATGAGCGATGCCGCAACCGAAACAAGCTGCTTTGGTGAAACGTCCATCAGGGTGATCCGATCGCGCGGGGCAATCAGGAATTCACCTGCTTCGCGCGACGAAATCACATCCTCAACAAAGCTGCCATCGACGTTAAGCTCAGCGTTAGCCTGCGCAACAACGTGCTTCGCTTCCTCCATCGCGGAGAGATAAACCACGTCGCTCGTCACCTTATGATCGACGACCTTGCGGTAAGGCGTTTCAATAAAGCCGTACTTGTTCACGCGGCTGAACGAAGCGAGTGAATTAATCAGACCGATATTTGGCCCTTCAGGCGTTTCAATCGGGCAGATGCGACCGTAATGCGTTGGGTGAACGTCACGAACTTCAAAGCCAGCACGTTCACGCGTCAAACCGCCTGGCCCAAGCGCCGACACACGGCGCTTATGCGTGACTTCGGACAGCGGATTGGTCTGATCCATAAACTGCGACAACTGCGAAGAGCCGAAGAATTCACGCACTGCGGCAACCGCAGGCTTAGCGTTGATCATGTCGTTTGGCATAACCGTCGACACATCCACCGAAGACATACGCTCCTTGACGGCGCGCTCCATACGAAGAAGGCCGACGCGGTACTGGTTTTCTAGAAGCTCGCCAACCGAGCGGACACGGCGATTGCCGAGGTTATCGATATCGTCGATTTCGCCCTTGCCGTCCTTCAAATCAACCAGCGTCTTGACGACTGCCAGGATGTCTTCGCTGCGTAGCGTCGTGTGATCATCGGGCGCATCAAGTGCCAAACGCATGTTGAGCTTTACACGGCCAACCGCCGACAAATCATAGCGCTCGCTATCAAAGAACAATCCAGCAAACAGCGCTTCGGCGGTTTCGCGCGTTGGCGGCTCACCGGGGCGCATCACACGGTAGATCGAATCGAGCGCCTGATCACGTTCTTCGGCCTTATCTACCTTGAGCGTATTGCGCATCCACGGGCCAGTGTTGACATGGTCAATATCAAGCGTGACAAGTTGATCAACACCAGCCGCATCGAGCTTTTCAAGGTTTTCGGCCGAAACTTCTTCGCCCGCCTCGATATAGATTTCACCCGTGGCTTCATTGATAAGATCAAGCGCCGAATAACGCCCAAAAATTTCTTCGGTTGGGATGAGGAGCATCGCTAGCCCATCCTTAGCCGCCTTAGTTGCAGCACGTGGCAGAATTTTCTGGCCAGCCGCAAACACGACCTCGCCCGAGTTCGCATCGACTACATCATAGCCCGGCTTTTGCCCACGCCAGTTTTCCGATACATAAGGAATCTGCCAGCCGCCTGCACCGCGCACATAAGTGACCGTGTTATAGAAATGGGCGAGAATATCCTCAGCCGTCATGCCAAGCGCGAACAGCAGCGACGTGACAGGCAGCTTGCGCTTGCGGTCAATCCTGACGTTGACGATATCCTTGGCATCAAATTCGAAATCAAGCCAAGATCCGCGATAAGGGATTACGCGCGCGGCGAAGAGATATTTGCCCGACGAGTGCGTTTTGCCGCGATCATGATCAAACAGCACACCCGGCGAACGGTGCATCTGGCTGACGATTACGCGCTCGGTGCCATTGATAATGAAGGTGCCGTTATGCGTCATGAGCGGCATATCGCCCATGTAAACATCTTGCTCCTTGATATCGAGGACTGAGCGGGTTTCGGTTTCTGAATCGACTTCAAACACGATCAGGCGAAGCGTAACGCGCATTGGCGCTGCGTAAGTAATCCCGCGCTGACGGCATTCTTCGGTATCAAACTTTGGATCTTCAAGTTCATAATGGACGAAATCAAGCTCAGCCGTACCAGCGAAATCGCGGATCGGGAATACGCTACGGAGCGTCTTTTCAAGCCCCGAAACATAACCAATGGAATGGTCGGAGCGCAGGAATTGCTCATAAGATTCGCGCTGAACCTGGATTAAGTTCGGCATTTGCGTCACTTCGTGAATGTTTCCGAAAACCTTGCGAATTCGCTTTGCAGCGCTCGTGCGGGCCTGAGTAGTCGCCATTATAATGTCTCGCCTTCTTGATGAATATCAACACGCGCGAAACGACAAAAAGCCGCAGAATCTCATCTTGAGAATCGCAGCTTTCAGCGTCGTTTCGAAACTTCCAAACCCCTATTCGATCAGCACACACGCAAAACGTGCCATTTCCCGAGGTGGAAGCGATAGATATCAAATAGGGGTTAGTAGACGGAATGTCAATTGGAGCATTGCCCGACAACTAAATATTTGGCCGAATCGTCTGTGTAATTACAGTCTAATTTTGAGCAACACCTCTAAGCGCGCTGATCGTCGTCCCCGCGCTGATCCGTTCGGGGTCGGTTTTCAGATGGAGTAGTCGTACGCCCTTTTGCATCATCGCCTCTGCCAACGCTGGGGAGAACTGATCGGTTGCTTCAACGGTCGCCGCCCAGCCGCCGTAGGCGCGCGCCAACGCTGCGAAGTCTGGGTTGTGGAGCGTCGTGCCTGACACACGGGTTGGATATTCACGTTCTTGGTGCATTCGAATCGTGCCGTAGACGCCGTTATCGACCACAATCACGAGCATATCGCAACTATATTGTATTGCGGTCGCAAGCTCCTGTCCATTCATCATGAAATCGCCGTCTCCGGCAAGCGCAACAACACATTGATCGGGGCAACGCAGGCTTGCGGCGACAGCGGCAGGCGGCCCGTAACCCATCGCGCCTGCGGTTGGCGCAAGCTGCGTCCCCTGCCCGCCATAAGGCCAATAGCGGTGCCACCATCCCGAAAAATTGCCTGCGCCATTGCAAATGATCGTATCGGCTGGGAGTGCCTCACGCATCGCCTTCACGCACATGCCAAGGTCAACCGGCGTATCAAAGGGGGCTGGGGTATTCCATGCCTTCCACTCGGCATGGGCTTCGGCTCCACTGGTGAAGGGCAAAGAATCAGCAACCGTAATGCGCCGCTTCTGTTCAGGATTGACGCTTGCCGCCGCGTGCGCAGCGAACTGCTCCATCCCGCAACAAATCGGCACATCGACGCGGTAAACATGGTTGAACTCGTCAGGATCAGGATGCACCTGAACCACCACTTGTCCGGGATGATCAGGGGTGATGAGGGTATAGCTATCCGTCGTCGCTTCACCAAGCCGAGCACCAACAGCAAGGATCAGGTCAGCCGCCTTGATCCGCGCAAGCAACTTTGGATTGGGACCATAGCCGAGATTACCTGCCCATACGGCGCTGTCATTCGCCATCGCATCTTGGCGGCGGAAAGCAGACGCAACCGGAATGCCCCATTTTTCAGCAAATTCTTGAAAAGAGTGCCCAGCTTCAGGCGTCCAGCCAGCGCCACCAATGATAGCCACAGGTGATTTGGCATCATGCAAACACTGCTCAAGCCATGCGAGCCGCGATGCCGATGGCGCTTGCCAGACGGGCTCAACCATTGGCCGGTCAATCGCCTCAACCACATCACATAGCATATCTTCAGGCAGTGCAATCACGACCGGGCCGGGGCGTCCACTTACCGCCACCGAGTAAGCGCGCGCGACATATTCGGGAATTCGTCGCGCATCATCAATCCGCAGCACGAGTTTGGCGAGTGGGCCAAACATCGCGGCGAAATCAACCTCCTGAAAGCCCTCCCGATCGCGCATTCCGCGATCAACGTCGCCAATGAAAAGGATCATAGGCTGGCTATCCTGCATCGCGACGTGGACGCCGATGCTGGCATTGGTGGCACCCGGCCCGCGCGTTACGAAGGCAACGCCGGGCCGCTGGGTGAGCGCACCGTCAGCACAGGCCATGAAGGTCACCCCGCCCTCTTGGCGACACACCACTGTCTGGATTTCCGGCACATCATGAAGCGCATCAAGCACTGCAAGGAAGCTCTCCCCCGGTACAGTAAAGATACGGTCACATCCTTGAAGGACAAGTTGATCGACCAAGATACGGCCGCCGGTACGAAGGTTTGTCATAAAACTCGCTATAGCGCGCAGCTTTGCGCTTCGCCAAGCCTGAAGGTGACGCTATAGCCCTCATTATGTTAGGGTGGCGTAATGAAACTCTCGTTAGTCTCGCGCCGCCTAATGGTTGGTGGTCTGCTAGCCACGCCAATCATGAGCTGTTCTGACTCAAAGCGCGAGCAAGGCGCAACCGTCCCGCCGGATATTCCAGCTCAAATAGCATTGCCCGCTGGGTTAATCGAAATCAAGCCCGAGATAACAGGCATCCAGCTTGATCTCCGCTACGCCAGCGACAATAACTTTACAGGCCGTGTGCTGTACAATCAGGCGCGGGCCTTTCTGCAAGGGGTTGCCGCAGACGCGCTGATGCGCGCGCAAGAAAGCGCAATGAAGGAAGGCTTTGGCCTCACCATCTTTGATACTTACCGCCCGTGGCGTGTGACCAAGCAGTTATGGGATGCAACCCCGCGCAGTCAGCGCAACTATGTTGCCAACCCAAAGCGCGGATCGCGGCATAATCGTGGTTGCGCGGTTGATCTCAGTTTGCATGCGTTGGAGACGGGTGCACTGGTTGAGATGCCATCCGCGTTCGACGATTTTTCTGAGCGCGCGCACCGCGATTATATGCGCGCAAGTGCCGAGGCCATTGCCAATCGCACACGGCTTGCGCGCTACATGGAGGACGAAGGCTTTATTGGCATGTCAAACGAATGGTGGCATTTTGATTATAAGGACTGGCGCGAATATCCGGTGCTTGACCTTCCATTTGAAGATTTATGAGCGCCTCACGCTTCGGGTCTTAACCACAGCCATGTGCCGCAGACCAGCCCGACACCAAGCGGGATGAATGACCAAGGCACGCTCAGCATCGCAAAGCCAAGCACCGAGCTCACCGCAAACGCGCCCGTTGCCGCCAATTTGGCACGCCTGCCAACGACTCCCTTCTCACGCCAAGCTCGAAGCGTTGCGCCGTAACGCGGATGGTTGAGCAGTTTCTGCTCCCACACCGGATTGCTCCGCGCAAAGCAAAAGGCAGCCAAGATCAGGAACGGCACCGTTGGCAAGAGCGGCAAAAACGCACCAATCGCCCCAAGCGCAACCGAAACAATCCCGGCACTCAGATACGCAATCCGGCGGATGGGCCGCTCACTCACGCCTGATGGATTACCTTGGTTAAAAAGTCGGTCATGATGATAAGGAACTTACCCGAGTAATAATTTCGGAAAATTTTCGTGTTTCCAATTCCGAAATATCAAGATCAAGGTCACCGTGAACCAGCTTATTTCTGGTTTGCGCCCAGCTTTTTAAGGTGGATACTTCTGCCCGTGCTAAATGTCCCTGAGCAGCCAGATGCTCCACAAGCCTTGCGGGGCTTTGCGGCTTTTCCAATTCGCTAGGTAACAGCCTACGTCCCACAGCTTCGAGAGTAGCCCAGCAAAGCAAGAATGCTGGCTGGACAAAGCCAGATTCCAAGAGATTTGTTATCTGCCGAAGTGAAGATTGAACGGATTTTCTAGACGCCTGCTTTGGTGAAGGCGGGACTGTATGTCCTGATGTCCACACTGTGTGTAATTTCCAATCAGGTTGACCGTCCAACGCGTTACGAAAGCGCTGGAGTTTCTGATCAGTATTGTTCGACCTAGAAACCACTTCTACAACAAGATTACCCCGCTCACCAAAGGCAACAGCATCAGGGCTGAGGTCTTGTAGAAAATCAGGCAGGGTATAGCGATCAGGCTGGAGAACCACCCTGTAACCCTCCGCATTGAGATTAGCTTGGACGCGCTCCAAAATCGCTACCTCATGTGCTTGTGGTGTCATAACAGATCCTCGTAGGGGTCATTTGATATTTTAACGTACAATGCGGACTCAGCGCTGGACAATGCCTTTTCCAATGTAATGCTTGGGTCGGTAAATTCAAACGTCGCATCTGGATTGAAGCGTTGAACGACCACCCTGTCAATCTGATCGTCGTCCTTCAGAACATGCTTGCTCAAAGAATCCTGAACGGTCTTTATAATGTTGTCTACGTCACCAATCATGGCCTCAGAAGGAAAATAATAAAGCGTCAGCGCTGCTCGGCCTTCATACCAAAAATGTCCTTGTGGAAGAGCAGCATAGCTTGCAGCTTTAACCTCTGTTTTCCAAGCGTTTTTCGATTTGGGAGACGCCTGTAACGAAACAGGGGTTCCGTAAACAATAAATTCGACGGGGAAATGAATTTCCATATGGTCGAGTTACCGGCATTAAATCTGATTTTCAAATGCCGATTGCACACATAATTGTCTCACGCCTGATGGATTGCCTTGGTCGCGTAATAGCCATCAAGCCCTTCTGGCCCGCCTTCACTGCCGAAGCCTGAGTCTTTGACCCCGCCAAAGGGCGAGTCATTGCCGCCAATTGCAAATGTGTTGATGCCGACCATCCCGGCCTCAATCGCATCACCAAGCAAGTTAGCACGGCGGCCATTTTCGGTAAAGGCAAAGGCGGCAAGACCGTAAGGCAGGCGGTTGGCCTGTTCGATGGCATCGTCAAAGCTGGCAAAGGCGCGGCAAACTGCGACTGGGCCGAACGGCTCATTCGACATGATGTCGGCCTCAAGCGGCACATCGGCAAGGACGGTTGGTTGATAGAAGAATCCGCCGCCCTCGGGCTGCCCGCCCGCAAGTACGCGCGCGCCTTTGCTACGCGCATCTTCAACCAGCGCGCCAATCGCTGAAGGTCGGCGCGGATTGGCGAGCGGCCCCATTTTGGTGTCGGCGGAAAGTCCGTTACCGATCTTCACACCCTGTGTTCGTGTGGCAAAGCCAGTAACAAAACGCTCATAAATCGCCTCCTGCACATAAAAGCGTGTTGGCGATACGCAGACTTGCCCGGCGTTGCGGAATTTCTGCGGAACAACCATATCGAGCGTCTTTTCAAGATCGCAATCGTCAAAGATCAGCACCGGCGCGTGGCCGCCAAGCTCCATCGTCACGCGCTTAACGCCGTCAGCGGCGAGCTTCATCAAATGCTTGCCCACCGGCACTGAACCAGTGAAGCTCACCTTGCGAATGACAGGCGATGCGATCAACTGGCGGCTGACCATATCGGGCACGCCGTAAACCAGTTGGGCGACACCGGCTGGCAGGCCCGCATCGGCAAGACATTGGATGAGCGCGCTGGTGCAGCCCGGCGTTTCCTCAGGCGGCTTGGCAATAACTGAACAACCTGCGGCTAGGGCGGCTGCAAGTTTTTTCGCCATCAGGAAGATCGGGAAATTCCACGGCGTGAACGAAGCGACCGGCCCGACAGGCTGCTTAATAACAATCGAACGCTGGCCGGTTGGGCGCACAAGCACGCGGCCATAGCTGCGCTTGGCCTCCTCAGCAAAATAGTCGAGCAGGCTTGCGCTGGCGATGACTTCGCCCCTCGCTTCGCCAATCGGCTTGCCTTGCTCCATCGTTAGCAACACCGCGACCGAGTCCGCGCGCGCGCGCAACAAATCGGCTGCCTTGTGGAGGATCGCGCCGCGCGCATCGACATCAGTTGCACGCCAGATCCCAAACGCCATTTGCGAGGCCGCAAGCGCTTCGTCTAAGTCAGCAGCGGTTGCCAGTGGCAGTTCTGCAATTGCTGCCCCCGTCGCCGGATTGACAACTGCATGGCAATCGCGGCCCTCGCCACTTCGCCAAGCGCCGTTGATGAAGAGCTTGAGGTCGGCATCATAAGTCACAGTCATGTTGGGCTCGCTTGATCATTTGGGGTTGCACGCCTTCATAGGAGATTTCATGATCATAAGCGACCCCGAAGCATGAGCATTAAGGGGCGGGGAGAGAAAAATGGTTGAATTTGAATTGATCGCCGATGGACTGCGCTTTCCAGAAGGGCCAGTGGTGATGCCTGATGGCAGCGTTATCCTGACCGAAATTGCAAGCGGCATCATCACCCGCTGCTGGCCAGGAGGCCGTAAAGAAACTGTGGCAGATGTCGGAGGCGGACCAAATGGGCTTGCGATTGGCCCCGATGGCACGCTCTATTGCTGCAACAATGGCGGCTTTGAATATATCGAATCCAACGGCTATCTTACGCCACATGGGATTGCCAAGAATTATTCGGGCGGACGGATCGAACGGATCGATATCGAAACTGGCGCAGTCGAAATTCTTTATAAATCCGGCGATTTCGGATGTTCGTTACGCGGCCCGAACGACATTATGTTTGATGCGCATGGCGGGTTTTGGTTCACTGATCACGGCAAGATCGATTATGACAAGCGCTGCAATGATATCGTTGGGATTTTCTATGCCAAGGCCGATGGCAGTTTTCTGGAAGAGGTCATCTGGCCAAGCAACAACCCAAATGGCGTTGGCCTCTCACCCGATGGCAATACGCTTTATGCCGCTGAAACCTACACGTGCCGATTGATGAAATTCAACATTGTCGCACCCGGCAAAGTCGATGATGCCGCTGGGCCGGGTGGCCCCGGCATTCCAGTCTACCGACCTGCTGGTTACAAATTCTTCGATAGCCTAGCGATGGAAGCCAATGGCAATATTTGCGTGGCGACGATTGGCGAATGCGGGATTTCGGTGATTTCACCGCAGGGCGATCTTATAGAATTTGTTACAACCGATGATATCTTTACAACCAATATCGCCTTTGGCGGCAATGACATGATGGACGCCTATATTTGCCTGTCTGGCAGTGGTCGGCTGGTCAAAACCCGATGGAATCGGCCCGGCCTAAAGCTGAAATATTAACCAAAATGCAAAAATCACCTCAAAACGCGCTCAATCGGGCCATTTTAGCCGAGACAGTGATTGACGTGACTCCTACGCGCGCTTAGGCGAGCCACAGGGCGGGGGTTCCAGCCCAAGTAACTATTCAGGAGAAACAATAATGAACAGCAGCGATCTCGCCGATCACATCGCCGGCGCACATGGTCTCACTAAAGCTGACGCCAAGAAAATCGTTGACGCAGTATTTGGCGCAATCGGTGATGCCGCAGCCAAAGGCGATGAAGTTTCGATCCCAGGCTTTGGCAAGTTCAAGGTTAAGCACAGCCCAGCCCGCGAAGGCCGCAACCCTTCAACCGGCGCTGCGATGAAAATCGCCGCATCACGTAAGCTCGGTTTCACGGTTGCCAAGGCAATCAAGGACAAGCTGAACGGCTGAGCCGTTATTCTCCGGAGGCGAGGCTAACGCTTCGCCTCCGGCATTTGAATCTGTATCTTTTCGCTTTTGTGTGGCAGCAATACAACGGCGCCAATCAAAATTAACAAAACAGTAATAATCCCGTAGTGGCGGGCTTGCTCACCCCCCGATAATATAGTTTGTTGTTGCATTGTTGCGGACAGACTCCGCGCAAAACAAACTCGGGGATGTTAACAATGAAAAAATTCAGCCTTTTGAGCGCCACCATGTTGGTGCCTGCTGCCTTTTGTATGGTTCCAAACACGGCGGTAGCGCAATCGACAACAGAAACGCCCGCACCTGCCGATGAGGCAGAGGATGGTGATGATAAGGAACTGATCGTCGTCACAGGTTCGCGCATTCGCCGTGCGGGCTTTGACACACTTGAGCCTGCGCTTGTCATTTCACAGAAATATCTCGATACACGTGGGCTGACCAATGCTGCTGATGCGCTTAATGAGCTACCCGGCTTTGGTGTGGGCATTACACCTGAAGGCGGGCAATCAGGCTTTGGCGTTGGCCAAAACTTCGTCAACCGTTTTGGGCTTGGTTCAAATCGCACACTGACAACAGTTAACGGGCGGCGCTTTGTCTCATCGAACGCGACAACAGTCTTCGGGCCTGCTGCGCCAGGCGTTCAGGTTGATCTCAATGTCATTCCAGCTGAACTGATTGAGCGCATCGAAAACCTAACAATCGGTGGTGCCCCCGCATATGGTTCGGACGCCATTGCCGGTGTAGTCAATGTCATCCTCAAAAAGAATTTTGAAGGTTTTCAGATTTCTGGATTATCCGGCATTACGAGCAGAGGTGATAACCAGCGCTATAATATCGCAGCAACCAGCGGAATTAATTTCGATGAAGGTCGTGGTAATATCGCGGTCTCTGTATCTTATGACAATAGCAAGGGCGTTCTCGCGACTGAGCGGAGACGTTTTGCCGATGCCATTGTTACCGGTACCAATCCTCTCGCAGGTTCAGCGACTGCGAACCTTCCTGGCCGCACACCAGCCACAGACGGTCGTGTTAGCCCCAACGTGCCATTTAATACTGGCGGTACCGATGGCATTCCAAACTCTGTGTTCGTTCGCGATGGCCGGATTTTCAGCCTAACGCGTGGTGGCCTCTTGCTACCTTCAACCGGCACTACCACAATAGCTAACGGCCTTCCACGTGGCTTTGGTGCTGCTAATACGTTGGTCCAATTTGATCAATCGGGCAATCTGGCACCGTTCAATCCAGGGATTCCTTTTGGGGTACAAAACGCATTTGGGGGTGATGGGGTTCGTTTGAACGACTCAGTATCACTACTGGCGGATCTTGAGCGTTATACGACATCAGCAATTGGTCACTACGATATCACTGACAAGATATCGGTCTTCTTTGAAGGTAATTATTATTATGCCAAAGCGAAGGAAATCAATGATCAGCCGATTTTCAATGCAACCCTGTTCGGCGGTGTTTCAGCACCGCTGATATTCTCAGCAACCGATCCACGTCTAACGCCGCAAGCGCGCACGACACTTGCCGGACTCGGCGTCACAGATTTCCGGGTGTCCCGCTATTCCGACGATTTGGTAGTCAACAGAGCTGCCAGCAATCAAGAACTGTATCGCATCGTCGGTGGGTTCAACGGCAATTTCGAACTCTTTGGAAATGACTACCGCTGGGAAGTTTCAGCAAACTACGGTCGCAGCAAAGGCGAATTTTTCCAGACAGTTCTCAACCAACAACGCTTTGCTAATGCGATCAACGTTACGACAAATGCCGCTGGACAGATTGTGTGTAATCCGACCCCAACGCGCAATGTTGCGCCGGGCGGGATCAATCCTATTGCCGATCCTAACTGCGTGCCACTTGACGTGTTCGGTGCCAATCGTGCCTCGGCAGCTTCGCTTGCCTATGTAACCGCGCGGACACGAGCAACGGCGGTTCTTGAACAAGAAGTCTACACCGCGACACTAGACGGTAATCTCTTTTCACTATGGGCCGGCCCAATTGCCGCTGCCATTGGCTATGAACACCGTCAAGAACGCGGACGATTCCAGCCCGATGCGTTCCAGTTGGCAGGTCTTGGTCGGGCAGTGTCGATTTTAGCGAACGGCGGCAAATTCAACACCGATGAGGCGTTTGGGGAGCTTTCGCTACCGCTAGTTTCACCCAAAAATAACATCCCGCTGATCCACAGTCTCGAACTTGAAGCCAAAGGCCGCTATGTCGACAATACGGTCAATGGCGGATTTACGACCTACACCTTTGGTGGTCGCTACAGCCCAGTTGCTGACATCCAGTTCCGTGGCAACTATACAAGGTCGCTACGTGCGCCCGCACTAGTGGAGTTGTTCACAACCCGAACACCTCTGTTCAGCGCTTTCAACGATCCTTGCGACTCAATCAACGCTGGTAGTGGTGCGAACCCTGCTGCGCGGACACGCAACTGCGCTGCCTTTTATGCCGATTATGGTATCAACGGTGCAACCTTTTCATCGGTGGCTCGGTCAGCAACCCAACCGGCGCTAACCGGCGGCGATCCAAACCTAGCTAACGAAGAAGCCAAATCCTATACATTTGGTGTTGTGTTGAAGCCAACATTCCTTCCACGTTTCCGCGCTGCGGTTGACTGGAACCGCATCAAGATCATCGGTAACATTGCGAACCTGAATGCTACTGATATCGCTAACGGCTGCTATGATAATGATAATTTTGATGCGACAAATGTCGATGATGCAAATCAGTTTTGCTCACGCTTCGACCGTGTCCGTGGCGGGCCAAACAATGGTCAGTTGGTCAGCGATGCTGCGAATCCTGGCCTGCGGCTTGGTTTCACCAACGGCGCCTTCATTCTCTTCAAAGGCCTAACCGCCGAGGTTGACTACAACTTCCCAGTTACCCTTTTTGGTTCTGAGGCAACATTCGATATAGGTGGATCTTTCTTCTATCTTGATACTCTTGATTTTAACAATACCGGCGTTGTTAACAATCCGAATGCTGGTGAGATTGGTGATCCCAAATATTCTGGCCAGTTAAATCTTGGCTATACACAGGGTAAACTTGGCGTTGATTTCCGTGCAAATTACACGGGGCGAGCAAAATTCAATATACTCAATACTGTTGAAACACAGGATATTTTGTCAGTTAAGGATCAATGGATCCTTGGGCTCTCCGCATCGTACAAATTCAAGGAGGAGACCTTTATCCGTTTTAACGTCTCAAACCTGACGGATAAAGCACCGCCTTTCCCTGTTTCAGGCGGTGCATTTGGTGCCTATGACACACTTGGACGCCGCTACACAGTAAGCCTAGATTACCGTTTCTAGTCAGCAATAGGCACTGCGATCTCTTTAGGGTGGGGTTCAGAGATTCTGAGCGCCACCCTTTTTTGTGGAGCTGAAACCTGTTCACCAATCGGACATCTGTAGTTGCTATTTAGCAATCATATTTAGACTAAACGACAATTTTGGAGTTATTCAATGCTCATCTCGCGGTGGTGGATTTTTATCATCATCACGACTGTGGTGTTGCAAACATCACACGCCGAGGCGCAGCAATCGCCCGAAAATGATCAGGCTGACACCCGCCCTGAAATCGTCGTTACTGCGCCGCGTATCTCTGGGTCAGCGGTTGACGACATTGCGCCTGAAATTACGATCAATGAGGATGGGATTGAGGGCTATGGCGCCTCGACACTTGCTGATTTGCTCACAGCGCTTGCGCCGCAGACACAGTCTGGCCGGGGTCGCGGCGGGGGGGCACCAGTCATTCTGGTCAATAGTCGGCGTGTCTCCAGCTTTGCCGAAATTCGTGACCTACCGTCTGAGGCGATCTTACGCGTTGAAGTTCTCCCTGAAGAAGCAGCGCTCCGTTATGGGTTTAGCGCGGATCAGCGCGTCACCAATTTCATCCTCCGCCCCGGTTTTGCCGCGATTACCTTTGAGGGCGATTACGGACTGTCAACCGCTAGTGGTCGCGCCGAAACTGAATTCGGATCAACCTTCACCAGAATCGGTGAGAAGGGACGGACCAACCTCAATGCCGAATATAATGGTGGTACTGCGCTCAATGAGGCTGAGCGCAATATTGATCGCGGCGCGCTTGATCCGGGGCGGTTCCGCACATTGCTGCCCCGTAGTGACGAGCTCACCCTTGGCGCGACGGTCAACCGCACGATTACTGATACGGTCGGGCTCACGCTTAATGGGCGTTATGACTATGCGGATCGCGCGTCGCAGTTTGGCGTTGCTTCGCTTAGCGGGGACGGGCTGATTGATCCGCTTGACCGCGACGCAACAACGCGCACGCTTCGCGGCGGGCTAACGCTTGATGGGCCGATTGGTCGCTGGCAATGGTCGCTGACTGGCAATGTTGACCGCGCCCGGCTCAAGACACTGACTGACCGGCAAAGCGGCGGGCGCGATAGTGCTACGTCCACCGCAACATCAGGCGACGCGATCTATACGCTGTCTGGCGCGCTGCTTGAGCTGCCAGCGGGCAAGGTGCAGGCAACACTACGCGGTGGCTTTGATGCCCGCACTTTCGTCAGCCAATCAGTGCGCAGCGGCGTTACACGCAATGCGCAATTTGGACGTGATGAGGCCAATGTTCGCGCGAGCATCGATATTCCCCTCGCTGATAAAGCGCGCGGCGTGGCATCGGCACTTGGTGACCTGTCAGTTAATTTCAACGCTGGTTACCGTGAGCTTGATGATTTTGCCGGGCTTACCGCTTATGGATTTGGGTTGAACTGGACGCCAGTGAAGGGCGTATCGTTGCTCGCGGGCATTACAACCGAAGAGGCAGCCCCGTCGATCCAACAGCTTGGCGAGCCATTGCTGGTCACGCCAGGTGTGCCCGTATTTGATTTCCGCAACCAAGCCAGCGTCATCATTGATCGGATCAGCGGCGGCAATCCCGCCCTGCGCGCAGAGCAGCGCCGCGATATTAAAATTGGTCTATCCTATCAGATATCACAAACGCCGCTGCTTTCGCTCAGCAGCAATTTCTTCCGCAATCGCAGCAGCGGCACCGTCGCTAGCTTTCCAGCGTTAACCCCCGAAATCGAACGCGCCTTTCCTGATCGTTTCGTTCGTGACGCAAGCGGGCGGCTGCTCTCAATCGACACGCGACCAATCAATTATGATACAACACGCAGCGACGTGCTCCGCACCGGGTTCAACCTTTTCAATCCATTCAAAGCACCGCCGCGTCGCGAAGGTGCGGCCGAACGCCCCGCAGGCGCGCGACCGGGAGCCGCATCCGAACGTCCAAGCGACGGAGCGCGCGCCAGTGGTGGCCCACGTGGCGGTGGCCCACGTGGCGGTGGGCCGGGGCGCGGTGGTGGAGGCTTCGGCGGCCCCGGTGGCCCCGGCGGAATTCAATTGGGGCTTTATTACAGCTACCGTTTCACCGACGAAATCAGCATTCAGCGCAGCCTGCCAGCGCTCGATCTGTTGGATGGGTCGGCGGTTGGCGGCAATGGCGGATCATCGCGCCATGCGGTTGAGCTTGAAAGCGGCGTGTTCAAAAACGGGCTCGGCCTGCGTCTTACCGGAAATTATATCAGCGGAAGCACCGTCAAGGGCAGCCTGACACCGGGCAGCAGCGATGGCGACTTGCGCTTCTCCGATCTGCTGACGCTCAACGCGCGTTTCTTCATCAATTTTGACAGCCGTAAATCGCTGATCAAGCGCGTGCCATTACTCAAAGGAACCCGTCTTTCGCTGCGGATCGATAATCTGACGAATGCCATCCGCGATGTGCGCGATAATAACGGGATGGTGCCATTCAGCTTTCTGCCCGGCTTCGTTGATCCGCGTGGGCGGTTTATCGAAGTGAGCCTGCGGAAGATATTCTAAACACCGCACTGCGCCCGGTGGAGCAGTTTCTGATCAGCAAGCACGAGCGCCATCATTGCAGCGACGACAGGCGTGCCACGAATGCCGACGCACGGATCATGACGGCCTTTAGTGACGATTTCAGTCGCTTCGCCCGCATTGGTGATGGTTTCAACCGGCGTCAGGATTGAGCTGGTCGGCTTGAACGCGACGCGGCAGACCACCGGTTGACCGGTTGATATCCCGCCCGCAATCCCGCCGGCATGATTGGCGAGAAAGTCTGGCTTGTTTGATCCGGGTCGCATCGCATCGGCATTTTGTTCACCGCGCAGCCGGGCGGCGGCGAAACCATCGCCAATCTCAACGCCCTTGACCGCGTTGATGCTCATCATTGCGGCGGCCAGCTCAGCATCGAGCTTGGCATAAAGCGGCGCACCCCATCCGGCAGGAACCCCGGTTGCAACACATTCGATGACTGCACCAAGCGATGACCCAACCTTGCGGGCCTGATCAACCAAGGCTTCCCAGCGCGCAGCGGCCACTTCATCGGGGCAGAAGAAGGGGTTTTTATCAACCTGTGCGGCTTCAAAATTATCGCGGTCAATCGCGTCGCCACCAATTTCGACGACATAAGCAAGGATCGATACTTCGGGAATCGCCAGCAGCGCAACCGCACCCGCCGCAACCCGCGCTGCCGTCTCACGCGCCGAACTGCGCCCGCCGCCGCGATAATCGCGAAAGCCATATTTGGCATCATAGGCATAGTCGGCGTGGCCGGGGCGATAAGCCTTGGCAACGTCGCTATAATCTTTTGAACGCTGATCGGTATTTTCAATCATCAGCGAAATCGGTGTTCCCGTCGTCCGCCCGTCAAACACGCCTGATAATATCTTGACCGCATCAGCCTCCTGCCGCTGCGTCGTAAAGCGTGACGTACCGGGACGGCGTTTATCAAGGAAGGGCTGGATATCGGCCTCGCTGAGCGGCAACCCCGGCGGGCACCCATCCACAATCGCACCAAGCGCAGGCCCGTGGCTTTCGCCCCATGTCGTAAAGCGGAAAATATGGCCGAAGCTGTTGTAGCTCATCTGTGCGGTGTCGCTTCCAAAAACTCGATTCGGTTGCCGAATGGGTCAGTTGAGAAAAAGCGGTGTCTGCCATCTACCGGCACATCGTCAACTGTTGCATAACCCGCCGCCTCAAAACGTGCGCGCAGTTCGGCCAAATTACTCGTTTGCAGAGCAATATGGGCTTTCTTCGCAGGACGAAAATCAGCCTCAGCACCCAAATGAATTTGGTGCTGGCCTGCCGCAAACCAGCATCCTCCGCGCTCTGCCATGTCATCCGGCTTGGGAAGTTCCTTTAGCCCCAGCAGCATTCCAAAAAAGGCCCGTGCTTGGGTCTCACCGCCGACTGGCATCGCAATTTGAACATGATCGATGACCAATGCTGCGCTCACGACAACGCGATATCCGGCGCATCTTCGGCCTTCATGCCGATCACATGATAGCCTGCATCAACATGGTGCGTTTCGCCGGTGACGCCGCTTGACAGATCGCTCAGAAGATAAAGCCCTGCCCCGCCAACATCCTCAATCGTGACGTTGCGCTTGAGCGGGCTGTTGAGTTCATTCCATTTCATGATGTAGCGGAAATCGCCGATCCCGCTCGCTGCAAGCGTCTTGATTGGCCCGGCAGAAATCGCGTTCACCCGGATGTTATTGCGGCCAAGATCAACTGCTAGATATTTGACGCTGGTTTCAAGTGCCGCCTTGGCCACGCCCATCACATTATAATGCGGAATAACTTTTTCAGCGCCATAATAGCTCAACGTAAGCAGCGCGCCGCCATTGGGCATCATCGCACTCGCCCGTTGTGCAATGGCGACAAAGCTGTAAACGCTGATGTTCATCGTCATCTGGAAGTTTTCGAGGCTCGTATCAACATAGCCGCCGCGCAGCTCATTCTTATCAGAAAAGCCAATCGCGTGGACAACGAAATCAATCGTGGGCCAGCGCGCGGCCAGTGCCTCAAAGGCACTGTCGAGCGCGGCCATATCGCTCACATCACAGTCGATCAGGAAATCACTGCCCAATTGTTCAGCAAGTGGGCGCACCCGCTTGCCAAGTGCATCGCCTTGATAGCTGAACGCCAATTCGGCGCCTTCGGCATGTAATTTCTGTGCGATCCCCCACGCAAGCGAGCGTTCATTGGCAAGCCCCATGATTAGCCCGCGCTTGCCCTTCATGTATCCAGCCACGTTGCCTCCATCATATCATCACGCCCATTGCTGCCCTTTAACCCGATTTTGCCAGTATCTGCTAGTGCTGCATTCAAATGCGCGCCAATCACTAGGCCATAGCCTACGAGCCAGAAAAACAGCAAAGCAATCATCACGCCCGCAAGCCCGCCGTAGGTGAGTGCATAGCCGCCAAGCGCTTCAATCGCGCGCGGGAGCAGCGTCAAAGCGCCGTACCACCAAGCGGTTGCAAAGGCAGCACCGGGCCATTTGGGATAAGCCCAGGCGCGGTACTGCGTCGGCGTCAACGTCCACAGCATGAGGAAAATTGCGATGAAGGTTGCGATCACAGGGATGAAACGCGTTGAACCGAGCCAGTTCGCCGCGCGGTCAGCAGCGGGCACAAACCGCACTAGAAGTTCCTCACCCGTCGTGAGCAGAATTTGCGCCGAGAAAGCCGTCATCAACAACGCGACAGAAACAAAGACAATCGCAACGCCGATCAAACGGTTTTGCCAGAAGGGGCGGGTATAATCTGTCCCGTAGGCGCGGCGCAGTATCTCGCGGATGGTTTCAATAAAGCTGCTGACCGTCCACAGCCCAACAAGTGCGCCAAACCAAAGAAACGGCCCAGTCCGTGCGGTCAACACTTCGCGCGCAGTGGCCTCAACGAGGGCTGCTACACTTGGGGGCAAAGCGGCGACAAGTGCAGCAACCGCCGCCATATTTTCCTCGGTCTTGCCGATCAACTGAGTGATCGCGGCTATCACGATGAAAAAGGGAAAGAGCGTCAGCAGCGTCAGATAGGCAAGGTTTCCTGCGTGAATAAAGCCTTCATTATAAACGCCAACAAAAGTGCGCCGTACAACCTCAAACGCGGGCGATCCCGGCCCGATATAATGCCGCCAGCCCGCCACTGGTGGTGCTGCATGGGGGTGCTTTCGGCGTTCCTCGGGCGATTCTGGGGAAATGTCTCTCATTGGAACACCATAACCCTTACACCGTCATGCTGAACTCGTTTCAGCATCCATCTCTCCACAAATCCTGCCTTCCCTTGCTGAGGGATAGACCCTGAAACAAGTTCAGGGTGACGGGCTTAGCAATGTGCTGTCACACACCCAACTCACCTCTCGGATTCCGATTATCAGCCCAGCTTTGGACGAACTGATCAAGCGCTGGATCGTCCGCAGGTACGTCAATCATCAGTGTTACCAGTTGATCGCCGCGCACGCCCGATTTGCCAGTGAAGCCCTTGCCCTTCAGGCGCAAGACCTTGCCCGAAGTCGCGCCCTTGGGAATGCCGAGCATGACCGCTCCGTCAACCGTTGGCACCTTGACCTTGCCGCCAAGCACGGCCTCGCCAAGCGTGATGGGCAAATCAAGGCGGACATGATCACCGTCACGCGTGAAGAAACGGTGGGTGCCAATCTCAATCGTTACGATCGCATCGCCATTGCCGCCGCCTCCAACCTGCCCCTTGCCCGCAAGCCGAACCTGCGTGCCGTTTTCAACACCGGCGGGGATTTTGAGGTCAATCGTCTTGCCGTCCTGAAGCGTGATCCGCTGCGGCGCGCAAGATGCTGCATCGACAAAGGACACGACCAATCGGTAGTTGACATTGGCCCCGCGTGCGGGCGGCGCTGACCGACGGCCAAAACCTCCGCCGCCACCGAACAACCCTTCAAAAATGTCGCTGAGATCGCCGTCAACAGCACCGGCAAAGCCTCCGCCGCCGCCGGGATTTCCGCGAAAACCGCCGCCGCTGCTGCCACGTGCCCCTGCAAAGGGATTGGCGGGATTGCCATCGCCGTCAATCTCACCGCGATCAAAGCGCGCGCGCTTATCCTTGTCGGACAGCAGGTCATAGGCCGCCGTCACGCCCGCAAAGCGCGCCGCTGCCTTGGGATTATTGGGATTAGTATCGGGGTGAAGCTCTTTGGCGAGCTTGCGATACGCCTTCTTAATATCTGCGTCGCTTGCCCCGCGCGCCACCCCAAGCGTTGAATAAGGATCTGCCATTTTCTCTAGCTAGTGATTGGAGGCGCGCACGGCAACCACCGACTGATTTGAGTCGATCTGAATTAGGTAAATCAGCATCCGTTGCGTGGCTGCACTCCCGCTGCGCGCCCTTGCCGCATTCGCTCGCGATAGCCGCCTAATCCTTCATGCTAAGGGGTAGGCTCCAAAGCAACGGGCTGACTGAAACCAACCTACGCTTAGAGAGGAAGATAGCCGCCCTTTGCCCTGAGACTCGCTACAGACGGCGGATCATCCAAGGAAACACTTGCCGTAGCAAGGCACCAACGCCTTTTCCGATCTTGCAGGTAATAAAGATCAAACCAAAAGACATCACCAACCAAAAGGAAGCGAACGGCTGATTTCCAGCGCCGCGTCGAATCATGAAAGAAGGTCAATGTCCCCACTTTTCTAAGCGACCATAGCTCGAAACCCTCAAAGAATTCCTCAATTGCAGGCTCTTGCAACACCTGTGGCAGCTTCGCCACGGCCTCTTTCAAGCCAAAAACCAGATTTTCATCATCGCGCATGGCAGGCAAATCCCAAAAACATTAGGGCTTCCATAATTTGGAATACGCGTTAAAGCAACATGATTCATGTACTATCATGGCACATTTAACGCAAAATAATTACATAAAATGTGTTTTTTGATTGACAATGAATGCGGTGTGTGTCATTTGAAGATGCGCGCCATTGAGGCGAGTGAAGAGGAGACCCATTATGTATGCCCTTCAAAGAACCAAGGAAGGCAGTGAGATATGAGAAAAGATCACCTCTGAAAAATCGCCACTGGGCTTATGCGCAGCATACACCCTATTCCAATGGCGGCACCGCTTCCAATTACTTAACATCACAATTCGCGCTCCCGCATAGCTAGGCTGTGACTGGGAGATTTTTGCCCAATGATGAGGAAAAATTATGTCTAAAAGAATTAGCATTGAAGTTAGCGACGAGGTCGCTGATCTTCTCAATAGGGTTGCCGACAGTCAGCAAACAACGATGACCGACATCGTTCGCCGCGCCCTTGCAGTAGTGAAGGCCGCTGACAAACAAAAAGCACGAGGCTTTGAACACATCGGCTTTACTCGTGACGCCTCGAAGCTCGACGTGGAGCTAGTCGGACTGCTTGACTGATGAGCGACAACCGTGGCGGACAAATAGAACCAACACAGATATCGCTCAATCAACTCGTACCTGAAAGTGCAGTTCGTGAAGTTAAGGTCGAACCCGAGGCAGTCGCGGTTCAGAGACTCCAAAATGAAGCCGCCAAAGAATCTGATGATCACAAAAAATATATGCGGATCGTTACAATCTGCGCTACCATAGCAATAGGTATTACTATCTTCCTCATTTTTGCTTTCATCGCTGGCGGCCTAAACGACGATACGAAAAAGATTATTGTGGCAACTTTAGGTGCTGGATTGGCGGGCGTCATCGGCGTTGCCGTCGGCAAAAAGATATGACTTCGGTAAGTAACGTATAAGTGCACACTTAACCACCTGCGGCCCCGTCTGGGTGTCCGTTTCCCGCAAGGGAGCTAAAGGCCAAGGGAGCTTAACGGCTCCCTTTGGTTTTTCTGGGCTACTGCGCACTAATCTGCTGGTGATGGCGGATCACTTCGTCAATGATGAAGCGCAAGAATTTTTCGGTGAAATCAGGATCGAGATTGGCGTCTTTGGCAAGCCCGCGCAGCCGCCCAATCTGACGCTCCTCACGACCCGGATCAGCCGGAGGCAGGCCAACCTCAGCCTTATAACGGCCAACCGCTTGCGTTGTCTTGAACCGCTCGGCAAGCATGAACACAAGTGCCGCATCGATATTGTCAATCGTCTGGCGGTATTGGTTCAAACGGTTATCAGTCATCAGTGCCTCCACAACTTGCACCCTGCTATGCCCCAACATGCCTGCGATGCAAGTCTTATGGCCGCAAATGCACTTGCGTTTAGGGACGCTCACCGCCAATGCGGATTCTGATATGACTGCAACGCTTCACCGCATCGGGGCCGAAAAATCCCCATCGCTTGACCCAATCATGACGCTGGTTGCAGCTGACATGAATCACGTCAACAGCGTAATTCTTGACCGGATGCAGTCCGAAATTCCGCTGATCCCCGAACTTGCCGGACACCTGATCGCTGGCGGCGGGAAGCGGATGCGGCCAATGCTGACGCTCGCGACGGCCAAGCTGCTCGACTATCCGGGGACGCGGCAATTTAAGCTCGCCGCATCAGTTGAATTTATTCATACCGCAACCTTGCTTCATGATGATGTGGTTGACGGTTCGGACATGCGGCGCGGCAAACGTACCGCCAACCTGATCTGGGGCAATCCGGCCAGTGTGCTTGTCGGGGATTTTCTGTTCAGCCGCGCGTTTGAACTGATGGTGGAGGATGGCAGCCTCAAAGTCCTCAAAATCCTGAGCCACGCAAGTGCTGTGATCGCTGAGGGCGAAGTCAATCAGCTTACAGCCCAGCGCCAGATTACAACTGGTGAGGATAAATATCTCGCGATCATCGGCGCAAAAACTGCAGCGCTGTTTGCCGCTGCGTGCAGGATTTCAGCGGTTGTTGCCGAACGCGATCAGGCCGTTGAGGACGCACTTGATAGCTACGGCCGCAACCTCGGGGTTGCCTTCCAGCTTGTCGATGATGCGATTGATTATGCGTCAGACACCGAAACGATGGGCAAAGGCGTTGGCGATGATTTCCGCGATGGAAAGGTGACGCTGCCCGTTATCCTCGCCCATGCGCGTGGTTCGGATGCTGACAAGATATTCTGGCGCGAAGCCATGGAGGGCAGGCGTGTTTCGGACGAAGATCTGACTCATGCCACCCGCCTGCTCCGCCAAAGCCAAGCGATTGACGATACGATGATGCGCGCCCGCCATTACGGACAGCGCGCGATTGATGCGCTTGGCCCCTTTGCAAACAGTGCAGCCAAATCAGCATTGGTGGAAACGGTGGAGTTTGCGATTGCACGGGCCTATTGATGGCAACGCGGCGATCCTTCTGGACGAACGTAACGATCCTGACGGCATCGCTCACGCTTTTTGGTGGTTTGCTCAGTTCCATTATCGCAATGTTCGGGACATCGCAACAGGCACAAAATCAAACAGAAGGTGACATTTGCAAATTGGTTTATGATACCATTGGAGATGAAATGCTTAATCCTCACATCCCGCCCGCTGACGCAAAGCGGTTTATGGGCGAACAGTTGATTTTGGCCCGAAAATGTGCTCAGAGAATCAAATGATGCTTGAATTAGCAATATTCACGACGCTGATCGGCAGTATCGGCACGGTCATTGGGCTTGTCGGTATGCTGTCAGAACGTCAATCAAGCAGCAAGTCTGGTAACTGATCCGCCTGCGAACGGGGCGTGAAACTGTTGTTGCCAATTTTTAGAGTTATCCCTGATCTTATCGCAGTGCTCCGTGCCAGCCCCAATGCTGTCCTGATTGCCCCTCCCGGTGCGGGCAAAACCACTGCCATCGCCCCTGCCCTGCTGAACGAGCCTTGGGTAAATGGCGGCCAAATTCTTCTCCTTTCGCCCCGCCGCCTTGCCGCGCGCGCAGCCGCTGAACGCATGGCTGAACTTGCAGGCGAACCCGTTGGTAAGAGCATTGGCTATTCCACGCGGATGGACACAAAGCAGTCCGCCGCGACTCGCATTCTCGTCCTTACTGAGGGAATTTTCCGCAACCGGATACAGGCCGATCCAGAACTACCCGGCATTGCAGCGGTTCTGTTTGACGAAGTCCATGAACGCAGCCTCGATAGTGATTTTGGCCTTGCACTCGCACTTGATGCACAGGCCGCACTTCGCCCCGATCTGCGGCTGATCGCGATGTCAGCAACGCTAGATGGTACGCGCTTTGCCGAAATGATGGCCGCCAATATCATCGAAAGCGAAGGCCGCTCCTATCCGCTCACGCTACGCCATATCGGCAGGCGTGCAGAGGCGCGGATTGAGGATGAAATGGCGGCGGCAATCCTGCGCGCGCTCCGTGAAGAAGCGGGCAGCTGCCTCGCCTTCCTGCCCGGCGTGGCTGAGATAGAACGCACCGCCGAGCGGCTCTCCAACCTTCCCGCCGATATATGCCTCCACCGCCTCCACGGATCGCTTGATCCCGCTGAGCAACGCGCGGCGATTGCAGCCGCTCCAGCAGGCAAGCGCAAGCTGATCCTTGCAACGAGCATCGCTGAAACCAGCCTGACGCTTGACGGGGTAAGGATCGTGATCGACTCAGGATTGGCAAGACGGCCACGCTACGAGCGCGCTGCTGGGATGACCCGCCTCGTCACTGAACGAGCAAGCCAAGCCGCCGTGACACAGCGAAGTGGCCGCGCCGCGCGGCAAGCCCCCGGTGTTGCCTACCGCCTGTGGGAGGAAGCCGCGACCACCGGAATGCCGCGCTTTGATCCGCCCGAGATATTGGAGGCTGATCTCTCGGCACTTATGCTTGATTGCGCGCTATGGGGGGTGAGTGACCCGCGCGACCTTAAATGGATTGACCCGCCGCCCGAGGCCGCGATTGCCGAGGCGCGTGCGCAGCTTACCAGCCTCGGAACGCTTGGGCATGATGGTCGGCCAACCCTGCACGGCAAGGCCATCGCCGCGCTGCCACTGCCGCCGCGCCTTGGCCACATGCTGATCGCAGGGGCAGAACGCGGGATTGGGACTATCGCTGCGTCGGTTGCAGTGCTGCTCTCCGAACGCGGGCTTGGCGGCAATGATGTTGATCTCGAAGTACGGCTTGAGCGGTGGCAACGCGAACGCGGGAAACGCGCGGAGGCGGCGCGGGGGTTAGCGCGCCGGTGGCTAAATCTCATTAAACTAACCCCCTCGCCTAATGGTGAGGGGCTGACGCTCGCATCAGCAATCGCGCTTGCCTTTCCTGATCGGCTGGCGCGACGACGCGGGACGAGTGGCGAACATTGGGCAAGCGTAGGTGGACGCGGTTTCCGGCTTGATCCGGCCTCACCGCTCGCCAAATCCCAATGGCTCGCCGTTGCCGAAACCCAAGGCGCAGCATCGGGCGCGCGGATACTCTCTGCCGCCGCGATTGATTGGCGTGAGATTGAAGCGCTTTACGGTGATAGAATCGAGGCACAGCGAACGCTGAGTTTCGATCCGCCCAACGGTAGCGTTGACGCGCGCATTGAGCGGCGTCTTGGCGCAATCACGCTCGCATCTGGGCATGATGCAAATGCAGACCCAAATGCCATCGCCGAGGCATTGGTTGAGGGCGTGCGCATCCACGGCCTTGGCTGCATCAACTGGGGCGATAGCGCGCGGGCACTCCGCACCCGCGCGGCCTATGCCGGAGAAAGCGCGCTCATCGATGCGGCCTTGATTAACGGCCTAGACCAGTGGTTGCCTGCACTCATAATGGACAAACGCAAACTGTCTGACATTGCGCCGGGCGCATTATACCAAGCGCTTGAAAACCTGCTTGGCTGGGACGGCAAATGCGCGGTTGATGCGCTTGCCCCAGCCGAGTTCCGCTCGCCCGCCGGGACAAGCCATGCGATTGACTATGCTGCCGAAGGCGGCCCGCAGGTTACGCTTCGGGTGCAGGCGCTGTTCGGGCTCGCGACACATCCAACCATTGGGCGCAACCATGTGCCGCTTATACTCAGCCTGACATCGCCGGGCGGGCGGCCAATCCAGACGACGCGTGACCTTCTTGGTTTTTGGGCGGGAAGCTGGGCCGATGTCGCAAAGGAGATGCGTGGGCGTTATCCCAAACATAATTGGCCCGATGATCCAACCAAGGCAATTGCATCGCTCAAAACCAAAAAGGCGCAAAGCCGCTCTTGATCAAACGCCTACTTTGCGGGAAAGGGGCGTTATGACCAGCGCACGCATTTATCAAAAGTCCAAAAACGCAATGCAATCAGGCCGAGCAGGCACCGATTTATGGGTGCTGGAGTTTATCCCCGCCACAGCGCAGCGCCCCGATCCTTTGATGGGCTGGGCAGGCTCATCGGATACGCAGCGGCAAGTGCGGTTGAGCTTTGGCAGCGCCGAGGCAGCAAAGGCTTATGCTGACAAAAACGGCATATCTGCCCAGATTGAAGCAGCGCCTGTACGCGTCCTTAAACTTCAGGCCTATTCGGATAATTTTCGCTGATCAAATGTGGGCCAAGCAGGGTCAGCAACTTTACATCGATTCCGCAGCCTTCGCGTCGTTTGACGTCGATAAAACCCTCTAACTGATCAAGCGCGACGCGGTGGACGGTGATATTTTCACCGTCAACGCCACCACCTTCATTCACCTTGGTAAGGCCAAGTGCTTTGACCAATGTGAAGCTCTCGCTGACCATGCCGGGGGACGAATAAAATTCACCAACCGCAGCGATCTTGTCAGCGCGATATCCCGTTTCTTCCTCAAGTTCGCGTGCGGCGGCTATTTCGGTTGCCTCGCCGACTTCGTCATCGCCGATCAAACCGGCAGGAAGTTCAATACAATTGCAGCCAAGCGGTACGCGGTATTGCTCAACAAGGATAACGTGACCCTCATCAATTGCGAGGATCACCGCCGCTTTGATCCCGCGCGCGCGGCCAACATATTCCCACTTGCCTTTGCGTTTGGCGGTGATGAATTTGCCCTGCCAAACGATCTCCTCGTGCTCTGAACTCACAATTCGATCAGCCGGTCAGGAAGCTCATTGGCGTCATCGTCGGCGCGCGGGAAATGTTCGGCGAGAATCTTGCCAACATCGCGCACAGCGGCAATCATTCCGTCGGCCAGCCGCCCTTGTCGTATTTCTGCGATCAGATCAGCCATTGCATCACCCCATGCAGCGGGCGGCACTTTGCCGTGGATTGCCTCATCGGCAATGATTTCGGCGATATGTTCGGCAAGTGAGACATAGATGAGGATGCCCGTCCGCCCTGAGGTGCGGCTTTCAGCGCCAACCTTGAAATAGCCAACCGCACGCGCACGAACCCGCTGCGCGCGGATGATGCGCGGGGTCAGCACGAAGCGGAGTGGATGGTAATTTAGGCTAAGCCTGACAATCGCAAAAATCAGGACAAGCAGCGCCAGCGCCAGTTCAAGCGCGACTGCAACGCTAAATTCTGCCCCCCAGCCATTGCTCATTAGACCAAGCAAGTTGGCGTAAAAGCCGGGGAATGCCGCAAGTGTTGCGACCGCAACCACCGCCGTACCAATCGCCCACCAGAGCGCGACGTCATTATAGCTATCCGACGCGTCGGCGGTGATCGTGACAATCTCACCGGCGGTGCCTTGCTCCGCCGCGTGGACGGCTGCGCTGACACGGACATGATCGTCAGTGGAAAGTGAAAGTCTTCGTGCCATCACCATCCCCCCGATGCGCCACCGCCGCCAAAACCGCCACCGCCGCCCGAAAAACCACCACCACCACCCCAGCCGCCACCGCCGCCCCAATCATCATCACCGCCGCCCCAGATAATGATCGGCCCGCTGCCGTGCCGCCGCCCGCGCTTACCGCCAAACATTGAACGGAGCATCGGGAGTATGAAAAAGAAGAAGATAACGAGCCAAAAGATCACGTCGCCAAGGCTGACGCCGCTTTGACGTGATGGCGATTTTTTGCCCGCCTGCGCCGCACGTTTTGCGGCTTCTTCAGGGGGCAATTGCAATTGGCTGATCAGCGCGTCAGCCCCTGCGGATATGCCTGCGGGATAATTCCCTGCCTTAAACTGTGGTAATATCGTTGTGTTGATCAGAACGCTTGACCATGCGTCGGTCAAAATCGGTTCAAGCCCATAACCCACCTCGACGCGTACCTTGCGGTCATTTGGCGCGACGATCAGGATCGCGCCATTATCAGTCTCTTTCTGGCCAATCCCCCAAGCTCTGCCAAGCCGGTAGCCATAATCGTCAATCGGATAGCCTTCGAGACTCGGGATCGTCGCCACCACCAACTGCCGGTCGGTCGTAGTCTCAAGCGCCGTCAGCTTGACAACAAGTGCCGCCTCTTCAGCATCGGGGATGATGTTTGCGGCATCGACCACGCGGCCTGTGAGCGTGGGGAACGTCTGCGCGTTGGCGGGGACAAGGCAAATCCACGCGAGCAGAATGGCCAGGAACCATCCCAAAACGCCATTCCTGCAAAGACGGGAATCCATAAACTCAAGCGTTCGAAGGTTATGGATTCCCGCCTTCGCGGGAATGACGGACACGAACAAGGGCTTTGCCTTTCCTTAGAACTTCACCGTCGGTGCGCGGTCAGCATTAGGCGCCGTCGCCTTGAAAGTTTCCATCGGTTTGGCACCGTAGAAAATCTTCGCACCAATCGCATCGGGGAAGGTACGGATCGTTGTGTTGTAGGATTGCACCGCCTCGTTATAATCTTTGGTCGAAATATTGATGCGGTTTTCGGTTCCCTCAAGCTGCGATTGCAGCGCGAGGAAATTGGCGTTCGACTTTAAGTCTGGATAGGCTTCGACATTGGCGAGCAAGCGACCAAGCGAGCCGCTAAGCTGCGATTGAGCCGCCTGAAATGCCGCGACTTTGGCAGGATCGCTCAGATCACCAGCGTTAAGTTGGATTGAGGTTGCTTTGGCCCGCGCTTCAACAACGGCGGTAAGCGTTCCCTGCTCTTGCTTTGCAAAACCCTTCACGGTTTCAACCAGATTTGGGATCAGATCGGCGCGGCGCTGATAATCGGCCTGAACATTGGCCCATTTCGCCTTGGCATTTTCTTCAGCGGTTGGGACGCTGTTAACGCCGCACGCGGAGAGCGAAAGCGCTGTAAGCAGGACAAGGGTTGAACGACGAAGTGACATATCAGGCAAACTCCCGTTGGAATAACACACCAGAGATAGGATGTACGGAGGGTATTCGCAATATGCTTGCAATTCTCGGCAATTCTGACAGTTTTGCCGCGCCTATGATAATGGAGGGTTTACCATGTTTGAAGAGTTTAAGGCATTTGTTAACAAAGGAAATGTTCTCGATCTTGCTGTCGGTGTGTTGATTGGGGCTGCTTTTGGAAAGATCATTGCATCGTTCACTGATGATATTTTGATGCCAATCATTGGCCTACTGACGGGCGGCGGCGTCGATTTTTCCAATAAATTCATCGCACTAGGCACTGTACCTGAAGGAACCGCCAACACGCTTGAAGCAATGAAGGCGGCAAATGTCGGCGTATTTGCTTACGGTAATTTCATCACTGCGCTGATCAACTTCCTGATCCTAGCGTTTGTGATTTTCATGATCGTTCGTTCGGCGAACAAGGTTATGAAGCGCGCCGATGATGCTGGCACACCAGAAGATGTGCTGTTGCTTCGCGAAATCAGCGCATCACTCAAAAAGTAAAGACTAAAATAACTGGCTTTACGCCGCTGCGAGGGATTCTTCCGTCGCGGCGGCAAGGCTTGTGCCATCAAGAATACGCGCGGTATCATCGCGCACGATCATCATCGCCCGCCGGATTGCGCAGGTTTCTTCATCGCGGCAATCCTTGCACCGTTTATAGGCGGTACGGCTAACGCAGGGCACAAGCGCAAGCGGCCCCTCAATCACGCGGATAATATCGCCAAGCGAAATCATATGCGCTGGCCGGGCGAGTTTGAAGCCGCCATGTTTGCCGCGCGTACTCACCACCAAATTGGCGTTTTTAAGTTCAGCAAGGATGATTTCGAGGAATTTACGCGGAATTTGCGCCTCGCTTGCAATTCGGCTCATCGGCACTGGCGGATTGCCAACCGGATCACTCGCAATCAAAAGCATAGCACGCAGGCCGTAACGGGAACGCTGAGTCAACATTGCGCATTCCCTAGTCAGTCGCACGGATTTGGACAACCCCCGAGCTGTTCCTTGTTCATTAAGGAACAAACGCCTATATGAGTTTTGCCAGATTCGTCTGGCTATGGCGATAAATGATGTCGTGTAATAGATGCAGCGGACCCGGGGGCGGTACCCGGCGGCTCCACCAAAACATGCGGAAACGCAGGTTCTGACGGGGCCGAACTAGGATCGACGTGTGTTGAAAAGCGGTATTTTTGCCCGGCACGATTAAGCCGTAAAATGGATCAAACTCATAAGTGCAAACGATAACGAAGCACTTGCTATTGCAGCTTAACCCCAAGGCTTAACGGCCTAAGGTTAACCTTCATAACGCGGCTGGGCTGAGCCGGGCAACAGAATCAGATTCCAGCGGCCCGAGGGTGCCGGGCAACAGAAACCCTCAACCTCTGCTCAATTATTATAGCATTGGCCACCGCCCCGCACTGG
>JANOXQ010000040.1:0-6311 GCA_031418495.1 Sphingomonadales bacterium
AAACACATTTTCTTTTGGTGCCGTGCTATGGCGCTAATTGGGGGCGGTGGTGACTCTCTTCCCCTCGCCACGAACGGATAAGCGTAAGCGCTACTAAACATAAGCCCGTCGCCATTAACTATACCGCGCTCCTGCCGTTTATCCTGATCAGAAACAGGAAAACGGGACGCATTGGGAATGGCGAGCGCAGCATCAGTTGTTACCGGAGCGGTGAAATCACTGCACGCGCGCCTATGGGGTGCAGGGTCGGCGCAAGTCGATAAATCAGGCCCACACTCGGCCTATTTGTTAACACTTGATGGCCTGCGGGCCTATGTTGAGCGTTATGACATTGATCCAAACCCGGCCAATTATGCGCTGCTTTATCGTCATTATGTGCGCGGCGAGGCCAATTTGGCAGAGGCCGTATCGAAACTGATTGAGACGGGTTACGCGCCTGATGCGCTTGATATTGCCGACGGCAGCATACTTTCTGAAGAGGATTTGCAGGCAATTGCCAACAGCGCGCAGGATCAACTCAAGGCGCTTGAGGCTCTTGTCAACACGTCACATGCGGATGCACGTGGCTTTGGTGATGCGCTTGAGGGCAGTGCTCGGGTGATGGCGGATGAGCCTTCAGGGGCTTCGGCAATCACTGCACTGATTGACCTAACCCGCGCGATGATCGTCAAAACGCGCGCGGCAGAACAGCAATTGCGCGCGCGCGGAGTGGCGATGACCGATCTTCAGGCGTCGCTTGTCGATGCGCGGTCAAAGGCCGATACCGACGCGCTCACCGGGCTTTCAAATCGGCGCGCGTTTGAACGGATGCTCGGCGCAGTCAGCGAGCGTGCGTTGCAATCGGGGCGGCCGCTGTCGCTGGCGATTTGCGATGTTGATTATTTCAAATCGATCAATGATCGCTTCGGCCATGTCACTGGGGACCGTGTACTTAAACTGATCGGAGAAATCCTCACCGATCATTGCGGCAAGCAAGGGCATGTGTTCCGCTTTGGCGGCGAGGAATTTGTGATTTTGTTTGAGGAGCTTGCCGCCGAGCCTGCTTATGAACTGGTCGATGCTGCGCGGCGCGACCTTGCCGACCGCAACATCGTCAAAAAGGAAACTGGCGAGCCACTGGGCAAAATCACATTTTCAGCAGGGATTGGCGGATTGCCACCTGCGGTTGATGCTGGCGGATTGCTCCGCGTTGCTGATCGCGCGCTTTATGCTGCCAAGGCCAATGGTCGCAATTGCGCGATTCAAGCTGATCGCGCTTTACTCTAAAACTCGATTTGTGCTCTGAATACTAGCGCGTCAGTGCCGAACTTGCGATCAAACAGCGCGCGCGTACTGGTGGGGATGACTTGCCCAGCATTTGGCCCACCTTCGATTTCAACCCGGCTATATTGCGCAGTGAAGCGAAGGAAGTCTGTTGGATACCAGTTGAGCGCAACCTGATATCCGGTCTGAATGCCGCCATTGAGTACGCCGTTCACAACGCCTGGTGCAGTTCCGCCAACGATATCACTCAGGTCGAGATAATCGACGCGACCGACAATCTGGATTGCGCCAATGCCGCCCTCGGTGACTGATTTACGGATTGGGGTGCGGAAAAAACGGCCAAGCCGGTATCCGCGCGTTTCGCCTGTCAGGAAGTAGCCGACTTCGCCATAGATTGCGAAAAATTCGGGGTCACTCGCCAGCCGGGTTCCTGTGGTTGCACGGCGATTGACCAACACTTCATTCGGCTGGATTGCGGCGACTGGCACATAATTGAATTCGGATACGAAATGGACGGGGCCAAATATTCCAGCGACTTCGGTGCTGAACACTTGATCGCCGCGCGTTGCAATGCCGGGGGCGAATGCGCCAGTGGTGGTTGCCGGGCCAGTGCCGATCAAGCGGATGTTCGTGCCTTGTGTGAAGGGACGTGCGCGGTAGAGGAAGGTTTGATCCTGTGCCTGCGTCCGGCGGTATTGGTAACTGGCGCCGAGGTGAATCCGCCCGCCGAGCACTTCAGGCGCATAAACGCCGCGCGCCGCGATAACATAGTCAGTATTGCCGGCGCTATTGTTGATGAAGCCGTTGAACAGCCCGGCATTGAGGAACACATCACCGCGTTTGTTGGCATAGCCAACTGATGCGCCAATCCGGCGGTTGAAGTTGAATGCGTCATTTGCGGCGGATCGCTCAAGAAAACTATTCCGCTTATTACTGGTCAGATTCTCGAGGCCTGTGAAGGGGTAATGATTGCCGATCTTAATCGAATAGGGCTTGCCTTCTGGCTCCCATGAGAGTGTCACATCTTCATAATCGACGAGTTCGCGGGCAAGCATGAATTCAAGATTATAGCGGAATCCACCCGGAAGCCCGCCGCGAAAACCAAAAATCAGACGCCGCGCAGTGCCGTTATAGCCAAGGTTGGTGGTGTTGATCGCGTTATTCGGATTGGCAACATAGGAGAAGTCATATTGGATCTGGCCAAAGGTCTCGATCGGAAATTTACCACGATCAATTTGGAGTGCAGCGGGCAAAACGGGCTTTTCGAGTGGTGTGTCATCGCCTGTTCGGCTGGTGACTTGAGTTTCGGGGCGTGGGCTGTCATCCGCCCAGCTAGGGATGGCTGTGGGTTTTACCTCTTGGTCTGCTCTCGCGCCCTCGCGCATCTGCGTTAATTCAGTTTCGAGAGTTTCGACGCGTTCACGCATTTCGCGGAGTTCGGCAGCCATGTTTTCAATGAGTGATGCCTCGGCGGCCGGGGGCTTAGCCGTTTGCGCCAATGCACCGCCGACGGGCAACACAGCCAGCAGAACGGCGGAGATCATCCAAAGACAAGAAACTAAACGATACTGCAAAACGACTCCCCCAGAATCGAAGTTTAGACTCAAACCGTTAATCTTGCCTAATCAAAACGAATGCCAAAACGAATTGTCCGGCCCGGTGATGGTAGTCCAAGTTGTGCGACGACGTTTTCATTCGTCAGATTGTCACCCGCTGCGGTGAGCGAAATGCGTGGGCCTTTGTTTGGCTTGAACACAGTGACGCTGCCACGCAGGCTGAACTCGGTGGATGATGGCAGGATTACGCTCGCACCGCTTGGCGCGTCATCGCGGGCATTGCCAGTCCGCTGGATTTCGCCCGCAACATAGAAGCGATCAGTGCGGTAATCGAGCACGGCGTTGAGTTCATAACGCTGGCGCTGTGGCAAGCGCCGAATGGGCGCAGCCCCCTTATCAGCCTTCACGTCTTGCACGTTGCCCGCCAGAGCCAAGCCAAGCTGATCAGTGAGATTGACTTGAAGGCTGCCATCAAGCCCGTAAGATTTTGTGCCTGACAGGTTGAAACGTTGGCGCAGAGAGGCGTTGCCAACGCGCACAATACGCTGACTGATCGTATCTTTGCCGTCAGCATAATAAGGGTTGATGCGCAGCGTGAAGCGATCACGCTTTAGTTCAAGCTCGGCATCGGCAAGGATCGCGGTTTCGGGGCGAAGATCGGGATTGAGTAGGAAGCGGTTGAGCGCTTCGCCAAACAGTTCACGCGCCGATGCAAAGCGTGTTCGCTTGCCGCCTGAAAGCGTGAGTGAGAGGCCTTCACCTAGCTTTTGCTTGAGCGAAGCCGAAAAAACCTCTCCATCTTGTTTCGGCTGGGCGGGCTTATCACCTGTCAGCGGCGTCGTTGCACGGTCATAGCCGCCGCCGAGCGTAATCCGCGTTGAATTGCTCACAGGGATATCTGCTTCAATACCAACGCTGGTGAGGTTTTGCTCAAACTTCAGGTTGGGGCCAGGAATGGCGGAGGGGAAGGGGGTATCAATCTGTTCATGCTCTGATGTCTGGTACGAGCCAGAAAGCCGCAGCCCGACTGGGCCAACCTTACTCGCGAGCGTGAGGCGACCGCCAAATGTATCATCATCATCCTGCTGGCGTGTTCGCAGCGTGGTGTATGTAATGTCGCGAAAATTATCGATTTGCTGATTGAATTTTTGACCGTATGCGACCGCAATTAAATCAGTTTTTTCGGCGAGCTCAACCTTGGCGTTGAACGTAACCTGAGTTAGTTCAATGGTCGGATAGCGGAAAAAGCGCGGCGCAAACAATGCGGGATTGCGATCCGATTCAGGCGCGATGCCGCGTTCAGTTTGGTTGTGTAGTACTGAAATGCGGGTTTCGATCGGGCCAAACCGGTTGCCGACGGCGGCGAATACCGTGAAGCTATCAAGATCAGTATTGGTGCGGCGGTTGCCCGGCCCTTGGCTGAACGGCGTTGACACGCGGTCAGCCAGCGGCGTTGCATCGCGGCGAACATAGCCGCCTGAAAGCGTTACGTCGAAATCATCATTGCCAACCGTCACAACGCCCGCAAGGTTTGTGAAACCAAGTGTGCCGCGTTCGGCGAGCCCGGTAAAGCCGCCCACCGCACCGTCGTTCTTATTGGCGCGCCGCGTTTGCAGATCAACGACCCCAGCAACCGCGTTCGCGCCGAATTCAACCGGGACTGCACCTTTTACGACGGTCAATCCGCCGATTAAGCCCGCAGGTAAAACGCCAAGATCGATCCGGCCATCCCACGGCACATTGAACGGTGCGCCATCCAGAAACACCGCTGTTTGCCGCTCTTCAGCGCCGCGCACCCGTGCAACAGTTTCACCGCGAGAATTGGTGCGGATCGACACGCCTGAAAGGCCTCGCAAGCTATCGGCGATGCTGGTTGGTTGGTTTTCTAGCAAGGCTTCCGCATCAAGCGAAACCTGAGGCGAGATGATGCGATTCTCAGTTTGGCGCGCGGTTACAACGATGTCGGCTGAGGTGTTTGATGCCTCCCGGCTTGTATCCTCGTTAGGGGCGGTTTGGGCTGCTACTGGCGTCGTGGCTATCAGCGCCAATGCCGCAATTCCAGTATATAAGGTGGAGCGAAGAACGAGTTGGTCTTTGACCGGAAGGCAAGTTTGCACGAAAACCTCTGTTGGCTGTTGGCTGTTGGCTAAACGAACCTGCCAAAGCGTGTCGAGTCATTCGCGCGTCGAAAATGGGACATTTACGACGAAAAATGCGCACTCTGATATTTTTGCAACACTATTGCGAAGCGTTAGCGCTTTTTCACAAACTCTGCGCGAAGCACAAGCCCCTTGATCCCTTCATAGCGGCAATCAATTTCCTGTGCGTCACCAGTCAAACGAATCGATTTGATCAGCGTACCGCGCTTGAGCGTTTGGCCAGCGCCCTTAACGGTCAAATCCTTGATGAGCGTGACTTGATCGCCGTCAGCGAGCAGATTGCCAACGGCATCGCGCACTTCGACCCCGCTTGGTTTTGCGGCGGAATCGGCGGCGCTGATCCATTCGCCGCTCTCTTCGTCATAGACATAGTCATCATCGCTCATCGTGTGCGGTCTAGTCGCAGGGTCGTCTTATGGCAATGACCAGTCAATCGCGGGCTGATCCTTGGTCTCAAGGAAGGCGTTGGCCTGCGAAAAATGCTTGCAACCGAGAAAGCCATTATGCGCTGACAGTGGCGATGGGTGTGCGGCCTTGAGAATTAAATGGCGCGACGGATCAACAAAGGCGGCTTTTTTCTGCGCGTAACTGCCCCACAGCAGGAACACAATTGGTTGTGGTTGCGCGGCGACAAGGCGGATCACAGCGTCGGTAAACCTCTCCCACCCTTTGTCTTTATGCGATGCGGCAAGCCCGCTTTCGACCGTCAATACGCTGTTGAGCAGAAGCACGCCCTGTTGTGCCCAATGTTCAAGGAAGCCGTGGTTTGGCCGGGGGATGCCAAGATCGCTTTCAAGCTCCTTGAAAATATTGAGCAGGCTTGGCGGAGGGCGGACGCCGGGGCGCACGCTGAAGCACAGGCCGTGCGCTTGGCCGGGGCCGTGGTAGGGGTCTTGCCCAAGGATCACGACGCGCACATTATTCAGTGGGGTCAAATCAAGCGCGCGAAACCATTCGCTGCCTTTGGGAAAAATCGTCTTGCCCTTGGCTTTTTCGCTCACAAGAAAACTTTTGAGCACCGCCATATAGGGACTGGCAAATTCTTCAGCGAGTGGCTCGCGCCAACTTTCATCAAGTTTTATTGCATCGGCCATTCAGTTTGTTTGCAATGCTTTACTGCGCAGATCAAGTTGGGCGAAGTGTGTAAGGCTTGCAGTTTTCTCAAATTCTGTCAAAGCGCAAATCTGCTATCGTCGACTGCGACGGAAATTTAGGTCGCCAAGGCGTCACCGATTCTTCCATTTCACGACCCTGGCTTCGTATCCGTGCTTTTGCGGATACGGCACCTGTTTCGCGAAAGGAAACATCTCATGCCCGTAGGCACAGTAAAATT
>JANOXQ010000041.1:0-2270 GCA_031418495.1 Sphingomonadales bacterium
GATGACGCGGTGATAACAAGGAATTGGCTTTGCTTTTCCTTCTTCTCACCCGTGATCTCGTCATATGTCGTAGCCATTGAGACTCTCCTCTTTCATTCGATCATTTTGACTAGAAATTATACTGCGCTGAAAATTGCGCCCGCCGCAGTTTTCCGCTTAACCCGTTTTCTAAGGTGCGTTCTGCATAACGGAACCCAAAACCCAATATCAGCGGCTTGATTGGGCTATAGAGAAAATCAACATTGCCGCTGTAGACCGATTTGGTGAGTGCGCGCGACGCGAAACCCGGCGTTTCCGATTTGAAGCCAGACAGCGTGCCAATCGCTTTCCATTTGCCCGCAAAGGCATAGCGGTATGATACGAAACCGGCATAAAGCAGTGGCGTATCAAGCTGATTTGTCGGCGAAATCAAAACATCATCGCGGATGTTGAGGCCAACATAACGGCCGATGCCTTCGCCCGCCGTTGCCATCGCAGTGAAGCGGCTGGAGCCAGATTCGTAGACACCAGAGGCTGAAATACCCCAGCCAATGGCAGTATCATCAATCGTGCCAAGCGCACCAATCGGCGATGGCGCGCCGCTGTTATCGACTTTTAAGATGCGCCCGATGCCAGCGATAGCAACGCTGCCCTTTTTCCATTTTTTGTCGAACCGCAACACGACATCGGGGGCGACATCATCATCGGACTCAGCACTTGTCGTGCCTTGTGTTACTGTTGTTTCGGGGTTTTCAAGCGCGATACTGATATTGCCCGATTTGTAGCGGATCAGCGGTTGGCGCTCAAATACGGTGCCCTCGGTTGGCCCGACAAAGTCGAGACGTTCGGGCAAAGCCGCAGGATTCTGAAAGGTTGACCAATCTTGCCCGAAGGTCAGCTTGTCATAGGTGATAAAGGCGCGCCGGATGCGCGGCACAAACGAGTTTGAAACGCGCTGATTACCGATCAGTGGCGTATCAAGAAAATCAAGCTCGATATGGCCGTTAGCTTTCTTATCACCGATTTGCGTTTCGGTCTGAATCAGGAAGCGTGTTTCACGCACGCTCGTTGTCAGATTGACGCCTTCGCCGCGCCCACCCACTGGGATTTGCGCCGGGAAATAATAGTCATTGATCAGGCTATTTGCGGCCGGGTCACCGCCCGAAAAGCTCGACGCAAGCGCATCAAATTTGACATAGCCACCGAGCGTAATCGTCGTGTTGCCAACCCGAAACCCTTTTGCGGGCGGGGCAGCTTTTTCAACGGCTGCGACCTTGGTCGCGGTTTCGCTCGCTTTGGTTTCAACCGCAGTGATGCTTTTTATCAGTCGGCTATTTTCGACCTGGGATGTTTCAAGCGCACTTCTCGTCGTTTGAAGTTCAGACTTGACGATGCCGAAAGCGCCTTCAAGCGCCTCAATCCGGCATTCCAGTTCCTTTTCTTTTTCAGTCGCGGCAAATGCACTGCTGGAAAACAGCGACGCGATGATCGCTCCCGAAAGTAGAAAGCGGGTTTTTCTCCCTCGCCTCATAATGACCTCTCCATTTTTATTGTTGCATGAATGCTGGCAGCAACTGTCGCGGAAAATAGAGGCCGGCGGCACCCCGACCTTAGTCGAAGGCTCGTTCGACTTTGGTCTGGGGTGCGATTGCGGAGAGAAAGGTGTAAACAAGCGCAAATAACAAAGACCTTCAGAGGATGCGCGGCATGAGCAATATTTACCCCGTTCCCAGTGATTGGGCTGAAAAGGCCTTTATGACGAGCGATTGCTATGAAGCAGCCTATCGACGCTCTTTAGCCGATCCCGAAAATTTCTGGCGTAATGAGGCTGAGCGGATTGATTGGATGACGCCCTTCACCAAGGTCAAAAATACGAACTTCAATGAAGCCGACTTCGGGATAAAATGGTTTGAAGATGGCGTGCTCAATGTCTCGGCGAATTGCCTTGATCGGCATTTGCCGCACCGCACGGATGATGTGGCGATCATTTGGGAAGGCGATGATCCATCGCAACAACGCCGCATCACCTTCGGCGAGCTACACGCGGAAGTATGCCGGTTTGCCAATGTCCTTAAAACGCTGAATGTTAAAAAGGGCGACCGTATAACGCTCTATCTGCCGATGATTCCCGAAGCGGCGATGGCTATGCTGGCCTGCACGCGGATCGGCGCGATCCACTCCATCGTCTTTGGCGGATTTTCGCCCGAAGCGCTGGCCGGCCGCATTCAAGATTGCGACTCAAACCTCGTCATCACAGCCGACGCCGGGATGCGCGGCGGCAAACTGGTGCC
>JANOXQ010000042.1:0-6578 GCA_031418495.1 Sphingomonadales bacterium
GCGGCGCGTCCCCCGAACGAATTTCTCCGACCTGTTTGCTGAACCATGAGACATCGGATCACCTCCTTTCGCTAGTGTTGATAAGCGTGTGACTTCTCAGCCACGAGATGAACATGATTCAAACTGCTCGGACGTGCAAGCGAAAAATTATGCGCGGCAATCTTCGATTACGCGGGCAATCTCTGGCCAGCTTGGAATGACAAGATCAGCGCCGCCTTTGACTGAGACAAGAAACCGCCCGCGACTATAGGCCATCGCGTCAAGCTGCGGCTCATTTACGGGGAGTGTGGCCGCGACATAGGCGGGTGTATCCCCATTGTTTTTGGTCGCGAAGGATTTGAGACCCGTTGATGCGCGGATCGTCATCATGCCGCTGTCAGCACCGGGAAACGCGCTTGCACGCGAGAGATAGATGCGGCGTGCGGCACTATCACAGCGGATGATGAAGCTGGCATCAGCGCCACTTGCACCAAATAGAGCGACCGATCCACGCGAGTCGCGATGATACACCCAGTCACCAATGCTTCGCGGTGCATCCTGCCAATTATCGCTGAGCGATACTGGCGATAGGGCAGGCTTTGGTGCGACGGCAGCGGGGGCAGGGGCGGCCTGTGGTGGCGGCGCAGGTTCCTTTGCACAGGCAAATAATATCAGCTGCAGTGCAAGAATGATCAAACGCATTTGCCAACCATAGCTTCCAAGCGGCATGGCGCAAGACTCATTCCCACTTGTCGCCGCCGCGCGCGCCCCGCATAGCGACGCTCAGGAGAGCAAAATGGCGGGAAATATTTCAGCGGTGCGGTTAAAGGCGATTGTCGGCGGATCGGCGGGCAATTTCGTCGAATGGTATGATTGGTTCGCTTACTCGGTGCTGTCGATATATTTTGCGCCGGTATTTTTCCCCAAGGGCGATACGACGGCGCAGTTGCTTAACACTGCCGCGATTTTTGCGGTTGGCTTCTTGATGCGACCGATTGGTGCCTGGATCATGGGGGTTTTTGCGGATCGTCATGGTCGCAAATCGGGGCTGGCGGTTTCGGTTGGGCTGATGTGCGCAGGGTCGCTGCTGATCGCGGTAGCACCGGATTATGCGAGTGCTGGCGTAGCCGCGCCGATCATCCTCGTCATTGCGCGGATGCTTCAGGGGCTTTCGGTCGGCGGCGAATACGGAGCGAGCGCAACCTATCTGTCAGAAATGGCAACGCGGCAGCGGCGTGGCTTTTGGTCAAGCTTTCAATATGTTACGCTGATCGCTGGACAATTGACCGCGCTAGCGACGGTATTGATCCTCCAACTGATCCTTACCGAGGCGCAGCTTGAAAATTGGGGCTGGCGCATTCCTTTCGTCATCGGCGCGGTGCTCGCGCTCGGCGTTTATATCTTGCGCAGTCGCTTGGCCGAGACGGAGTCATTTACGGCGCAGGCGGCGGATCGCCCGGTCTCAAGTGCTGGCAACCTATGGCGCAATCATCCGCGTGAGTTCACCCTTGTCGCGATGATTACGGCGGGGGGGAGCCTCGCCTTCTACGCTTTCACCACATATATGCAGAAATTCCTGATTATAACGAGCGGGTTTGACAAGCAGACGGCGACGGCGGTGATGACGGTGGCACTTATGCTGTTTATGGCGATGCAACCGCTATGGGGGCTGGCGGCGGATCGGTTTGGGCGAAAGCCTTTGCTAATCCTGTTTGGCGTTGGCGGAATGCTGGTTTCGGTGCCCGTATTCACCGCGATTGCGAGCGTAAAATCGCCCTACGCCGCGTTTGGCCTGATCATGATCCCGCTCACCCTACTCGGCGCGTACACATCGATCAGCGCGCTCATAAAGGCAGAGCTTTTCCCAGCGCATATTCGCACCCTCGGTGTTGCGCTGCCCTATGCGCTTGGCAATGCGCTATTCGGTGGCACGGCAGAATTTGTTGCGGGCTGGTTTAAGAGCATCGGGGTTGAGGCTGGCTTTTACTGGTATGTCACGGCCATTATTGGGGTTGCACTAATCGCGTTCCTGATGCTGCCCGAAACGCAGAAAAATAGCCTGATCCTGGAAGACTAATGGCAAAGGCGCGCGCTGATCAATTGCTGGTTGACCGGGGGCTGGTCGAAAGCCGCGCGCGCGGGCAAGCGCTGATCCTTGGCGGGCATGTTTATTCGGGGGATCGCAAGGTTGAGAAAGCAGGTCAACAACTCGGCGAAGATGCGCCGCTTGAGGTGCGCGGGCGCGATCATCCGTGGGTGTCGCGTGGCGGCATAAAGCTGGCGCACGGCCTGACCCATTTCGGTTGGGATGTGACGGGCGCAGTGGCGATGGATGTCGGTAGCTCAACCGGCGGCTTTACGGATGTGCTGCTGACCAACGGCGCGGCGCGGGTCTACGCGGTCGATAGCGGCACCAATCAACTTGCGTGGAAATTGCGGCAGGATGCGCGAGTGATCGTGCTTGAACAGACCAGTGCGCGGATTTTGACCGAGGCGCATATCCCCGAGCCGATTGACCTGATCGTCTGTGACGCCAGCTTCATCGGTTTGGCTAAAGTGCTTGAGCGGCCAATGACATTCGCCAAACCAAAGGCGCGGCTGCTCGCGCTGATCAAGCCGCAATTTGAGGCAGGGCGCGGCGAAGTGGGCAAAGGTGGTGTTGTCAGGGAACCAAACATCCACTCGCGCGTTTGTCATGAAATTGAAACATGGCTTACTGAGAGCAGGTGGTGTGTTTGCGGTATTGTGCAAAGCCCAATTACCGGGCCAGAAGGCAATATCGAATTCCTTGTTGCGGCGCAGCAAGGATAGCTTGCAAATCTGGTGCGAAGGCCCGAATGAAGTTTTGACATGCGACCTTTTTTGCTTTCCCTCATATTACTCCCGCTTGCGGCATGTAATGCTGCTGAAAAAAAGCCTGACCGTCCGGCGCCACTGATCAAGGTTGCGGCGGTTGACTCCCATGAATTTGCGGATCGTTATGAAGCGGTCGGCACTGCCATTGCCAATGAACAAGTGACTGTTACCGCGCCAGTGACTGAAAGGATTACCCGGCTTGGCTTTTCGGACGGTGATTATGTCCGTTCGGGTCAGGTGTTGGCTGTCCTAGCACAGGGCCAAGAAACCGCGTCTCTTGCCAGTGCGGCTGCCCGCGCGCGTGAGGCTGAGCAGCAATTGGCCCGGATATCGGCGCTCCGCGAACGCGGCTTTGCTACGAAATCAAGTCTAGATGCGCAGTTGGCCTCGGTTGCTGCAACGCGCGCCGGGGCGAGTGAGGCACGTGCTGTGATCGCAGACCGTGTCGTCCGCGCACCTTTTTCAGGTTATGTGTCTTTGCGGCGGATATCGGTTGGCGCGGTCGTAAGTGCTGGCACCGAGATCGCGACGATCAGCGATAGCAGCACAATCAAACTTGATTTTTCAGTGCCCGAAACACTGCTGAGTGCAGTTCGCGTTGGCCAGCCGATATTGGCGCGGGCTGCTGCATTTCCCGAAACGCCAGTTAGCGGCACAATTAGCGCGATTGACCCAGTAATTGATCCAGCGACACGTGCTGTGATGGTGCGCGCGCTGATCCCCAATCGCGGCGGGCGTTTGAAGCCGGGTATGCTGCTATCGGTCGCGCTGCAATCGCGCGTGCGTAGCGCGGTTGCCGTGCCCGAACTGGCCTTGGTGCGCGAAGGCGATGGCCGCTATATTTACACTGTAGATAAGGACCGCAAGGCCAAGCGCATTGCCGTATCCACTGGCGGGCGCGACGGTAATTTGATCGAAGTGACGCAAGGGTTAAACCCCGGCGATAAGATAGTCACAGAAGGCGTTGTCAAATTGTCCGAAGGTGCAAAGGTACGCGTTGCAGGGGAAAAATCATCTAGCAAAACTAGCGCTGAGCGCTGATACAAATGCAGCTTTCCGATCTTTCCGTCCGTCGGCCTGTGTTTGCAGCGGTGCTGGCAATCCTGCTGTTACTCATCGGCGCGGTAGGCTATCTTAACCTGCCGATCCGCGAATATCCTGATACCGAACCACCGATTGTTTCGGTTGAAACCAATTACACTGGCGCTGCGGCAACTGTGGTTGAGTCGCGCGTCACGCAAGTGCTTGAAAATGCGCTTGCTGGGATTGAGGGCATTCAGACGATCAGTTCGCGTTCGCGCGATGGCCGTTCGGAGGTTACGATCGAATTCGCGCCGGGTCGCACGGTCGATAGTGCCGCCAACGATGTGCGTGACCGCGTGGGCGGCGTCGCCGATGATCTGCCTGAGGAGGTGCTTGCGCCCGAAGTGCGTAAGGTTGATGCCGATGCGCAGCCTGTCTTGTTCATCGTTGTCTCAAGGCCGGGTTGGACGCGGCTTGAACTCAGTGACTATGTTGACCGCAATCTGGTTGACCGCTTTTCTGCGCTTGACGGTGTCGCGCGCGTTTTCGTGGGCGGCGAAGCGCGACCATCAATGCGTGTCTGGCTCCAGCCCGGAAAGCTTGCCGCATTTGGCCTTACGCCAAACGACATTGAAACCGCGCTGCGCACCCAAAATGTTGAGCTACCCGCCGGCCGGATTGAGTCGCCTGATCAGAATGTTACGCTGCGGGTTAACCGCCCGTTTGTAACGCCCGAGCAGTTTCGGCAATTGGTCGTTTCACGCGGGGAAGGGGGCTATCTCGTCCGTCTCGGCGATGTTGCGCGCGTGGAGACTGAGGCTGAAAATCCGTATTCAGCATTCCGTTTGAATGGCGGTTCAGCGATTGGGATGGGGATTGTCCGTCAGTCAGGCGCTAACACGCTTGCAGTCGCCGAAAGCGCCAAAGCGCTTGCCGAAACAATTAAGCCGACACTGCCGCAAGGGATAGTGTTCGCCATCGGTTCGGATGACTCTCTGTTTATTGGCCGTGCGATTGACGGCGTTTGGGAAACGTTGGCCGAGGCGGCGATCCTCGTTGTCCTCGTCATCTATCTGTTTTTGGGAAGCTGGCGCGCGACGCTCATTCCAGCGGTGACGGTGCCGATCTGCTTGCTCGCGACTTTTGCGGTGCTGTGGCTGCTTGGTTTTTCGATTAACCTGCTGACGCTGCTGGCGCTTGTCCTTGCAATCGGGCTGGTGGTTGATGACGCCATTGTTGTTCTGGAAAATGTCTATCACCGGATCGAACAGGGAGAGCCACCGCTTGTTGCGGCGGTCAAAGGGACACGGCAAGTCGCTTTCGCGGTTGTTTCAACCACGGTCGTCGTCTGCGCGGTGTTTGTGCCTGTGATGTTTTTGGCCGGGCAGACGGGGCTGCTGTTTCGTGAACTTGCCGCCGCGATGATTGCTGCCGTTGCTTTTTCGGGGTTTGTCGCGCTCAGCCTTGCGCCGATGCTCTGTTCAAAATTGCTGCGCCATGAAGAGCGCGGGCGTTTTGCGCGCTGGGTGGATAACGGATTTCAGCGGCTTGAACGGCGTTACTCCGGCCTGCTTGACCGCGTGATCGTGAAACCTATGTTTGCGCTGCTCGCTGTGTTGCTGTTCCTTGGCGGCAGCGCCTTTCTGTTCACAACGCTCAAATCCGAATTGGTGCCAACCGAAGATGTTGGCATCCTGCAAGCGAGCGTGTCGGCGCCCGAAGGCACAAGCTACGAGGCGATGGATCGCTACATGCTTGAAGTATCAAAACCCGTGCTAGGTCTGCTCGAAAAAGGCACTGTCCGTTCGATTATCCAGCGCACTCCCGGCGGCTTTGGGGCAAGCGATGATTTCAACAGCGGCGTGTTCGTTTTTTTCCTCAAGCCTTGGGAGGAACGCACCGAAACCACTGAAGACGTCATCAAGCAAGTCAACAAGATCATTGGCGCGCAAACTGCCGTGCGCGGCAATGCGACTGCGCGCTCCTCCATCGGGCGCGGGCGCGGGCAACCGATCAATTTTGTGCTCGCCGGGGGCAGCTATGCTGATTTGACCGTGGCGCGTGACAGGATATTGGCGGCAGCGCGTGATAATCCTGGCATTGTCAACCTTGATGCCGATTATAAGGAAACCAAGCCGCAAATCTTGATCGACATAGATACTGCGCGCGCGGGCGATCTTGGGGTGTCACTCAGTGATGTGAGTGAGGCGCTTCAGTCTTTGCTCGGGTCGCGGCGCGTCTCTACCTATGTTGATCGCGGTGAGGAGTACCGCGTGATTGTTCAGGCCGAGGCCGCCGACCGCGCTTCGCCTGAAAACCTCGCTTCAATCCAGTTGCGCGGACGCGGCGGCGTGCTGGTGCCGCTCGCCAATCTTGTGACGCTTAAGGAAACGGCGGGCGCGCGTGATCTAGGCCGCTTTAATAAGCTACGCGCGATTACGCTTTCGGGCGCACTCGCTCCGGGCTATTCAATCGGGCAGGCGCTGACTTTCCTTGAAGCCCAAGCCCAAGACGCGCCCGAAGTGCAAGCGGTTGGTTATCGCGGCGAAAGCCAAGCGTATAAGGAAACCGGCGGATCGATTGTGCTGGTATTTTTTGTGACGATCTTCCTCGTTTATCTGGTGCTCGCGGCGCAGTTTGAAAGCTTCGTTCACCCGATCACGATCATTACCACGGTGCCGCTCGCTGTTGCAGGCGGGGTGATTGGACTGGCGATTACG
>JANOXQ010000043.1:0-35909 GCA_031418495.1 Sphingomonadales bacterium
ACGCTGTTCACCTCAAAATGGATCACGCCCTCAGCAACCATCAGATAATCAAGCGCGTTGGTTGTAACCAGCGCCACCTGACCAAGCCCGTCATAGCCAAGCAGGACACCCGGCGCGCCATTCGCCGATACACTGGCGAGCCGGTTTTCGGGTGTGTAACTATAGGCTGTGCCGCCCGAACTCGTCAGATTGCCATTGCCATCATAGCCAAGCGCTGTGCCCCCAGACTGGGTGTGCTGGTTCAGCCCGTTGTTGGTGTAGGGGCGGGTGACATCCACTGCGCCGTTCCGTGCGTAAAGGTCATTGCTCCGCGTCCGGCTGCCGATCTGGCTCGCCGCATTGTAGCTGAAGCTGCTCATCACATCCTGCGCCGTATCCGCAAAATCATGCGACAGGCTGGTGAGCCGTGAGGCGGGATCATAGGCATAGCTTGTCACCGTGCCATTGCCGCGCGTCAGGCTCGTGCGGCGGCCAAGATCGTCATAGGCATAGGTGCCAAGCGCTGCACCGCCACTCTCGCGGATCGCGGTGACTTCGCCCGTTACAAGCGTATCATAGGTGACATAAAAGCTGCCGTTATGGCGCAACCGCGTCCGTCTGCCCGCCAAATCATATGCAAACTCTACCGAGCCAATGCCGTTGGCCTCAACCAGTGTGCGCCCCAAAGCATCATAAGTGAAGCTGCTCGCAAACCCGTCATCCTTGGTTGCACTTTTCAGACGACCAAGCAAATCATAGGCATAGCGCACATCGCGCGCTCCAAACACACCGGGCGGCACATCCTTAAACGTCAACCGGTTGAGAATGTCATAGCCGTAAAAAATCGACTGACCGTCACGCAGCCGCCGCTGAACGATATTGCCGTTCGCATCATAGGTGAGTTGCTCAAAATCGGTTGATGAGGATACACCCTTGATCAGTTTCTCGGGATAAAGCGATTTTAACAACCGGTCATGCCCATCGTAAAAATAGGTCGTGAGATTATTCGCGCCGTCGCGAAGCGTCTCAACATTCCCATTGGCAGTATAGCTCTGAAAGACATTTTGCTGAACCGCCGTGCCAAGGGCTGACTGAACCTGGGTAACCTGACCCGCAGCGTCATACAGCGTTCTGCTGATCCGGTCAGGGCCAGATGCGCCCGCCGCTTGGGCCGTGCACGACGATATCTGCACCCCCCACACCGCCGGGTTCAATCGCTGCGCCACACAGTCAGACCGGCCAAGACCGTCGTAGCTGTAATTAACCACGCTATAGACCGTGCCAGAAGCCGTAACACTCTCGCGCACCAGCCGCGCATTCGCGTCATATGCAGACGACGCCTGCTGAAGCGACACAAAACCCGCCCAGTCCGTATCCGATTGGCTGAGTACCGTGCCAGACTCAGTCAGCACGGCCAAGCCGTCGCCATTATACGCCACCCGCTGCGCACGGTGCTTAAGCGGCCCCGCACCGTCTGGATCAGGGCCAACTGCCCCGACCACCTGACGCACCGCATTGTAACGCAGCCGGCTTGTATCGGCACTGCCGGGAAGCGGGCCATCAACGCTGATCCGGTTGCCGATGATGTCATAAGCAACCGAGACCGAGGACGACAGCGCGCCGTCACCTGAGCCACTCGAAGCTGATACAGGGAGGAGGTTGTTGGCAACGCCCGCGCTCTGCTGGCCGTAGCTGATCAAAGTCTTCACTTCATCCGACGTGCCCGCACAAGTGGCGAGCGTCTGACAGGTTGAGCTGCCCGTTGCGACCATGATCGGCTGCCCCGAAGCGACCACCGCACCGCTGCTGTTTTTATAATAGGCTTGGACGTTAGTATAGCTCAGGCGTGTCTGCGGGCGGACGCCAGCCGCAACCGCAGCAGGTGCTGTCACCGATAGGGTAACGCCGGTTGTCAGATCATAGCTGTAGTCAGTGACATTGCCTTTGGCATCAGTCGTCGTCACTGGGCTGTTGCAGGTACGCGGGTTGGTGCAACTCGCCGGATAAGTGGCGGCTGTTAAGATAGTAGCAAGGCCAGATCCCGGCTTGGCGATGCTCGTCGTCGTGGTCACATTACCACGCGCATCATAGGTATATTCAACTGCATTGCCTTCGGGATATTGCACCCGCATTAAACGCCCGCTTGGATCATAAGTGTAGCTGGTGGTGAAGCCCAACTCGTTTGTAACCGATGATGGCCGCCCTATACTCAAATTGCTGATCGCTGTAACCGTCGCGCCATTGAACGGGTTGGTGCGTGTCATTGTCGCGATGTTGTTAGCAACTGTGTAATTGTAATTGCGCGTTACGCCGTTCGCCGTAACGCTCGCAACGGTGCCGCCCGCACTATAGGCGACGCTCACATTATCCGAGGCGCTGCTCGGACGCTTGATGCCGGTGAGCCGCGTTGCTCCGTCTAGCGTGAAGCGGCTGGTGCGGCTTGCAGCATCGGTAATGGTGTAAACATTAGCCCCGGTCATCAAAGCGCTGGTTGTGCTGACCGCCATCGTCGGCCAGCTTTGCGTAAAGCCTGCGCAGGCATCCGCATTTGGATCGCAATAATCAACGCCGTTGTTGATCGCGGTGACGCCTGACACCATCGGGCTGCTCGCACTTGGATACTCATATTTGAGCTGATAACCGCGATTGTTCGTAACCGATTGAATCCGCGCCGCAGTACCGACCGTCTTATAATAAATGTTGACCGCACTGCCCTCAGGCGTTTTGATTGAAGTCGGCAGCGCGTTGGCAGTGCCAGCGATTGGCCACTTAGACTGATCAAACATGATCACCGTTCCGTCATCGCGCATGTAGGTGTAAAGTCCGCCAGCCAGTGTTAGCGTTGAGCCTTCACCTTGCTGCGAAGTATAAGTCGTCCCTGAGATGGTGAAGCGCTCCATGTCGCCGCCGATATAGACCGTTGCCATGTTACCAGCGACTTCCACCCCACCCGTGAACGTGTTTGCCCCCCAAACGCCCTTTGCAGTCGAAAAGCCAAAGGTAAGCGCACCATCGCCACTGCCAATGCTTAGGCCTGTAAAGCCCTGCTCAAATGTCCCAAGCACAAGGTCAACGCCGTTCTCATCGACATTGCTGTACACTGCCGGAGCGCGGTTTTGCGCATATGCCACGCTTGGCAAGGCGATAATCGCAGATGACGCAACCGTGAAGAACAGCATAGCGCGAACGCGTGCTTTGCAGGCATTGGATTGAAGAGCGACGGACATGTTAGAAACCCCTGTTATTCTGAAATAGCGTGACGTGCCTGATATGCCCGCGCGCTATCCGCCGTCTGCTGTTCCTTGATTATCGAGCGGCGGTGATGCGTCTCGCAGTTGGATTGAGCCGTTACACAGCGTGACAGTGCCAATAACTCGGAGCGCGAGCGACGCGGTCGTGGTCGCGCCGCGCGCGTCGGTGATGATGTAGCTGACCGAGTAGTTTGCGTCGCGGGTGTACGGCGCAGCAAACCGAATGGATTGCGCACCATCCTTACTCACGTAGTTAATCCCTGATCCACCTGTAAGCTCAAAGGAAAGCGGTAGATCACCATCAGGATCGGTATCGTTTCCAAGCACATTACGTACTCCGTCATTACAGCAAACCACTGAGAGCATTGCATCAGCGACAGAGACTGGTGACTGATTTGATGCTGGCGGCGGTGGTGGTGGGGGAGGCGGCGTGCCCCCACTCAGACTCACCGCATAGTTAGTCCTGTTGTTCGCCGAATCAAACGTCGTGCTGCTCGACTGGCCGTTATTGACCGTCCCACTAATCACGCTCTGAACAAGCCGCCCCTGTGCATCATAGCTATAGGTGACCGTTTCTGTGGCATTGACACCGAACGGCACCATCAACGCAATCACGCTCACTGAGATCAATAAGCTACGCATATATTCTCCTACGACTTTCGAATCGATCATAATCCGTTATCAACGGGATAGAGGATTTAATTTCCAACATTGCAATGCAGATTCGTAAATGTTTATTTGATCGTGCGGTAATCATATGCAAATGATTGGTTTATGGTAAGCGTTCTCTATGTGTTTCTGTAAGTGAGACAAGCGAGTCGATAGGGTAGTGTCGTTTGGCGTTGCCTGTCCCTCACACCCAATTTTTGCGATTGAGGTTATGACGCCCCCACCTGCCCCGGGCGTCGGCCAAACCTTATCGCAATATTCCTGCACAGCACGGTGCCTTGTTGCAGCCGTGCGGCCATCAACGAACGCTACATGGGCGAACATGCGAGCCTTGCCGCCTATGTGCAGGACATGACCGAGGACAGCATAACCATCCCGCAGACGCTGCAATATTATATCGATTGGCAAGCAATAGCGCGCGACGCCGAGATGAACGGCGACCTGTTCACCATCAGCACCGCTTACAACGAAGTGCATGTATTTGCGGGCGGGTAATTGCCCGCCTGCGCGGGAATGACGAGAGGGAGTTAGATTATTTTAGCCACACACTGGCAATTCACCAGTCAAATATTTATCAAGCGTCGCATGAAAATGGCGAATGCGGCTGTCCTGATAATTGCCAAGCTCAACGCGGTTGTTCGCTGAAGCAATCAGGCCGTCCTGCACATAGGGCAGATTTTCCATATCCTGTTCAAACACCGCGCCAAGTTTCCCCCAGTCAGTCACCGTAGTCCACGGCTCATCCTCACCAAGGAACCGCATCTTGCAGGCGCGCTTTTTTGGCTCACCCTTTTTCGTGCGGGCAAGAATGCGCACCTCCATCAGGGTCGCGTTCTGATCGGGCCAAGGCCGCCAGCGGTAAACAATGTTGCCGCCAAAGCCGCCCCACGGCGAAAGATTGGGAAACAAATTATAAGTGAAGGCATCAAGCATTTCGGAATCGCACGCGTCACTCGCATCATAACCAAGGTCAGTCAGAAATTTCTTGCGGTTGGTGTCGGCCAGAAAGCGCCGCGCAGTGCTGCCTTCGGGAACTTTCTGATCAAGCCCGCTCACCAGCCGTCCTGAACCACTGCCCGACAGCGCATCAAGGATATCCTGTTCACCAAGCCCCTGCCCCTCAAGGTGCGGACTGAGCACGCCAAAGGGCGTGAGTGCAAGGTTGGCATGATCCCCCCACAGCGAATAGCGCGTGTTGGCGTCCCCTGTGAAGGGCAGGATTTGCGGGTGTGTTGTGACCGAATGCCACGCCTCCATAAACGCCTCGCTGACCACTTTCCAATTGGCTTTGATTACCTTGCCGACCCAGATTGCGGTTGAGCATTCCTCAAGCCGCCAGCGCGCAAAGATATCCCCCAAGGGCGCAATATAGTCTTCAAGCGGCGCAGCATCCACGCTTTCGGTGACGAAAATAAACCCGGCGAAATGCCCAACGCGCAGTTCGGGCAGGTTGAATTCACGTGCCTTGATATGATCAAAATCCCAAGCGCAGGGCGCGCGTTTGAAACTGCCATCATTATTCCAAGTGAAGCCGTGGAATGGGCATTCGAGCACCTCTGTGTTGCCGCTTTCGGTGCGCAGCAATCGCCCCCGGTGAAGGCAGACATTGTGGAACGCCTTCACCGATCCATCGCCTTGCCTGACGAGCAGATACGAACGGCCAACATTGCTGTAGATCACGGTATCGCCAGCATCGGGCAATTCATCACCCCGCGCCGCCATTTGCCAAACGTTGGGCCACATCAAACGCTTTTCACGTTCAAAAAATTCAGCCGAGGTATAGCGATCTGCTACGAGCGGGGCCGTGCCGAGATCGCGCCAATTGTCGCGTGCGATGCTTGGCGGAACCGCGCGGCTGTCTCCCGCCAAGATGTCATCAACGCTTTCGCCCGGGCAGCGCTTCCCGGCGATTTTTGGATCAACGTCAGCCAATATGCTCTCCCGTCAATGGCATACCGATGGCATCGGCGATATGCTGATGAACTTTCTGAAGTGCCGCCTCATTGCTGCCAAGCACAACATGAAAATTATCGGGTGCGGTCAGCAGATTGGCATAGCCGTGTGAGGCAACGCGGTAATCCTCGGTCTGCACCACCGTCGCCGTCGCATCATAGGCCATGGTGCACAGTGCGCGATGTTCCTCAGACTCAACCCCGAACGGCGCGTAAACCGCAAACTGACAGCGCGTCTTGCCAACACCGTCGGGGAAGAGCCGAAACACTTGAGTGAAAAACACACCCGGCGTCACCGCCCCGAAAAAGATGATCGTATTGGGGAAAAGATAATGGACGCCGCCATAATCAGTCACCGGCCAATCGCGCTCATCCTTGCCGACGAGCGCACCGACGCTGTTATCAGGAAAACCGACCCGGTGGTTCCGCCCGAAACGGTCAAGCGCAGCGACATCGTTGTAGTGGGTCTGGCCAATGGTAGAGGCGTGGAGCGTCGCGAAATGATAGCCCTCTCCGTAAGTGTCGAGCGCGAATTTCCAGTTTGATGCGGCGGTGAGAATGCCCTTCTTAACTGGCGCAGCGCGGGTCAACTCAAGTGCTTCTATGACGGGCGCGATCTCTCCTAAATGCGCGGCGGCATCAATTGGCGCGCCGCCGCCGGGCCGAACAAAGATCAGCCCATGCAGTTCAGCGCAGGGCAGTTCGATCAGGTTACGCGCGCCAATTTCACAGTCGTTGAACGATGCCTTTGACGGCTGCCCGATCAGCTTTCCACCGGCATCAAATGTCCACGCATGAAACGGGCATGTGATCCGCGCGCGGTGCCCCGAAAATGGCTCACCCTCCTCAATGAGCTTTGCCCCGCGATGGGTACACATATTGAGGAAAGCGCGCGCAGCACCGTCCTTGCCGCGTGAGACAATGATCGATGGCCCTGCCGCATCGAACAGCAGAAAATCACCCGGCACCCGGATATCGGCGGACAGGCCAGCGACAATCGGTTCGCCGAGAAAGAGCGTGGTACGCTCGGCCTCAAAACGCACGGGGTCGATATAAACACCCTTATGAAGCGGCAGCGGCCCCGCCGCCCGGTCAGTCTCGCCCGCCGAAACAAGCGCAACCATCCGCCGCTGGCTCTCACGCGCCATCGCCCTTCGCCGCGCCGCGTGGTTTGGTTTGATCTGGGGATCGCGTTCGCTCATCGCCTCACAAAACTCTTAGTGTTGATTGGAACCCCATCATGCCACTGTATGGCGCGTGCGCAAGCTGTCGCATTCGATAGGAGGGGTTATGGGGATCAGCGCCATCGGGCCAGTGATGCAGATCGCGTTTGTGCCCACTGACTTTGACGCGGCCATCGAACATTGGACGCAGATGATGGGCGTCGGGCCGTTCTTCCTGATCGAAAATATTGCGCTTGAAAACATGCGCTATCTCGGCGAACCAAGCGACTGTATCTTCACCATCGCGCTTGCCTATTGGGGCGCTATCCAGGTTGAGCTGATCCGCCAAGAAAATGACGCGCCAAGCATTTATCGCGGATGCGAAGGCGGTGCTCTGCATCACACCTGCGTCTTAACCGATGATATTGAAACGGCGCGCGGTATTGCCGTAACGGCAGGCGCAAAGATCCTTGTCGAAGCCAAAGTCGGCGATGACGGCGCGGTGCTTTACGTCGATACTGGCGGCGGCCCCGGCAGCATCGTTGAGATATTGCAGCCAGCCAGCGGCAGCGACGCACTGTTCGCCATGATCAAGGATGCAAGCGTTGGCTGGGATGGGTGCAATCCAGTAAGAAAGTTGGGTTAAGCCGCCGCCCCCAAAAAGCCCAACTGCCCCGCCTTAAACACGGCCTGACTACGATTGACCGCGTTCAATTTATCGCCTGCGCGCTGAACATGGTAACGCACCGTCGCATGGCTGAGTGAGAGGATCAGGCTGATCTCCTTGTCGGTCTTGCCAATCGCGGCCCAGCGCAGGCACTCAACCTCGCGCTTTGACAGCGAACAGTTTGACGGAATCCATTGCTGCGTCCGCATCACCGCGACATAGCCGCTGATAAACCGTCGCGCGAGCAGGCCAAGCGCATCGGCATGGAGCGCGAACGGCTCGGTCAAATCGGTGCATGTCCGGTCGATCGCGGGGAAGCTCACCGCGCCAATCTGACCGAAGGACAAATGCACCGGCACCACGATCACCGCGCGGGCAAGCGCCAGCCGCTCAAAATCACCAAACACAATGCCATCAAGATATTTGTTGCGCCAGAAGGTATAAAAGCCCTGCTCATTGCACCAAAATGGCTCGCTCTCATAACGGCAGGCGCGCGGCAGGAAGGATTTGAGCGCTAGGCGGTTATCCTCCCACCAGCGCTCACCATCCTCAACCCATTTGAACACATCACAGTTGATCAGCGCGCCGTCCCCATCAACAAGCTGATCTTTCGAAGCGATATCGGGCGCGACCGCAACGCGAAACCCACGCGCCTGCGCCGCCTCATAAAGCGCCACCGCAGCAGGGCGAATGTCGGCCACCGCGCGGATCGTAACCCGCTCAACCAGCACGCGATCAAGCCCAAGGCTCATAGGGTGGCACCCTCTCCCAAAGTTAAACCACTTATCGTTTGTGATAGTGTTAAGTGATAGTTGGCCGGGAGGGAAGCAGGATTTGGGGGTGGGTGGATGAAAAATCAGAGCTCGCCTCCCCCCGTTCGTGTCGAGCGAAGTCGAGACATCTGCTCGCGCTGCACATCCCTCGACTTCGCTCGGGACGAACGGGTCAACTTAGGGTCATCGCAGGGCTAAACAAAGAATTTGGAGAGTGCTGCAATGGCCATCTCCACAGCCTCTATAAACTGCGGGAATGCCGCTCCAGTCGCGACTATCGTTGCTGAAGCTATCAAAGTCTGCTGCAAAAATCCGACTGACTGGACAATTTGGAGCAGCTTTGCCCGCCTGCTACCTGATGTGCCCTGACTATATTCGAGCGCCTTCAAATTCGCTTGCTGTGAGAGCATTTCATCGCGGTAACCATCGGTGACAAGCCCCTGATTAAACAGCTCTTCAGCCTTGACAGCAGCAGCATCGAAAGCACTGGTCAGCGCTTTGCCAGAGGCAGCGCGATCATCAATCTTCAATTCGGCAATCACCTTTTCACGGTCAAGATGATGTTGGTAGTGCGTCATGAACTTATAATGCTCGGCGAAATAATTTTTGAAATGAGTGATAACACCATCGTCAAACGCTTCGGGGTCGGCATTAAATTGCGCCTCAACCCCCTCTTCCATTCGCGTAAGAACGCCGATGAACGGCTTCGCACCGCGCTGCTCAAGCTCTTCATCATAGCGGGCAAGGCTTAAGGCAAAAACCGGCGAACTATTGCCAGTCAAACATTTACGCAGCGTGCCAACAAGAGCGCGCAGCACCGCAACCGCCTCGGCAAGATCAAACGCATCGCTTTGTGCGTCGAGGATAGCATTGGGTACGACATCAAGCTGGTTATTTCTGGCGATAACGTCGGGACTGGCAAGCGGCGCGGTGATCGTGGCGATGGTGTCGTGATCCAATTCGGGTGGCGGTTCATCAGGCGGCGCCACCCGCGCGCGCGCTTCATCGATCCAGCTTTGGAGGGTTGTGTTGACGTAGGTTGCGCCCTTGTCCCAGAAATCTTCGTTGGTGGCATCGGCCAAGCGGGCGAGGATGGCTTTGTCTTCGGTGCGGTCATGGTCACCGGGGATGGTGAAGGCCATATCATTCTCGCCTTCAAAGCGAAGGTTGCACCAATCGATCCAGACCTGATAGCTGGCATCAATCCCAAGCAAGCGATTGCTGGCATCAGCCCATGCAGCGCGCCAGCCGTTAACTTCACCAGCCAACCATAGCCCAACGCTGGTCATCTGCTGTGCAGCAAGGGCAGGGTCAGGATATTTGCCAAGCCAATCGCAATCATGGCTGATATTGGCCCACACGACGGCATAGGCGGCAATGGCGGCGGCACTAGCGGCATAAGCGGCGGCACGGGCGGCATCGGCGGAGGCATCGGCGGCATAAGCGGCGGCACGGGCGGCATCGGCGGCATCGGCGGAGGCATCGGCGGCGGCACGAGCGGCATAAGCGGCGGCGGCATTGGTGGCACCCCGGGCGGCATAGGGGATACCAGCTGTACGGGCAGTATAGGCGGCATAGGCGGCGGCGGCAACCATATCATGGGCTGGAAAATTGCGCGCAGCCCATGATATGGCGATACTGCGAAATAACGGTGAAGCAAAATCACTAACCCATTTTTGGGAAACATCCTTCACAAACGCATAGGGCAACACCCGTAGCGCAGCCCGCGCCGCGATCACTTGCGCGAAGTCGGCTGACTTGTCTTTTAGCCACTCCTCCAATTCTGCGCGCGACGTGATTTGGGCCATGGCGGCTTTATCGGTGGATATGGGGCGGGGTGCAAGGCGCTAATTCCTCGTCGGAACGGGGAGGGGAACCAGCGAAGCTGGTGGAGGGGCCGGTTGATGCGGCGGAAAGCCTCGGCTGTTTGCGTGCGTTGATAGCTGCCCCTCCACCCCGCTTCGCGCGGTCCCCCTCCCTGTGCCGGGGAGGAATTAGAGGCACCAATTCTTCGCGCCTTCGCGTGAACCCATCTGACCTTGCCATGCGTGGATGACTGCAGAATTGCTTTCACGCCATAGAACAAAGGGTGAATTTTACCATGTCCTACACGATTATCATTTGATACAACCCTGCCATGATGAAACCCGTCCCCACCCCTACTGATCGATTTCATCAATCACAGCGCCACCGGCACACCTGAATTTTTATCGAATACGCGGAACCTATGTCACCTTTGTCAACTTGGATTGACACTTTTAACAGGGAGAATCGATCACAGGTGGCCATAATTAACAGCCCCCTTGCCCCGCCCCCGCTCGCGCGCTACGGCGTCCCTTTAATGACATCGCCGTTTTTCCCCCACCGCCACTTGCTCGGCATTGCTGGTTTGCAGCCGCATGAGATTAGCTATCTGCTCGATGAGGCTGAGCAGTGGGTGACGCTCAATCGGCAGGCGCATAAATATGCCGGGCGGCTTGAAGGGCTGACGCAGATCAACGCGTTTTTTGAAAATAGCACGCGGACACTGCTGAGCTTTGAGATTGCGGGGAAGCGGCTTGGCGCTGATGTGGTCAACATGCACGCCGCGCAATCGAGCGTGAAAAAGGGTGAGACGCTGATCGATACCGCGATCACGCTGAACGCGATGATGCCCGATGTCATCGTCATCCGCCACGGATCATCAGGTGCGGTCGCGCTGATCGCTGATAAGGTTGATTGCCCGGTGCTCAACGCTGGCGACGGGCGGCATGAACATCCGACGCAGGCGCTGCTTGATGCGCTGACCATCCGGCGGCGCAAGGGGCATATCCACGGGTTGAAAATCGCGATTTGCGGCGATGTGCTGCACAGCCGCGTTGCCCGCTCAAACATCTTGGCGCTCACCTCGCTTGCCGCTGAAGTGCGTGTCGTTGGGCCAGCGACACTGATCCCGCCTGCGATTGAAGCAATGGGCGTAACGGCCTTTACTGATATGGACGCAGGCATTTCCGACTGCGATGTGGTGATGATGCTGCGGCTTCAGAATGAGCGGATGGACGGCGGCTTCATCCCTTCGGCGCGCGAATATCATGCGCTGTACTGCCTCACTTACGAACGGCTCAAACGTGCCAAGCCCGATGCGCTCGTCATGCACCCCGGCCCGATGAACCGGGGGGTTGAGATTGCGAGTAATGTCGCCGATGACCTCAATCGGTCAGTCATCGCCGAACAAGTCGAGATGGGCGTCGCGGTGCGGATGGCTTGCCTCGACGTGCTGACGCGCGGGCGGCGGGGGGTGGAGACATGAGCCGGGCTTTGATCATTAACGGCGGGACTTTGGTTGATCCCCTCCCCCACATCTCCGTTCATCCCGAGCGAAGTCGAGGGATGCCGAGTGTCGGGGCAGATGTCTCGACTTCGCTCGACACGAATGGAAGAAATGGCGCCCTCTTCACCGATGGTGATCGGATTGCAGCAGCCGTTCCTGCCGATGCTGAAACGATCGATGCCACTGGCCTTCATATTGCCCCTGGCATTGTCGATCTCGGTGTATTTGCGGTTGATAAAGCGGCCTTTATCGCGGGCGGAATTACCCGCGTTGCGCTGATGCCTGATCAGTCCCCTGTGCTTGATGATCCGGGGCCGGTGCAGCGGGCTGCGCTTGCCGCCAAGCCTGACCTGTGGGTGCATCCGCTTGGTGCGGCGACGCGCGGGCTTGAGGGCAAGGAACTCGCCGAATATGCGCTGATGGCGCGAACAGGCGCAAAGGCGATTGCCACCGGGCGCGAATGGATTGCCGATAGCGGCGTTATGCTGCGCGTGCTCACCTATGCCGCTTCGCTTGGGCTGACGGTGATTGCCCACGCTGAGGACGGCGGGATGACGCGCGGCGCGGTGGCGACTGCTGGTGAAACCGCGACCCGGCTTGGGCTGGCGAGCGCGCCTGCTGCTGCTGAAGCGATTGCGATGGCGCGCGATATCGCGCTTGCGGAAGGATGCGGCGCACGGCTCCATTTTCGGCAGGTCACGACGGCGCGTGGGTTTGATCTGATCCGCGTGGCCAAGGCGAAGGGATTATCCATCACCTGCGGAATTACGCCCGCGCATTTGTTCCTGTCTGACCTCGCGGTGAGCGATTTCCGCACGTTTGCCCGGCTTTCGCCTCCCTTACGCAGTGAGGATGACCGCAAGGCTGCGATTGAGGCGGTACGTGACGGCACGATTGATGTGCTCTGTTCAGCGCATGATCCGTGCGGGCCGGAGGCGAAGCGCCTGCCTTTTGCTGATGCCGAATCCGGCATGGCCGGGGCCGAGACACTGCTCGCGCTTGGGCTTGGGCTGGTGCGTGACGGGGTGATCGCCCTGCCCCGCCTGTTCGCGATGCTCTCGGCCAATCCAGCCGCGATTTTAGGTGTTGAGGGCGGATCGTTAAAAGCCGGCGCTGCCGCTGATCTGGTCGTCTTCGATGCAGAGCAGCCGTGGCAGATTAACGGCGCGCGCTTTGCTGCTGCCGCCGATAATACGCCGTTCGATAAAATGCCAACGCAAGGCAAAGTCCGCCACACAATCAAAGGCGGGCGGATATTGTCCTAACGGCGCGCCGTTATCCGGGTGCTGCCGCCGCGTGAGACGAACTGCATTGGTGCGTCACCTGAAATCGAGCGAACGAAGCATTGCCCGCCCGATTTTTTGACTTCAGTGCAAACTTGGCTTGCAGCCTCACGGGTCACAAAACCTGACACAGAAAGGCGGTGATACGCATTGCCTTTGACCTTCACGCGAGCGCTAGCCGGATCATAATTGCGCAGTTCACCAACTTTGTTAGCGGCACTTTCCCAAGCTGTTTCAGCGAAGGACATCTTTGCATAGGCACCGAGCTGTACCACAAACTGACCGCTCCGCACGCCGCGTTGAACAGCAGGCGCAAACGCAACAGCCGGAACAACGGCTTGGCTAGCAACCGGCTTTGGATCATCAAGCATGATCGACACCTTACTGGCAGCTGTAGGTGCCACATAAACTGGGTCTGGCACCTTGGCCACAACAGCCGGTGTTTCAAAAACGGGCTGCGGGGTTTCTGCTGCTGCAACTGCATCCACATCCGGTACGACGCTTGCAGTGACTGTCGCACTATTTTTGGCCGGGGCAGCAGCCAGCGCCTGAATATTGGATATCACAAGCGCAAGTTGGGCTGGCTGGCCGGTATCCGCGACTGGTTTGACACGCAGCAATCCTGCGACCTGATCCCAAGCAGCTCTTGGGGAAGCCATCAGTGCCCACTCACCCATGCGCGTATCAACAAGATCGGGTGAAAGGTCCTGTGAAGCAACAACACGTGCTTCAATCCAGCGACCAGCAAGTGCATACGCAAGGCCAAGATTCTGCCGACTTTTCGCATTAGCATCAGGCGCGCGTGCCGCTTCCTCAAGCGTCGTAATCGCCCCAACGACATCACCGCTAAGTGCAAGCGCCAAGCCATAGTCAGCTAGTGGAATTGAGCTGCGATGTTCTTCAAGCAGGCTAAGCGCACCGCCACTATCGCCGCGCGCAATCTTCATAAGTGCAAGATTAAGTGCAAATTTGCTATTGTTGGGTTCAAGCATGAGCGCATCGTTGAAAGTGGTTTCAGCCGATGTGAAACGTCCCGCCATCACATATGCCTTGCCAAGTAGGCTACGATATGATGCGTTTGCTGGCATGAGCGCAACCGCACGCTCGGCACGGTCAACTGCTTTTGATTTATTGCTTTTAGCATCTGCAAGAATTGTTGACGCTTCAGCAGCATAGGCTTCGGCTTTTTTCATGACGATCGCCTGATCCGAAACCGCAACTGGCCTTGCCTGCTGCGATGTTGGGCCACAACCAGTCATTGTTGCACCGACGGCAAGCGTTGATGCGGCTAGTTTGGCAAATTTGGCGATAATCATTCTGTCTCTCCAGTTGAATAGGTGCTCAGGCTTAGCCCTGCGCAGTCAGACGACTATTTTCAGGTTGGCGAGCGAGAAATTCATCAAGCGCTTGCGTAACAATCTGCTGCGCAGAACGGTGGTTCACGGCGCAGACCAAGCGAAGCCGCAAATGCCGTTCAGGATCGAGCCGAAGCGTAAATGCCGCCTTTGGCTTGGCCCCGGGAGCCGCGCGCGCAATCGGAGCGCTTGGTGAGAAAACGGCTGGTGCCGCAACTGGCTGCATCATAACCGGCCGCACACTTACTGCCGCCACAGGCGCTGGCACTTCAAAGCGCTGAGCAAGCTCTTCTTGCTGAACCACTACGCGCGGTGGAATAACGAGCGTTGCAACTGGTGCATTGTGTAGCGCTACTGGCTGTGGGGGAGCAGGTGCTGGTGCATCGTCGCCCATGTCATCCCAGCCAAGATCATCAAGTGAGGCATTTGCAACTGCCAGACCCGCGCCATCATTGTTGAAGCGGAAACTCTGTGGACGCATTGCTGGCTTTGCTGCACCTTTGCGGGCGAGCAGGCTTGGCGAAAGCGAAGCGAACGGTTTGGGTTCGGACATGGTGTCTCCTCCCATCACTGGCCAACGCCGCGACGGCCGAAGCCTCCGCCTGCAACGGCACGGTTTTGGAGCTGGGTCGGCTGCGCACCTGGCACAGCGAATACAGTTCGGCGGAAATTCTTTTCAAGCCGGTCTGCAATATAGCTCCAAAGCTCCATCACTTCTTGGGCTGAACGGCCTTTTGGATCAACTTCCATCACGGTGCGGCCATCAATCATTGACGCGGCATAATCAGTGCGATGATGAAGCGTGACCGGAGCAACCGTGCCATGCTGCGAAAGCGCAACTGCGGCTTCATAAGTAATTTTCGCTTTCGGTGTTGCGCCGTTGACGACGAACAGCAAAGGCTTGCCGGCGCGTTCGCACAAGTCAACCGTTGCGCCGACCGCACGAAGATCATGCGGGCTTGGTCGCGTTGGAATGACGATCAATTCTGCAACCGCAATGACGCTTTGGATCGCCATGGTAATGGCAGGAGGCGTATCAATCACCGCGAGCTTGAAACCCTGCTGCCGTAGCGTCTCCAGATCGGAGGCAAGCCGTGCAACCGTTGTCTGCGCAAAGGCAGGCAATTCAGATTCACGTTCATTCCACCAATCGGCGAGTGATCCTTGTGGATCGATATCAATAAGGACTACCGGGCCTGCACCCGCCAGTTGTGCTTGAACCGCAAGGTGGCCAGACAAAGTCGTCTTACCCGATCCCCCTTTTTGCGATGCCATCGCTAAAACGCGCATAAATATCCTTGATCTTGCAGTTTGATTTGACATGAATGACACACGGATGGCTAAAATCTGGTTAATGACTTGCCATGATAAATGCGTTTTATGAGATATTGTCGAACAGACTGCGCTAACCGTATATTAAGCCTTTCATGGTTAATTCAGTCTTCATAATTCACTGCGAGGAAGTATCATGCGTTTGAAATTGTTGGCATCTGGATTGACGATTGCGCTTGCTATGATTGGCACTGCTGCACATGCCGATGTTAAGGCTGGGGTTGATGCGTGGAGCCGAGGTGATTATCCAATCGCGATCAAAGAATGGCGGCCACTTGCGATTAACGGTGATCCCGACGCACAGTTTAACCTTGGTCAAGCCTATAAACTTGGTCGCGGTGTTCCAGTTGATTTCAAACTTGCTGAGGGGTGGTATCGTAAGGCCGCTGATCAAGGCCATTTTCAAGCCGAAGATAATCTCGGACTAATCCTGTTTCAAAATGGCGATCGCCCTAAAGCGATGCCTTATATCGAAAAATCTGCTGGTCGCGGCGAACCGCGTGCGCAATATGTACTGGCAACTGCACTCTTCAATGGCGATCTTGCCAAGAAGGATTGGGTGCGTGCCTATGCGTTGATGACGCGGGCCTCGGCCAATGGGCTTAACCAGGCCTCGGCCAGCCTTGCGCAGATGGATCAATTTATCCCGCTTGATCAACGCCAGAAAGGGCTTGCAATGGCCCGCACCCTTGAGGCCGAAGCGCAGCGCCCTCAATTTGCAGATGCCAGTCCCCCGACACAATTGGTAAAGCGTACACCTCGCACCCCAGAGCCGCCAATTCGCGTTGAGGAAATTCCCGCTTCTTCACCCGAAACTGAAAAACCAGCTGAGGTTGCAGCGGTTGAAAAAGCAGCCATGATGAAACCAAAGCCAGCCGTCAAAGCAGCACCTAAACCGGCAAGCCCTGCCCCCGTTGCCGCTTCTGGCCCCGCTTGGCGCGTACAGCTTGGTGCCTTTGGTGATCAGGGCAATGCCAAGGTACTATGGGGAAAACTCCAAAACCGTATCGCAGCCCTCGACAATTTGCAGCCCTACTATGTCAAAGCAGGTAGCGTCATGCGCCTTCAGGCTGGGCCGATTGCGGGGAAAGCAGCGGCAGAACGCGTTTGCGCATTGGTAAAAGCCAGCGGACAGGGCTGTTTGGCTGTTGGGCCATAGCTGCAATAGGCCAATCCAGCGTAGAGGCGTAACACTGATAAAAATGCTGTTGAGATTGGTTTCAAATCCTGTAGATAATTGAGCTCGGATTTGCCTTGGCACCCCTGCTGTGATGACCGCCCCTCTATGGTCAACAGCCTTTTGGTCAATGTCCACCGCATAAAATAATCTCGCTCTATACTGCTTCGCGACTGAGGCAGTATTGGCAACAGAACCGTATTGCCTAGGAAAATAACTGATATGAAATTGTTCGTAGTCCTCAGAATTTTTGCTTTCATGCTCTTCGTCTTCACGCCGTCAATTGCAGTTATGATGTTCGCGGCTTTTGTGCTTAAAGATACGACCTATTTTCAACTCCTTAGTTTACCAGCATTGCTGATCAACGGGCTTGTCGTGCTTGCAAAGCCGATCAAAGAAAAGATTAGCATCAAGATCAAATCAATTGCGTCGGGAAAATAGCGACAATCTTCGCTAGAATGGCGGGTTGGTTAAGGGTTGTTTTGTAGCTATAAAGTATGCTCACCCTTTGAAAGGTCATCTCCGTGCGCTTCACATTTCCACTCCTTCTGCTTACACTTCCATTGACTGGCTGCGGTAGCAGCGACGCGCGCAAGGTTAGTGGGAATACACCTTTCACCGTAACAGAAATCGCGCGCTTTAATGAGCCGTGGGCGATGGCCTTCCTGCCCGATGGCCGCGCACTGATAAGCGAAAAAGCCGGTGCGCTCGTGCTATGGAACGGCAAAGGGCCAGCCAAGATGATGGTCTCTGGTATCCCCAAGCCCGCATATGGAGGGCAAGGCGGGTTTGGCGATGTCGCCCTCCATCCACAATTTGCGACCAATAGGATGATCTATCTGAGTTGGATCGAGGGCGAACGCGGCGGGCTTGGTGCGGTCGTTGGCCGTGCGAAATTAGTTGAAGAAGGCGGCAGTGCAAAGATCGAAGGACTCAATATCATCTGGCGGCAGGCACCCAAAGTCTCCGGGCGCGGCCATTTCGGCCACCGCATTGCCTTTGGCCCAGACGGGATGCTCTATATCTCAAGCGGTGAGCGACAGAAATTCGACCCCGCACAGGATATGAGCGGCAACCTCGGCAAGGTCGTCCGCCTCAAAGATGATGGCAGCATCCCCGACGACAATCCGTTTTACAGCAAAGGCGGCATCACCGCGCAAATCTGGTCGCTCGGCCACCGCAATCCGCTTGGCCTCGCCTTCGCGCCCGATGGGACACTTTGGGACAGCGAGATGGGGCCGGCGGGCGGCGATGAACTAAACCTCGTCAAGCGCGCCGCCAATTATGGCTATCCCACCGTTTCAAACGGCAGCCATTATGACGGGCGCGACATTCCCGATCACTCGCCCGCCGATGGTTTCGCCGCACCCAAGGCATGGTGGAACCCAAGCATTTCGCCGGGCAGCCTGATGATCTATTCAGGCAGCATGTTTCCGCTATGGAAGGGCGACGCCTTCATCGGCGCGCTCAGCGGCGAATCCCTCATCCGCGTTGACTTGAACGGCGAAAACGCGGCCAAAGCCGACGCATGGGAGATGAACATGCGCGTCCGCGAAGTCGAACAAGGCCCCGACGGCGCGATCTGGCTACTAGAGGACGGCGATAACGGACGGCTGCTGCGGCTGTCAGCGAAGGGGTAAAGATTTCCACTGTTCTTCTACTCAACAATTCGCTTGCAATGATAACAATTTAGCCCTATTAAAAAATAGTCATGGGCTGCCACACGACCTCATTGAGGAGTGCAAAAGGGCAGCCCTTCTTGTTTTCAACGGCGTTTCTGCCCTGATGCCACTAATACCATATAACAAACTACATGCTACCCCAACCGCGCGGATTACGCATCTTCGCGGCAAGGGCTTGTTGATTCGACACCCAAAAAACGCTGCCAAAGAGATCGAAATAATCGGCTATGAACGACTTCGCATCTATTTTCTTAGCCGACGGCAGACAAGTAGCCCCGGCAAACCATTCATCCCCGGCACCACTTATCGCGATATCATAAGCCTTTATGAGTGCGATATGAAGCTAAGGGATGCATGCTTTTCAGCGGTAGGGCAATTTGAACTATTGTTTCGCAACGCAATTTCCGAGGCATTGAGCATCCAATATGGTAGCCATCCATATGTTGATAGAAGGGCCTTCAAGAATGAGGCCGCACATCGTGAGGCACTTCAGAGATTTAGTAGCATTTACATGAAATCAAAAGACAGACGGGCAGTTCATTACATGAACACTTATAATGAACCCATGATTCCCCCAATCTGGACGATGAAAGAATTTCTGACATTTGGCGAAACATCGAATACATATCAATGCTTAGAAGGCTCGATCCGAACCACTATTGCGGTGCAGTTTGGTGTACAAAGTGACGATGTTTTCACAGATTGGGTAAAATGTTTAGTCGATTTAAGGAACATATGCGCGCACCATGATCGGCTTTTTAATCGAAGCTTCCAGAAGCAGCCGAGCACTCTAATCCGCGCTCACATACCAACAGCGCCCCGAATGAAGCTGAAAGCCATTTTGGAGTGTCTCGATTATATGTTAACCAAGCGAGGTGTGAAAGTCTCAGTCACAGCCAAAGTCGGCAAAATCATTGCCGGATGCCCGCAAATATCTCCGAGCGAGGCGGGATACTAATCCAAATCGCAGTCAAAATTCCCCCTTGCGACTCACGTAAAAAAGGCAGACCCTTACTGTCCTAAGCGCGCTTGTGCGCCTGTCGCCAAATGCGCGCCCCTCTTGGTGAAGAAGGAGGCACGGATGATGGTAAGCACACTCAACGGCATCAGGGCCATTGCGCTAGCGGGGCCAGCAGGCGCCGGAAAAACCAGTCTCGCCGAAGCGCTGCTCTATGCGAGTGGCGCTATTTCACGTCAGGGCACGGTCGAGGCAGGCACCAGCGTCGGCGATGCCAGCCCGGAGGCGCGGGCACGGCGCGGATCAACCGAGCTTAACCTGATGCGCTTTGATTATCTCGGCGATAGCTTTGCGTTACTTGATGCGCCGGGTTCAGTCAGCTTTGCCGCCGATGCACAAGCTGCACTTACGCAAGCCGACATGGCGGTGGTTGTGGTTGATCCTGACCCCGCGCGCGCCGCGCTTGTTGAACCGATCCTGCGCCAGATTGAGGCGATTGGCCTGCCGCATGCGATTTTCGTCAATAAGATCGACGCCGCAAAGGGCCGCATCCGCGATTTGCTTGAGGCGCTCCAGCCGCTGAGCACCGCGCCCTTAATCGCACGGCAAATCCCGATCCGTGAAGGCGGCGCGATTACGGGCTTTGTTGATTTGGCACTTGAACGCGCGTTTCATTATGTACCTGGCAAGCCTTCGGAGCCAATCGCAATTCCTGCTGATCTTGCAGAACGTGAGGCGAGTGAGCGCTTCCATATGCTCGAAACGCTTGCCGATCACGACGATGTGTTGCTTGAGCAATTGTTGTCCGATGAAGTCCCTGATCTTCAGACCGTCTTTGCCGATCTCGTGAACGAGACGCGGGCTAGTCTGGTTGTACCGGTGATGTTTGGCTCGGCACTCAACGGCTTCGGCATCCGCCGCTTGCTCAAGATGCTGCGTCATGAAGCGCCGACGCCGCGTGAGACCGCGCAGCGGATAGGCCTCAACGGTGCCAGTGCCCGCATTTTCAAGATTGCCAATGGAGGTGCTGTCGGGCGGCTCGCGCTTGCCCGTGTGCTTGGTGACGGGCTTGATGAGGGCAGCGAACTGATAGCGGGAAGCGGTGAGACCGTCCGCGCGGGTGCGCTATTCTCAATGCAGGGCGATAAGACAACCAAACTTAGCCATGCCCAAGGCGGCGATATTATCGCAATCGCCAAGGCCGATAATGCCAAGCCTGGAATGCTCCTCGGGCGGCAAGCGCATAATGATATGTCCGCCGACCTGATCACCCTGCCCCCGCGCAACGCCGCGATCACGATTTCCACGCGTGATCGCAAGGATGATGTCCGGCTGTCCACTGCGCTCCACAAGCTGGTTGAGGAAGACCCAGCACTCGATTGGGGACATGATGAACTGAGCCACGCAACACTACTTCGCGGGATCAATGATGAGCATCTTAGCGTGACGATAGCCAAACTCAAACGGCGATACGGCGTTGAAGTTGACGTCAGCACGCCGCGCATCGCGCACAAGGAATCAATCCGGGGCAGTGTCACCCAGCGCGGTCGGCACAAAAAACAGTCGGGCGGGCACGGCCAGTACGGCGATGTTGTGATCGAACTGCGCCCGCTCCCGCGCGGAGAGGGATTTCAATTTGATGACCGCATCACGGGCGGCTCAATTCCCAAACAGTGGATACCCGCAGTCGAACAGGGCGTGCGCGACGCGATGACGAAAGGGCCACTTGGCTTTCCAGTCGTTGATGTCGCGGTCACGCTGGTCGATGGTTCGTTTCACAGCGTCGACAGCTCCGAACTTGCGTTCCGCATTGCCGGGCGAACCGCAATGGCTGAGGCGCTGACCCACTGCACGTCCTATCTGCTCGAACCCATATGCCACCTCGCCATCGATACGCCGAACGGCGCGACATCAAAGGCAAGCTCGGTCATATCGAGCAGACGCGGCCAGATACTTGGGATCGGTAGCCACCCCGATTGGCCACGCTGGGACAGAGTTGAGGCAACCATCCCTGAAGCGGGCCTTGCCGGACTTGACGCCGAACTCCGCTCGCTAAGCCAAGGCCTCGCCAGCTTCACCGCACACTATGATCACGTCGCCGAACTCAGCGGACGATTGGCCGATGATGTCGTGAGGGCAGCAGTGGGGTGAAGCTGTGAGGCGACGATTATTCGCTCACCGCAACAAGATTGTCGTCTGAATCACGGTCGATATAGAAATTATAAGGATCAATTCCGGCGAAGGCTGGCTTGGCTTTTGACTTCATCGTTATCGTCTGTCGGCCACCCTTAATTGGTTGTCGTGCAATCACAATTACGTCCTTTGCCGAAAAGGCACCAATACCGGGACGCGCATTGAACAGGCCAATCTCAATGGGTTCTGAGAGTGGCGTGTCCTTTTCGATACCCTTACCGTCAGCGTAAAATTTCTTTGTTACAACGGTAAGCGTGGTCAACCATTGGCCGTCGGCAGCCTTGCTGACCTTCGCTTCACTCGCTTTGAGATCATAGACCGTGATTCGTTCGAACAAGTCACTGATCAGCGCCTGCTGCTCAGCCGTTATTGCTTCCTTGCGAAACTCAGCAATCAAATCAACCGAGCGGTGATAGGGCGCACCCTTGAATTTGAAGCGCTCAACGAACCGTGCCAGAGCGCGATTCACTGCAGCCTCACCCAATCGCTCTTGGAGCAGATACATTACTAGCGAGCCTTTTCGGTAATGAATGTAACCCTGATTTTCGACCCGGATCATCGGCAGTTCTTCAACCACTTCGCCCTTGCGACCGCCAAGATACTGATCGAGTTCATATTTCAGGAAGCGGCGCAGCTTGTCGCGCCCGTACAGCTTTTTCATCACCATCAGCGCCGAATATTGCGCAAGCGTTTCAGAGGTAAGGGTTCCGCCCTGCATGTCTGCACCGACCACTTGATGTGCCCAATATTGGTGGGCAAGCTCATGTGCTGTAACATAAGACACATAGTCAATCACCTCTGGATCAGTTACGTTTGCAGCAAAGCCAATGCTTTCTGAATAGGGCATTGAGCCTGCAAATGCCTGAGCGAAACTTTGGTAACCCGGAAACTCAATGATCCTAGCATAGTCAAATTGATATGGCCCAAAATTGGCATTGTAATAATCAAGCGAGGTTCCAAGCGCCTTCAACATTATTGGCACGTTCCATTTGTGCGGCGCGTGATAATAGACCGACAGCTTAACGCCCTTATGATCCTTTTCAGCAAGTGCATAACTTGCCGACTGAATTGCAAAGAAATTGAGGATTGGGGCCGTACTCACAAACCGCGCGGTGCGCCTCCCATTGGCCGTGGTATCGGATACGCGCTTGCCCGGCGCAATCGGGGTCTGATCAGCATCGGTCGTTACGCTAATGTCCGATTGCAACCAATCAGCACCAATATAGTTTTTGCCTTGCGCCTTGGTGTCTTCAAGCCTGGCCGGGCGCAATTCTGGAGACAGCCCCTGACGTCGCCTTTTCGTGCGATCTTGAAGGCTTCCGGCCCGGCTCATACCGATGATAGGTGCAAAATCGAAGTTATTTACAAACGTGCCGTTTTCAACCACGTCAGTGGCGGGCGCGCCGTTGCGGAAGCCAGCCCGCAAAATGCGCGTTTGAAAATTGAGTGCGGTCGTCGCGCCGGGCTGAAGTGGCTGCGTAAAACGATACACGCGATAGCCAAACTCCTTGTCGAAGCGCGCGAGTGTAGCGCCTTTGAGTTCAAGTGATCTGAAATCTGTTTCAAGCGCGCCCTGACGAATATGCACTTCTGAAATTGGTGATGCAGTATCATTACGCAAGGTATATGTGCCAGTCACATCAAGGCGTCTTTCCTGTGGGAATACCTCGGCCACAAATTTGGCAAAGGTCACCGCTGGACGCGGCAGATTTTCATATTTCAGATAGCGTTTCTCATAATCGGCCTGCCATTTTTCAGCTTCATCCGAGGTGCGATAAAGGTTCAACACTTTGATATTGTTATTAATGAACATGCCGCTCGCGACCATGCCCGCAATTGCAGCCCCACCCAATATCATTGGCCCGCCAGCAAGATTGTGCCGCATCCTCTTAAGTCGTGGTTTTAGTGCTACATCAGTTCCGCGTGGCCAGAGTGTGTGGGCGATGACCATCAGAAAAATCGCAAAGCACGTCCAGTAGAGCCGCGCCCAACCTGCCCCAATCCAGAATCCACCCGACCCGTTCATATCGCTAAGGGGCTCCTGTGGCCCTACAGCATAGCGATAAAGCAAATTCTGATAGCCCATATTTCTCAGGAAAATGGTGCCAACAAACCAGACCATCATCAGGCCCCAGCCGATATATTTATTCGGGCTAACCACCTGAACGAATACCGCGAGGATCGCGATGAGCGCTGCGTCTATAGACGTCGGGATGATGAACCAAGCCATATACTGGTCAATTCCAAGTTGCTCAGCCCCTTTGATCAATTGGAACAAAACACCCGTAACCATGCCCCCTAAATTCATGATGAGGAGAACTAGAAAGATCGCAATGATCTTTGGCAGCACCATGATCCAACTTGCCACGGGCGTGGAATCGATAATTTCATTGAGCTTGCGATCTCGTTCACGCCAAACAAGCTCCCCACCATAAAAGATTGCAACGATTAGGAGAAAAAGCTGGAATCCGTCGCGCACATTATCGATGATATTTGCGGTGAGTGGATAGGATGATGTGCCGTACATATTCTCGGAAAAGAAAAGAATGAGGCCCGTCTGGATCATGGCAAGCCCAGTCAACACAATCAGGCCGGGACTCTTTAAAACCTGCATGACCTCCGTACGTAATCGAACAAAAAATTGGGCCAATGACGAAGCGCCATCATGTTGGGGCTTGACAGTTCCGCCGTTAAGCAACGGGGCAATCGCCGCTGCTTTAGCCTCGACAACTTCATCCTTTGCAAGTTTCCTAAGCCTGCGCTTGGATGGCGCAGGTTCTGCCATTGAAAAGCGCCAAGTTGTTATCGCAATCATGCAAATCGCTGCAACACAGGCAAGAATACGATTGAAAAGCATGTTGCCCGAAAGCGGAACTAGATTGCTGTTCATATCTGCGGCTGTCCAATAACGTGCAGCTTCGAACAATGCCCCTGTGCCAAGCGGCTCAAACTTCGCAAGCGCATCTTGATATTCTGGTCTCGGCCCCAAAATACTGGTCGTAATCAAATAGCCAAGAACGAATATTACAACCCCAATATAGGTCGCCATCATTGATCGCAGTGATGTTGCAAGCGCAAACAGGAATGCGCTGGCAAGAAATATGTTGGGCACCGCAAGAATGACATAGTGCCAAGCATAGCCCATTAACCCGCCAGGCCCGACCGTTTCAGGGTCAACCCAAGGCATCATCACACCAAGCCCCATGCCAAGCGGCACGGCGAGATAACCAATCAGCGCGATGAGCAATCCACCAAGGAAACGTCCCAACACAAAGTCAGTTTTCGAAACCGATGTAGATCTGATAATTGGGCCGTAACCGGTCGTATCATCACGCACCATGGCATTGGCAACAAACGAAGTAATTACGAATAGATAGAAAAGCGACAAAAGGGCCATAGCCAATGCAATCGCATAGGGTGAATTTTCCTGCACCGAGCCTGGCGTACCGATGCTCACATTTTCGCTTGCGGTCAGGCCGAAGCCAAGGAGAAAAAAAATGCCAATAGAAACCCAGAAAACCGGGTTTTTAAGCTGATAACGGAGCTCAAAGCCTGCGATGCCAAACAGCATGATTCGTTACTCCTTTATGCTGCGTTCGCGAGAGTGCGGCGTGTATCGGCAAGGGTTGTGAAATACACATCTTCCAGCCCAGCCTCGACAGGCTCGAAACCTTGGGGCTGCGTATCTGACATGATGTGGATAATGGTGCGGCCCGCGAACAGGCGTGTTGAGATCACCGTAAAATCTGTCTGATGTGCTTCCAATGCATCGCGGTCGATTGTTTTTTTCCACACGCGGCCTCGCGTATTGGCAATAAGTTCAAGCGGCGCGCCTTCCAACTGCACCTTACCGCCTGCCAAAACAGCCATGCGCGGACATAAATCTGCGACATCATCAACGATATGCGTTGAAAGGATAACGACCACATTCTCACCAATCCCTGCTAGCAGGTTAAGGAAGCGGTTGCGTTCTTCCGGGTCAAGACCTGCCGTCGGTTCATCAACAATAATAAGTTCGGGGTTGCCGATCAGCGCTTGGGCAATGCCAAAGCGCTGCCGCATACCACCGGAAAATCCAGCGATTGCTTTGTTACGCACAGCCCATAAATTGGTTTGATTGAGCAGCGTTTCAACAACGGCCTTGCGATCGCCCTTACCAGCAACACCCTTAAGCACCGCCATCTGATCAAGCATGTCATAGGCTGAAACGCGCGGATATACGCCAAAATCCTGCGGGAGATAGCCAAGCGTCTTACGAAGTGTATCAGGATCCGACAGCACATCGACTGCGCCGAAGGTAATCGATCCTTGGGTTGGCGTCTGGAGCGTTGCGATTGTCCGCATCAGCGTCGATTTTCCAGCACCGTTTGGGCCAAGCAAGCCGTACATCCCGCGCGGTATCGAAAGCGTAACATTATCAAGCGCCCGCGTACCATTTGCATACACGTGGCTGACCGCATTCAATTCAAGCATCTGACGTCCTCCAGATTAAATATTATTAATCTGTTTGCTAACACGGCCGAACAAAGCTGCAATGCCGTTCGTCGAACCTCAAGCGATGACTGTCGATGATTGGGCCCTCTCGATCATGATCGGCTACCCTGCGATCTAGTTAGACGTGAATTAAGTTATCAATTTCTAATATCGTCGCATTTTTAACGCCTTCTATGACCGGTTAATTTGCGAGCCTAACTAGGGCATAAACCAGATAGACCTGCGCCGTTTTTTGTTTCAAGTTCAGCAATATAATGAACGTCAAAAAAGCAATATCCTTTTTATCTTTCTGCTTATAAATGCACGATGCCACATCAAAATGTACCATTCTCTTCAAACCTGTCTCAATCTGACGTTGCACGGTTGAGCGCTCTTTATACTGCCGATGAAACACCTCTAATAACGTCATTAGCGTTGGCAACGCATCTGAATGCGGCACAGCGCACTCAGATTAGTGAGCGCGCTGCTAAATGGGTCAGTAAAGTGCGTGAGGCAACGCACCGTACTGGCATGATTGATGCGTTCCTACAGGAATACGGTCTATCAACCAATGAGGGCATCATTTTGATGCGCTTGTCAGAGGCGTTGATCAGAACGCCAGATTTCGCAACAGCACAAGAATTGATGCGGGATAAGCTCAGCGCAGGCGAGTGGAATATCCATGCAGGCTCAAGCCCGGCCGCATTGATCAACGCCGCAACAACTGGTTTGCGTTTTTCGGCTGCATGGATCGCCGCGACTGGCGGCAATGCGGCGGCGAAATTGGCGGCAAAGCTGGGTGACCGGGTGCTATATGCAGCTGTAGTTCGCGGCATGGGGATCATGGCGGGGCATTTCGTATTGGGGAAATCCATCGCTGACGCAGTTCAGCGGGCAGAAAGTGCTGATCAGAAAGGTGCGCTTCACTCATTTGATATGCTTGGTGAGGCTGCGTCTACTGACGCCGATGCTCAGCGTTATTATGATGCCTATGTTGGCGCAGTCCAATATTTGGCGGGTTTTGTTGGCGATAATGCAACCGTGGCAACAGCCCACGGACTGTCGGTCAAACTATCGGCACTGCATCCGAGATATGAATATGCCAAGCGTATGACCTGTGTTCCTGCGCTCATTGACAAGGTCACTACATTGGCTTTGATCGCCAAGCAGGCAGGGGTTGGGCTAACGTTGGACGCAGAAGAAGCCGACCGACTTGAGCTATCTTTGCATATTTTTACAGCACTGCTTAACGAACCAAAACTTGCCAACTGGGACGGACTTGGTATTGTCGTTCAAGCCTATCAACGTCGCGCAACTGCCACGGTTGAGATTATCGTTGATGCAGCCAAAGCAGCCAATCGCCAAATTGCAGTTCGGCTGGTCAAGGGTGCGTATTGGGATGCTGAGATCAAGCGGGCTCAGGAGCTTGGTCTCAATAGCTATCCTGTGTTCACGCGCAAAGAAAACACTGATATCAGTTATTTAGCTTGTGCTGCGCAGTTGCTAAATGCTGGCCCACTGATTTTCCCGCAGTTCGCTACGCACAATGCGCATACCGCCTCGGCCATTATCGAAATGGCTAACGGCAGTAACCGGCTAGAGTTTCAGCGACTGCACGGTATGGGCGAAGCGCTACACAATGAAATTATTCGCGAAACGGGAATTCGCAGCCGTGTTTATGCGCCGGTTGGCAGTCATAAGGAATTGCTACCTTATCTTGTGCGTAGGCTGCTCGAAAACGGTGCCAATAGCTCATTCGTCAATCAACTGATGAACCCAGAGATTGAGGTTGATGAGATCGTGCGCGACCCAATCGCTATTGCGCAAGAACACCGCTTCAGCACGCATCCAGCGATTCCAGCGCCACGTGATATGTTCGGCGGTGAACGGCAATGCGCGCTAGGGGTTGATCTTACACAATCATCAACCGCAAAGAATGCAGAGGCCAACATCGTGCGCAAGCCGCATTATGTCGCGACGACATTGGCGAATGGGGCCACAGCGGGTTCAGAGGTTATGCTAGTGCATAGCCCAGCAGACAGTAGCAATAAAGTTGGCCATGCCGTTACTGCGATAGGCGCCGATATTGAGAATGCTGTTGCCGCCGCACAACAGTCACGCTGGCATACAGACAATACCCCTCGGCTGCGCGCTGATTGTCTTTTGAGGGCGGCAACTTTGCTTGAAGAACGAATGCCAGATTTCATGGCGCTATGTGTTGCCGAAGCCGGAAAAACGCTTCCTGATGCGGTCGCCGAAATCCGTGAGGCGGTTGATTTTTGTCGCTATTATGCGGGGCAAGCCGTCACACCTCGAATGGAAAAGCGTTTGCCGCTTGGCGTGGTTGCGTGCATCTCGCCGTGGAATTTCCCGCTGGCAATTTTCCTTGGTCAAGTCGCAGCGGCACTGGCTGCTGGGAATACAGTGGTTGCAAAGCCTGCCGTGCAAACACCACTGATTGCACATGCAGCCGTTAAACTACTTCATGAGGCGGGCGTTCCCATTGACGCTTTACATCTTGTGATCGGTGGCGGGGATATAGGCGCGGCACTTGTTGGTAACAGCAGCGTTGATGCCGTTTGCTTCACTGGATCAACTGTAACTGCGAAGCGTATCGCAAGCGCGCGCGCAAATGTTGGAAAGGCAGATAGTGTTTTGATCGCCGAAACCGGCGGCATAAATGCAATGATCATCGATTCAACCGCTCTACTCGAACAGGCGGTTGGTGACGTTGTAGCGTCGGCATTCCAAAGTGCTGGTCAGCGCTGCTCCGCATGTCGCCTGGCTTGTATTCAGGAAGATATTGCTGATGATTTTGATCAGATGTTAGCCGGTGCTATCGCCTTGTTAGAACTGGGCAATCCGGCTGTGCTGGTAACTGACGTTGGCCCGATTATTGATAAGGATGCGCAGCGCAGAATCGCAACTTATGTCGCGGCTGCCCGCGAGAAATTTCGTGTTATTGGCGAAGCACCAAGCAATCCGGACTTGCTACGCGGTCATTTCATTCAACCAATTGCTCTCGCTGTTGAGAGCATTGGCGAAGTCTCTCAAGAAATATTTGGCCCCGTCCTTCACGTTGTTCGATTTGCAGCAGGCGAAATTCACGACGTAGTGGATCAGATCAATGCGCTTGGTTATGGACTGACGCTTGGCGTACACTCTCGGATAGATGCGCGGATAAAGGCTATCGTTGAGCAGGCGAAAGTCGGGAATATATATGTTAATCGCAACCAAATTGGCGCGGTTGTAGGCGTTCAGCCCTTTGGTGGTGAAGGCCTATCAGGCACTGGGCCAAAAGCAGGCGGTCCGCATTATCTGCGGCGCTTATCGCAAACTGGGGCAAGCGCAGTTGCAAGCCACATCAATGCGAAATCAATCCCGCCGATAGCTTCGGAGAAAGCGACAGCTGAAGCGGCACAAAATTTGTCGTCACTAATCGCAAGTGCGCGCAAGGCTCAAAAAATATGGGCTAAGGCTGATCGATTGTCGATCTCACAAGCAATTGCTGGTAACGTATTTGCCCCAGAAGCGCTGGTCGCATTACAAATTTCATCTTCCCTGCCGGGCCCAACTGGGGAAGAAAACAGCTTACAGCTTGTTCCGCGTGGGGTGCTACTATGTTGCGGTGGTGATGATCCTGAGGTTCTACGCCTTCAGATTTTCATTGCAATCGCCTCGGGTTGCGCATTACTCGCAGTAGCCACTCCTGAAATTGAACACACAATAGACACTGTGAAAGCCATTTTGGCAGCCGCAGACATGCCAAAAGCACTCGTCTCGGTTATAAATGCGGCTGATGTCCTCGTTGCATTGAATTGCGATATTGACGGCGTTGTCGCGGATGGCAGGATACGCAACCAATTGGCAATCAATCTTGCCTCGCGCACTGGAGCCCTCATTCCATTATTATCCTCAAACGACGATCCAGAGCGCTACTTTCACGAACGAACGCTAACAATTGATACAACCGCTGCAGGAGGGAATGCGTCGCTGCTGGCAGGCTCGCTCGGTTGACAGTTGCAGCCGGTTATTTGAAGATTAAGGTACGTGATCGTGTCGCGTTGACATCGTTGGCGTTTCTGCAGCAGCAATAAATAGCGGCAAAAGCTGCGTCGGATTAATCAGGGGAGTTGTTATGGCAGAGTTTTTCCGGCGCAAAACTATTGCTGAATTGACAGACAAAACCGGGCCTGATCGGATGAACCCAACGCTCTCCGCATGGCATTTGGTGCTGCTTGGCGTCGGCGCCATAGTTGGCACCGGCATTTATACACTCGTTGGCGTTGGCGCAGAGCGCGCCGGCCCAGCAGTCATTCTCTCCTTTGTGATTGCTGGCCTGATCTGCATCTGCGCGGCACTTGCATATGCTGAACTCGCCACTTTGATCCCGGCATCAGGCAGTGCCTATACCTATAGCTATGTAACGATGGGTGAACCCGTGGCTTGGTTAGTCGGCTGGGCATTAATCCTTGAATATTCGGTTGTTTGCGCCGCAGTTGCGGTTGGCTGGTCTGGCTATGCAACAGGGTTTCTATCGGGCTTTGGTATAGATCTACCGTTGATATTGACCGCAGGCCCGGCGGACGGAGGGCTGTTGAACGTTCCTGCGATTGTAGTGACTGCGCTGGTGACTGGGATGCTTTTGCTTGGCACAAGGGAAAGTGCAAACATCAACGGCTTTTTGGTCGTTGCCAAATTAGCGGCACTGGCCCTTTTTATATTTCTAGCATTTCCAGCATTTGATGCCGCCAACTTTCAGCCGTTTTCGCCTTATGGATTTTCAGCTCATGTTGATGCAAGCGGAGCGAACCGAGGCATCATGTCTGCCGCCGCAGTTATCTTTTTTGCATTTTACGGTTTTGATGCGGTCTCAACTGCTGCTGAAGAAACCAAAGATCCAGGAAGAAATCTGTCGATTGGGATCGTAGGATCAATGTTTGCCTGTATCTTGATTTACATGCTGGTGGCACTGGCCGCTGTTGGTTCTACGCCGTACTTAAACTTTGCCAAAAGCCCAGAACCGCTGAGTTACATCCTGAAAGAACTCGGTAATCCAAATGCAGCGGTGTTCATCGGTGCGGCTGCGGTCGTAGCCCTGCCCACCGTCATCTTAGCGTTCATGTACGGTCAAAGCCGGGTTTTCTTCGTGATGGCGCGCGACGGTCTGCTCCCCAGACGCTTTGGAAAGCTCAACAAAAAAACTGGTTCCCCAGTCGCTGTAACGATTATGACGGGCATCTTCTGCGCTGCGATTGCTGGAATATTACCACTCGCGACAATTGCGGAGCTTGCCAACGCCGGCACGCTTGCAGCGTTTATAGCAACGGCTGCTGGATTGATGATCTTGCGCGTGCGTGAGCCCAATCTGGTTCGTCCGTTCCGCGCACCGTTTGCCTTTGTTATTGCGCCAGCAGCGATCTTGGGCTGCGCCTATCTGTTTTATAGCTTGCCAGTAGGGACGCAGATTCGGTTCTTCATCTGGATGGGAATAGGAATGATCATATATTTTCTATATAGTCGGAACGCGAGTAACATGACCAAGGCTGATTCTGATGTTACCGTTACATAGTAGATACGATTTAGGATATTAGTCACTCGGTTTGTTCTGAGCGATTTAAGAATCGGCGCTCAAAATTCTAAAAAAGGGCTAAAATCTGGTGCCGCCTATAGGATTCGAACCTACGACCCCCGCATTACGAATGCGATGCTCTACCAACTGAGCTAAGGCGGCATGGGTGTTGCTGAGTGGGCTTTACACAGGTGCTTTGGTCAAAACAAGTATGTGCTCGGTTCCGCGCGCTATTTACGACCGCAGCGCCATAGAATTTATCAGAACGCCACAAATCTTAACACTTCATCAACCATGTACGGTGCAAAGTGATGTTAGAGAATATATCGCTTGAGTAAGGGCAATTGCCATGGACGGAACAGGGGTTTTCAATCACGAGGCAGAGGCTGCGCGGTCATCATATAATGATGAGGGCGTTGATTCGCCAATCGGGATCGGCACTGATGAGCGGCGGATGCACGTCCGTGCATATAATTATTGGGTATCGCTGCTGGGTGGCCGTGCTTACCCTTCTGTTGAGGAGCTTGAGCCTGACAACCTGAATGATTTCGCCGCAAACAGTGTTCTACTCGATTTTACAGGTGGGTTTGATCAACCAACGCTCACCTATCTTGGCTCGGCGATCCGCGATGAGTGCGATCTGCCGGCCGAACTGATCAGTGCAAGCGAAATCCCAAGTCGTTCGCTGCTTTCACGGCTGACAGACCATTATCTTCAAATTATTGCCAACCGTGCGCCGATTGGGTTTGAAGCAGAATTCGTCAATCATCGTGGCAACAACACGATGTATCGCGGTATCCTGATGCCGTTTTCGTCAGATGATGACACGATCGATTTCATCTACGGCGTGATCAATTGGAAAGAAGTGGCTGATGCCGCGCTGACTGCTGGCTTGGCCGATGAAGTGGAGCGCGCGCTCCAAGCAAATCTGCCGCGCCAGAGTGAACCTCTGCCTGTCTGGGCCGATGGCCCAAGCGCACGCGACGTAGAACCACGCGTCACACCGCGCGCAGACGTGCTTGGCAGTTTCGATGATAGCGAAGATTCCGAAGAGGAAGATGAGTTCACACCTGATGGCAGCGAGTCACTTGGCGACTGGCTAGCAGCCGCGCGTGTTTGCGCTGAATCAGCGGTAGATGCCGACAAGCGCAGTCGCGTGGCCCTCTATCAGGCACTGTCACGCGCCTATGATTTCGCGCTTGAGGCCGAAACCAACGCCGAAGATTACTCCGAGTTGCTCTCCGATAGCGGTATTGCTGTTCAGGAACGCGCGCCGATGACGCCGATCGTTAAGCTCGTTTTCGGCATCGATCATGATAAGACCCGCCTTGCGGAATATGCCTTAGTGCTGAGCCATGCGAAGCGCACCGGCCTGGTAAAGGGCGATGTCCTCCCCTTACTTAATCGCACCTCTGGTGGCCTTAAAGCCATCATCACAAATGAACGTGCAGCACGCCGACCGGAGCCAAAAGCGGCCAAGGCCAATTTGCTTCTCGACAAGGCGCGTCAGATTGCGCCGAAGGGCATTGTTGAAATGGCAGGCAGCGAAGAATTTGTCTTACTGTTCGCGCGCCGGATCGACGGTGATCATGTCGCAGTGCTTGGTGCGATTGATCATGACGAAGCCCTCATGAAAAAAGCGCTCCGCCAGATTGCTGGCTAAGGTTTTTTGCGCACTGGCACCGGAATGTTGCAGATGTCCGCGCCGCCTGCGGGCTTGATAAAGAACGCATCACGCCGATTGGCGCGGGCATCCGCATAGGCGGCAAAACTTTCGGATTCGGTCGAGAGATATTCGAAACGCGGCTGATCAGCGTCGGGGAGTTCGTTCGCCAACCGGATTGACGTGATGCCCACTCGCTCTTCTGGCTTTTCATAAAAGCCGAGCGCGCCCATGCCGCGCGGCAGGCTGGAGAGATTTTCGATCCCGCTGATTACTCGCCCTACGACGGCGATGTTGCGATCCAGATGGCGCGGGGCGTGACCGATAACGGTATAAAGTTCTGCGCCGGATCCTGTGTCGGGAGATAGGTTACGACCAACGCCGACCATGGCGTAGCAGTGGATGGGCCAGATTTGCCGACCATCAGAACCCAACGGCCAGCCCTTAATCAAATTAGTCTTGGTGCTATAAGCATCACGTCCACGCTTAAGGCCCATTTTTTTGGGCGCCGCTACAACCTCTTGCCAAGAGGAAACCGCTTGACCGATATCAGAAAATGTAGCTACGCCTAAGTCGACAGAATCATCAACGCTTAAAGCATATTCCTGCTCCCCCACCGTCACCAAACCCTTAGGCAAAGCCTTTTTCTCGCTCGCATCACCCCATTGCACGACATAATTGTCCTGCACCCGGTTAATGCTCAGCCCGTCCCACCAGTGCGCGGCGGCTAGCTTGCGGATATTGCCGATCCACCCTTGGCTGAAGGGCGGCGGCATGAGTTGAATGACGGCCTGCTTGCCGTTCGCGAGCGTCATCACCAGAATATCCGCAGGCGCAATCGCGATCCAATCAGAGGCGGGGGCCGCCGCGACAATCTCTGACGGCGCCAAAGCGGGTTTGGGGGCGGGTGCGGCACCAAGCGATGCCAGCGCGACGAACGGAATGAGCAAAGTCTTCATCCACGCACCGTGCCACAGTCTGCCCGCTTGCGAAAGTCACCCACACGCGATAGGGCGCTCCTCTTCCAGAGCAATGCGGAGCGGTGGCCGAGTGGTCGAAGGCGCTCGCCTGGAAAGTGAGTATGGGTCAAAAGCTCATCCAGGGTTCGAATCCCTGCCGCTCCGCCAGTTCCTTGTTTTAAGCATTCCCATTCTGTTCAAAAGTACCTAAATATAGCTATTTATGGCATTTCATAGTGCGCACTGTCCTGCTTTGTTTTATAGTAAACCATACTATGCGTGGTAAATATGTTGGAGCAATTGGATGGGCCGATTGATTTCTGCTACGTTTTTTGTCGGGGCACGGGCATAAGCGCAGCCCCCCACGGCTTCCGGTCTAGTTTTCGTGATTGGGTTTCTGAGGAGACCGACTTTGACGGTGCGATTGCTGAAATGGCGCTTGCCCATAGCATCAACAACAAGGTCGGGGCCGCCTATCGTCGCGGCAACTTGCTTGTAAAGCGGCATAAACTCATTAGGCAGCAGGACCCATTAAATGCTTGTAAAAGGCGTGATTGGTTGATTCAATGGCAGTGTCGAGGAGGCGCTGCCGATGGATGCTCCATTTTTGCTAAGTGAGGCGCAGATGCGCCGGATTGAACCTTTTTTCCGCTGTCGCACGGGATACCCAGAGTCGACGACCGGCGGATTGTGTCGGCGATCATTTACGTCATCAAGCATGGCCAGATGTGGCGCGATGCACCCAAGAGTTACGGTCCGCACAAGACCATCTACAACCGGTTCATCCGCTGGAGCCGCCTGGGTGTGTTCAACCGGATCTTTGCCGCACTGGCGGGCAAGGCCGGAGAGCCCGACCGGATCATGATCGACGCCACGCATTTGAAGGCGCACCGCACGGCGGCGAGCCTGTTAAAAAGGGGGCTCTTCCCCGACGTATCGGGCGCACAAAAGGCGGCTTGAACTCCAAGCTCCATGCCGTCTGCGATGGCGAGGGGCGACCGATCATGATGTTGCTCACCGAAGGCCAGATGAGCGACCACAATGGCGCATTCCTGCTGTTTTCCAGCCTACCCAATGCCAAGGAGTTGCTCGCGGACAAGGGCTATGACAGCGACTGGTTCCGCCACGCATTGATCCAGCGCGGCATCACCCCATGCATTCCGCCACGTTCAAACCGCAAGGTCCAGTATCACTACGACAAGACCCTCTATCGCCAGCGCCACAAAATCGAGATTATGTTCGGACGCCTCAAAGATTGGCGGCGCGTCGCCACCCGCTACGACCGATGCGCACACACATTCATGTCCGCTATCTGCATCGCTGCAACCTTCATGTTCTGGATCAATCAATGAGTCCTGAGCTTAGCACTACTTTGGCAGATTTGTAATTTTAGGGATTCCCTTTTGGTTGGATCGGTGATTCATGTGGAGCCAGCTGATGGAGGCTGGCGATTGGCGACGATTGGCGGATTGATCTGGAGAGGTGGTTGGAGCCGTTT
>JANOXQ010000044.1:0-2228 GCA_031418495.1 Sphingomonadales bacterium
CCTCCCATGACCAGTTTCGCGCCGCCACCCACCGCCTGCTTCACCTGATCAAGCAGCTTTATCAGTGCGCCTTCAGTCGACATCGGCCCGAGCGTTGTCGTCGCGTTCATCGGATCGCCGGGAGTAAGTGCAGAGAGCGCAAAATGAAACTTCGCCATAAATTTGTCGGCGAGCGCTTCAACGATGACGAAGCGTTTGGCGGCAATACAGCATTGCCCATTATTGTTCATCTTGGCCCAAACGCCCCATTCGACAGCTTTATCAAGATCAGCGTCTTCGAGTACGATGAAGGCATCATTGCCGCCCAGTTCCATCGTCGACTTTTTGAGGTTCGATCCGGCGCGCGTGGCGACCAGCTTTCCGGCTTCGACGCTCCCAGTCAGCGCCACGCCCTTGATACGCGGATCATCGATGACCTGGTTTACTTGATCGTGCGAAATAAACAGATTGGTATAAAGTCCTGGTGGCGCCCCAGCCTCGCGCCACAGTTGCTCGAAGGCAACTGCGCATTGCGGCACGCAGCTGGCGTGCTTCACCATGACGACGTTACCAGCCATGATATTCGGTGCGGCAAAGCGCGTCAGTTGATAATAAGGGAAGTTCCAAGGCTGCACGCCGAATAACACCCCGAATGGCGTACTGATAACCTCCGCTGCCCCGCTGCTCGGCGTGAGTTGCTCGGTCGCAAGAAACTTCTCTGCGTGATTTGCATAGTAGTCGATGATATCGGCGCTCAAAGCGACCTCGCCCTGCGCCTCCGCGATTAATTTTCCCATTTCAAGCGTCATTAGACGTGCAAGATCATCGCTGCGCTCGCGCATAATAGCCGCCGCCTTCGAGACAATCGCTGCGCGTTGCACGAAGCTAGTCTGTCGCCAACTTTCGAAACAGGTCGCTGCTGTGGCAATTGCCGCCTCAAGCTGTGCGTCGGTCAATTCTTCAAACGATTGACCCTCTTCGCCGGTCGCCGGATTGATGCTTTGATAGGCCATAGTTTGATCCTTCGAAGGGTGTCGCAGCGGTCAATTGACGCCGTGAATGACAAACTATGTAACCCCACTCGCCGGGTAATGTTCCTCAAAAATGGCAGCACGCACTGGGATGTTATGATCGGCTGCGCCAACCTTGCGAGGCTGATAAAGACCCCGATCAATCATCTGTGCCGGAAGTGATATGGAACTTATCGCTCAAATCGGAGTTTGACTTTGGGGAGCGACGGCGCTTGTCGAACCATGCACGCGTCACGCAATTCCCGGGTGATCGACGATCGTCGGTTACAATCCAGAGTATTGCAAAACATCGCCGAGTGAATCGTACCATCGTCGCGGCGACAAGCGTTTGGGCGAATCTGCCTAGAGTAAAATCATCAACAGCCGTTATTAGATAGGATCCTAGATTCCCGCTTCTACCGAACAGACTTTACGTCAACTTAAACCAGATCCGTCAATAAGCCGGAAGCGTCGCCGTGTCCGCATTGCGGCTTTAACAATTGGCGTCACTGGCACTGTCGCGGCGATTGTTGCTATGGTGCCCCTGTCAATGTTCCGCGCGGAGGTTGAACGCCGCGTTTCGGCAAAGCTCGGCGTTCCAGTCCATATTGGTTCACTAAGGCGCGTGGGCGGCCCATCATTCGTGCCGACAATTGAACTTGTCGACGTTCGCATTGCCCAACCGTCATGGGCCGGAAAGGGTGATCTTCTTGCGGTTGATAATGCTTATGTTCGCTTGCCGCTTCTCCCGTTGCTACGGGGGCAACTTGAGCCTCAGGCCGTCAAGTTGCGTGGAATGCGGCTTGTTCTCGTGCGGACGGCAACAGGCAAGAGCAATTGGAAGCAGCATGGCGACGGCACTTCGGCGCGCTTGCGTTCGGTCAGCAGTCTGACAATCGAGGATAGCCGCATTTCGGTGACCGACATTAAACGTCACATCAAAATGGCTGGGCCGTTAATAGTGACACCCAAAACTGGATTGCAGGTCGCTTTGCGCGGCACTGTGCGTGGCAGCGCCGGGACATTATCCATTAAAGGTGGCCCGATTTCAGGAGTGAACCCCGCAGCGCCCTATCCTTTCACTTTCGCTTTGACGTCCGCACCGCTGACCTTCAAGGCGCGCGGCGCAATGCAAAACCTCCTAGATCTTGAGCATTTCTCAGCGACAGTTTCGGCAAGTGGCCCATCGCTCAAGAACATTGATGACGTGATTGCTGCGGGTTTGTTTGAAACCCAGCC
>JANOXQ010000045.1:0-12805 GCA_031418495.1 Sphingomonadales bacterium
GGGTTCGACCAACACAAGGAACTGAATCATGGCAAATATCGGCACATTCAAAAAGTCCGGCGACACCAACTACACCGGCGAAATCGTCACGATGAGCTTGCAGAAGAAGAACGTCACCATCGTCGCCGAGGAAGCGAGCGAAAAGGAAAACGCACCGTCGCACCGGGTGTTCGTGGCGAAGGCCGAAATCGGAGCAGCCTGGACCAAGACCAGCAAGGAAGGCCGCGACTATCTCTCGATCAAGCTCGACGATCCCAGCTTCAACGCCCCGATCTTCGCCAGCCTGTTCGCCGACGAAGACGCCAAGACCTTCAACCTGATCTGGTCACGCGCGCGCACCTCAAACGGCAACTGACTAACGCATCCACGCCCCGCCCGGCATTGCCGGGCGGGGCTTTTGGTGTTTGCTCGCTCAGGGCGTTCAGTTAGAAGCCGCTCTATGGATTTGGATAAATATGATGTCGCCGCTTCAAAGGATCTGCGCTGGTTTTATGAACGCCTGTTGAAAGAAGGTGTGGAACAACTATGGCGATCCTCAACCTATTTGGGTTTGAACGGCGTTCTGGAAATCGCAGCTAAGCACGAATCAAAAATCTATGAATTCGTCGAGTCTTCGCCGTCACAGCGGAATGCTTTGCTTAAGCAGTTCACCGATGAGATCGAAAAGCATGGGTTCCTGATCGCAGCGGCCCATGCCGCCCGGTGCGGAGCGGCATGGCTGGATGTTGCGTGCCGCTACGGAGTGTCCGCCGGTTATAATCCCGCACCTCGCTTTCTGCTGAGACAGGCAGCGACTGCCGCTCTGGAGCTAGAGGCTTCATTCCCGACACTATGGCCATTTGAGGATCATCCCGATCCGTTTGGCCCCTGCGAACCATGATGCCTTGTTGCAGTGGCAAGGCCGAATGCAAGCGCATCGACGTCGGTTGATCCGATGGAACGCCCGCCATCCCCCTGCAAAGAAATCTGCAAGCTGGACGCTAGTTCCAGCGTCTGCACCGGTTGCGGTCGCACACTTGGCGAGATCGCCGAATGGGGGAGCGCGACCGCCAGCCGTCAACAAGAAATCGTCCGGCAATCTTCGGCCCGCATGGGAAGCAGCGCTTCACATCTAACCTGAAACCTCAAACCCCCAAGCGCACCCAAAGCTCCTTATTGTCAGAACTAGAAAGCCGCTTTGGGTGTGCTTGTCTTAGGGGGTTTGTCTGATTTGTCTTTAATGCAGGATATGCCTAGCGGCGCGTGTTGTCTTACATTGCCCCTGTTTCACACGGGCATGAATGATGGCGACAAATCCACTATCGAACAGCGCGACGCTCACCATCCGGCTTGACGCCGATGCGCTCGCGGCGTTCGACAGCTTCGCGGTCGGTCGTGGTGGACGCAGCGCATTGGTGCGGCAGATGATCGAACAGACGGTGCGGGAGATCGCAGATCGTCCCTTCATTGACCGTCCCGATGGAGTCGCGCGCAATCGGGTTTCGCTCCGATTTACCGATGTCGAGATTGCCGTGATCGAGGTTCGGGCGGCGCAGCGTTCGACTGATCGCGCCGGTTGGATCAAGGCATTGGTGCGCCGCCACCTCGCGCTGAAATCGCGGGTCGATGACGGGCTGCTGGCCGAGCTTGGGCCGATTAGAATGCAGTTGCTGCGTATCGGCCGCAATCTCAATCAGGCGATGAAAGCCGCCAATGCGTCGATGCTGGAAACCGGCGACAAGCAGATCGAACCAGAGCTGCGGCGGATCGCTGACATGCGGATGGAAATCTCCGAGCAGGTGACAGCCGTTGGCGAGGCCATGCACGGCGATGCGAGCTACTGGACGGTCGCAGATTGATGGGCCTGGAATCGGCTTTGTGGGAAGCGACCCGTCCGGCCTTTCGGGTGCGTTATATCCATGACCCGACCAGCACGCCGCGCGTTCCGCTCTATGCCAGTTACGGCTTTGCCACCGGCCCGACCGCGCGGGCCAAGCTGGCGCGGATCGTTCGCAAGGCACCCGAGGTTGTGGTCAAGGTCACAGGTCGCCAGCGGGGCGGAAGCCATGTTAAAGCCCATCTCGATTATATCGGGCGCAAGGGCGAAGTGGATATCGAAACCCGCGACGGCGAAATCCTGACCACCAAGGAAGACGTTGCCGAGCGCGCGGCGGAGTGGAGCGACACACTCCAGTGGCGGTCACGGCCTACCGTGTCGTCGGTGTCGCTGATATTCTCGATGCCCGAAGGCACCGACCCCGACAAAGTGCTGGGAGCTGTCCGCGCGTTGGCCCATGCCGAGCTGAGCGACAATCACGATTATGTCCTGGCGCTCCATACCGATACGCCGCGTCCTCATGTGCATCTGACGGTGCAGGCCGAGGGGCTGGATCGAACACGGTTCAATCCCCGACCGGTTCATCTCAATCGCTTCCGTGAACGCTTTGCCCGCGAGCTGCGAGCGCGCGGCGTCGCCGCCGAAGCAACGCCGAGACGGGCGCGAGGACAAGGGATAGCCGGATCGAGCATGGCGCTGGTCAAATTGCGGGCGCGGCTGCGAACCGAAGGGACTCGGCAGATTACCCAATCCGACCGCCGCACCAACGAGCAGGCTATCGCCGTCGCCAAGGGCGAGGATCAATTGCCGCCTTTCGTCGCAGCCGGCACATTCCGCTGGCAAGAGATTCGCAGGGCTTATGAGCAAACCGCCGCTGCGCTGGACGCCACCGGGCAAGCGGCAGACGGGGAGCTTGCCAAGGATGTTCGCACGTTTCTGGACAAGCATCAGGGTATGAATGCCACGCCGGAAGTTTTTGCGGCACACCATGCCCGGATAATCGCGGCTGGCCGAAGCAAGGCGGCTTCGCCTGCACCTGATCGACCGCCCAAGGATCATGGTCGAGAGCGATGATAAGGTTAGGCCAGGCCGCCGACAAAGCCGCTGGCTTCTCCTTTGCGGACGAGCATCATTCGCATCATCCCTTTGCAACCGCGTTGAGTGCAGCGGGCGCGGGCTTCAACCTGCCCCAGCGAAAGTTGATCGCCTCCCCGCCGTGCCAAAATCGTAGTCGGTTCCAGATAGCGCACGGCCCCGCATTTCCGGCAGGACAATTCAAGCCGCTGCTCCGCGCCCACGTCGCCCGCTCGAAGCGATGTTTTCCAGTTCATCGCCTCACCAGAAATCTTCGGCGGACGGGATGCGGGTGAAACTGATCTTGCCACCGACATTGCCGCCCTTGGGCGGCGCCCACGGTCCGATGCTGACGACGGTAGCCGCATAGCGACCGTTGAGGGCGTCAATCGCTGTTCCGATCCGCTCCCACCGTTGCCGGTCGAGATCGTCATTCTCAAGCCAGTCGAGCTGGCGCTGACCAGCGGGGGAGAGGTCGAACAGGGTCACGCCCACGCGCAATACCCGCGTTCGGCTTGAGCGGCCTCGCTTCATATCCGCCCACAGCATCGACAATGCTGACAGGAGCGCGTTGTCATCATGCACGACCGGCAATTTGTGCTGCACGCTCCAGCCACCCTCATAGAAGCGCAGCCAGAGCCACAGCCCTGCGCAGTAGAATCCGGCCCGGCGCATCCGCCGCGCTGCCTTGGTCAGCAGCAGTCGAGCAATTTGCTCGGCATCAGCAATGCCACGCTGATCGGGAGGCAGGACGCGGGCATGGCCATACATGCCGCGCCCGGTTGGGAGTGCCGTGATTGAATAACCATGCAGCGCATACCAGAGGCGTTCGCCGGTAACGCTGCGCCAGAGCGCGCGAAGCTGTTTGGGCTGAGTGTTGTAGAGATCTTCCGTGCTAAATATTCGCGCCGTGCCAAGCCGCACCTTCATCCGGTTGCCGACACCGGGAATGTCATCCATTGGCACAGCGAGTAGCGGCGCGGGCATATCGGCAGGATGCCATATGGTCAGGCCATTGGGCTTGTCGATGGCGCAGGCGATCTTGGCGAGATGGCGGTTGGCGGCAAAGCCGATCGAGCAAGTAATGTGCGGGCCGATATTCTCGGCTATCCCGGCTTTGATCCGGGCCGACAAGCCTTCCGGGTCTTGCCTTTGGCCTTCGTCCAACTGGCAGGCCAGCTCATCAATCGACTTCACCACATCCACCGGCACCACGCTGTCGATTTCTGCGACCAGCGCATTATGCGCGCGGCGATACATGGCAGGTTGTTGCGGGATCAGCACGAGGTCGGGGCAGACCCGCCGTGCCTCATCGACCATCATGATGTTTTTTACGCCTGCGGCCTTTGCTTCGCGCGAACAAGCGATGATGCAGGTCTTGCCACCCTCATAGGGGACGATGCCGATGGGTCGTCCACGGAGCCTTGGGTTAAGTTGTTGTTCGACACTGGCAAAAAAGCCATCGAAGTCGAGATAGAGATGTTCTATGGTATCTGGTTTGCGCATCACATTGTCGAATCACGAGGGGTCGCGTAAAGAACATAAACAGAACATTTACGCAAGTTGATTGACTCCATCGCGCTCCGTCATAAGCCCATGCGTATGTGCAACCGCTATCAACAGGCCGCGATTCAGGAAGCGAAAGACGCACTCAACGCGATCATCGAAACGCCGTTCAATGTGGGTAGCGACATAATCCATCCGCAGTCGCCGGGGCTGGTTGTGAAGCGCGTCAATGGGCAGCGCGTGCTTGCGAACATGACCTTGGGTTTCCCTCTGATCCTTGCAGACGCGAGAGAGCGGGCAAAGGCGAAAGGGGTGCAGGTCAAACCCAAGCCCGTGAACAATGCCCGGACTGACAAACTCGCCTCTGGATTCTGGAACAGATGGACGGACCCAGCCCATCGCTGTCTGATACCCGTTCGCGCCTATGCGGAGGCGGTGGGGCAAAAGGGTCAGATGACCGAGGCGTGGATGACTATGCCCGACGAGAGCCTGTTTGCTGTGGCTGGCATATGGCGACCGAGCGCCGAGTGGGGCGATTGTTACAGCATGATTATGACCGAGGCAGCGGGGGCTGCTGCAACCGTGCACAGCCGGATGCCGGTTATTCTTACGGTTGCCGATCACGCATCATGGCTGGAGCAGGAGATGCCCGACGCGCTCAGTCTTTGCAGGCCGTGGGACGGGCCGCTTGCCGTCAATCGCACCGAAGCGCTGTGGACCCGGAAACGGTAAATTCCTGGCTATATCAGCCACAACACACAAAGCGTTGACAGCGAGTCTAAAAATTTGCTCTATGAACGCATGGGGAGCGCGATCACCCCATGAGGCGACATGCTGAAGTATCGCGTCCTACTTTTTCATAAGGGCGCCGTATGTCTGCACTAAACACGATTCCAATTGATAAACTTGTCCGTCTCGTTGGCACCGCAAAGGGGCCAATACTCATCGACGTTCGCACACCAGAGGATTTCGCTGCAAACCCGGTATTGATTCCCGGCGCTGTTCGCAGGTCGGTCGATGATGTTGCTGTCTGGGCACCGTCCTTCTCTGCACAAAACGTCGTCGTCATCTGCCGCGAAGGCCATAAACTCAGTCAGGGCGCTGCGGCTTGGCTGAGGCAGTCCGGTGCGGATGCGGAAGCACTGGATGGCGGGATTGCTGCTTGGGACAAAGCCGGGCATCCGGTCGTTCCCGAAAGCGCGCTGCCGCCGCGCGATGCCCAAGGCCGGACGGTCTGGGTTACGCGCGCGCGGCCAAAGGTTGACCGTATCGCCTGCCCTTGGCTGATCCGGCGCTTTGTCGATCCCAACGCATTGTTCCTGTTCGTTGCTCCCGCCGAAGTAGCAGGTGTTGCCGAACGCTTTGGCGCGACCCCGTTCGATGTGGAAGGCGACGGCGTTGTCTGGAGCCATGACGGCGAGCGATGCACCTTTGATGTGATGGTTGACGGGTTCGGCCTGTCGGGACTCGCCGCACTTACCCATCTTGCGCTGATCGTGCGCGGCGCTGATACGGCACGGCCTGATATAGCGCCCGAAGCGGCAGGGCTGGTTGCGTTATCGCTTGGTCTGTCGCGCATGTTTTCCGACGATTTGGAACAGCTCGATGCGGGCATGTTGATCTATGATGCGCTCTACCGCTGGTGCCGCGATGCGACCGGTGAAACGCATGATTGGGTATCCCATCAACCCAAAGGCGCTCGCGCCAAGGCGGTGACGCCATGAACGCCGCAACAATCACCACCGCGCAATCCTCAAGCGGCCCGATAGCACCGGTGTCACTGCGCGAAGCATTTTGGGTATGGCTCAGGATTGCTGCGCTGTCGTTCGGCGGTCCTGCCGGACAAATCGCCGTAATGCACCGCATTCTGGTCGATGAGAAACGCTGGATCGGCGAACACCGGTTTTTGCACGCGCTTAATTATTGCATGTTGCTGCCCGGCCCGGAGGCGCAGCAGCTTGCCACCTATATCGGCTGGCTACTGCACAAGACACGCGGCGGCATCATAGCTGGCGCGCTGTTCGTCCTGCCCGGCGCGATCTCGATCATGGCGTTAAGCTGGATCTATGCGCTCTATGGGCGTGTCGGAATCGTCTCGGCCCTGTTCTTCGGTCTCAAGGCCGCCGTGCTGGCTGTTGTCTTGCAGGCCGTGGTCAGAATCGGCAGCCGTTCGCTCAAGAATATCGTCATGCGCAGCCTTGCAGCGGCGGCATTTATATTGATCTTCTTTCTCAATGTGCCGTTCCCGGTGATTGTGCTTGGCGCAGGCGTCATCGGCTATTTCGGGGGCCGCGCAGGTATTTCCGCGTTTCAGGTGGGCGGTGGCCACGGCGCTGCTACGGGCGATATTGTTGCCGATGCCGATACGCTGCTTGGCGAGGAATTGCCCGCACATGCCAGCCCAACAATCGGACAGTCTGTCAAACAGGCCGTTGTCTGGCTCGTGCTGTGGCTCGCACCGGTTGCGGCACTGTTGCTAATGATGGGCGAAGCGAGTGTCTTCACCCAGATTTCGACCTTCTTTTCTAAAATGTCTGTGGTGACATTTGGTGGGGCCTATGCGGTGCTGGCCTATGTCGCGCAGCAGGCGGTCGAAAATTACCATTGGCTCACCGCGCGCGAGATGCTGGACGGGCTGGGCATGGCCGAAACGACACCGGGGCCGCTTATCATGGTGTTGCAATTTGTTGGCTTCATGGGCGCGTATCGCAACCCTGGAATGCTCTCGCCTTTGCTGGCCGGGACATTGGGAGGCCTACTCGCAACGTGGGTGACGTTTATCCCGTGCTTCCTCTGGATATTTCTGGGCGCGCCGTTCATCGAGCGGATGCGGGGGAACAAGGCGTTGGCTGGCGCGATGTCGGCAATTACCGCCGCCGTGGTTGGCGTCGTGCTTAATCTGGCAATCTGGTTTGCGATCCATACCATCTTCCGCGAAGTCAGGCCGTTCGCGCTTGGCCCGCTCAATTTCGATATGCCCGTAATATCCAGCGTCGATCTTTGGGCGTTGGCAATTTCTGTTGGAGCAATCATTGCCATCTTCCGTTTGAAGGTCGGCATTTTCACGACATTGGGCGGTGCGTCGGCGGCTGGCATCGTGTTGTATTTTGCAGGTCTGCTCGCATGACCGACCAAACAGCCCGCCCAATTCCGCCCAAAGGAGAGCAATATGACTGAACATCAAATCGACAGGCGCGGTCTTTTGACGGCGGGCGCAATGTTGGCAGGTGCAACTGCGCTTGGCACTTCGCCGGCACAGGCCGCAGAACCGGTCGCGGGGTCGGCGAGTTACGCCCCGCAGCCTTTACCTCTGCCATTCGACCCCAAGACGGTTACGGGCCTGTCGGAAAAGCTGCTCGTCAGCCATCACGACAATAATTACGTCGGGGCGGTCAAGCGACTGGGCGCGATTAACGGCCAGCTATCTGCGCTCGATCCGGCAACCGCGCCGGGCTTTGCGCTCAATGGCCTCAAACGCGAGGAGCTGATCGCGTGGAACTCGATGATCCTGCACGAAATCTATTTTGCTGGCCTTGGCGCGCCCACACGTCCGGGAAAGGCATTGGCTGCCGCGATAGAGCGGGACTTTGGCAGCGAAGCACGCTGGCGTTCCGAATTTGTCGCTATGGGCAAAGCGCTTGGCGGCGGCTCCGGCTGGGTTTTGCTCACCTACAGCCAGCGCGACAAGCGGCTCGTGAACCAATGGGCAGCCGATCACAGTATGACGTTGGCAGGCGGCACGCCGATTTTGGCGCTCGATATGTATGAACATGCCTACGCCATCGACTACGGTGCCAAGGCCGCTGCCTATGTTGATGCGTTTATGGGCGCGGTAAATTGGACTTCCACTGACACGGCCTTGGCAAAGGCCACGGCTATTTAATCACCGTGATCTCCCGTCGCGCTGCAACACCTGCTCCTGCGTAACTTCACGAACACGCTGGGCTTGCTGGTTCCGCACCTGAATGACGGCGATTTTGTCACCGTTTGCGATGCGGATCGCAACCTCTTGGCGTCGGACCTCGACGTCCTTGGATGCCTTGACTGGATCATCGGGATATTGCGCGCGGGCAATCGAGATCGTTTGAGCGACCAGACTTTGCGCGCGGCGGAGTTCGGGATCGCGGGCATTCTCGGCGTGCGACTGGTTCAAAAACCGCTCCGACAGGGCTTTGAGTTTGGTCAGTTCACCCTCGGTCTGCGGTTTCGTCGTGCCGGACTTTTTCTTGTCGCGGCGCGCTTCCCGTTCAGCGATCCGCGCGCGGAGACGCTCGGCCTCGGCCTGGACAACCTTTGACGGGGAATAATTCTCGACATCCAATCCTTGCGCTGTGGCCGCAAGGAACGCTGCCTTCCTGAACTTGTCACCGCCATTGATCCTGATCGACGTCCAGCCATTGGCCTTGGCTATCCTGATAATGTCTGGAAGCGCGTCGATGTTGCTGGTCTTGAGGCGATCAGGTTCGATCCGCACGATCGGCGTCTTGTCGTCCGACGTGCGGTAGAGCTTGTTGCCGACCCGCAGAAACTTGCCGGTGAGGTCGTCGGTGATCGTCGGTGGATCGGCTTTTCGCCTGGGCTTTGCGCGGGTGGACTCAGGGGCGACAGGCTTGGGCTTCGCCGCGCGACTCTGTCCGGTTGTTGCATCCCCTTCGAGTTTGTCAGCCATGTTCATCGCCCTCCTCAATGATGCCGGTTACTTTGCCGTCGTGATCCAGCGTCACCATGTCAGCGTTGAAGCTCGGATAGTCTTCGGTGCGAATGTCGTCTGGCTTGAATGGATGGGCCGGGTTTCCTTCGGCCTCCTCGTCGGTCATGTCGCGGAACGGCGTGGGCATGACGGCGATGCGCGTTTGCTTTCCGGCAGGCGGCACCACGGGTGGAGGCAACACCCGCTTCCCGAAGAAGCGGCTCTTGAAATAGAAAATCTTGCTGCCGATGATCGGGGGGATGCCGCCGCGCAGCAGGATCAGTTTGGTTGCCGGAAATTGCATCAGCTCTTGCGGCAGCATCAGTGCACGGCGCTGTTCGGAAATTGATTTTGACCGGTTAGCAAGCCAGCCATTGATTGTGAGCGACTTGGTGACGCTGGCTTGTCCGACATAGCCCAGCCTTTCGGACAGTTCGTTGGCCACCCGCAATTCTTTGGGAGTGAAGGCGACTTCAACACCACAGTTCGCAACGATTTCGTCGGCAACATGCTCGCCATAAACACCGCGCAACTGCGAGCGAGACTGGATCACCGGGAGCAGACGGATGCCGTAGCCCGCCACATAGGAAAAGGCGCTGGCGATGACCGATGCGCGGCCAAGACGGGCAAATTCATCGAGGATCACCAGCACCGGAACCGGCGTCGTTTCACTCGGCAATTCCCGCACATTCAGGTCGATGAGTTGCTGGAAAAGCAGATTGTAGAGCGGCGCGATCCGGTCGAGTTCATCGGGCGATACGCCGAGATAGATCGAGATGTGGCGTTTGCGCAGATCGCGCAGGTCGAAATCACTCACCGACGTTGCTGCATCGACCAGCGGGTTCAGCCAGAGGCCGAGGACGTTGGTGATGGTTTTCTTGATGTCGGCAAAGCTGTTGTCCGAACCACCGGCAAAATCGGCCAAAGCTGTTCGGCATCCCGTGGAAAGGCCAAGTTTGGGATCGGCCAGTTCCTTTTTGAAGAAGCTGCGCGCATCGCCCTCGGTCAGATGGCGGTAGATCGCGCCCATCGTCAGCGGTTCGTCACTGGTTTCGGCAAGCCATGCACCAACACCGGTAAATCCGGTGCGCGCGCCGTTCGCCCAGAATGCTTCGCCGCGCTCGGGTGCAAGGAACAGCATCGTTGCGATTTTTTGCAGTTCGATGATCACGTCATCGGGGTCGCTACGGTCGATATAGGCAAGCGGATTATAGCGCGCGGTGCGGCCTTCACGGTCGGTGGGGTTGAACAGAAATACATCTTGCCCGTATTTTGCCCGGAAGCCTGCGCTGGCGTCAAAATTCTCGCGCTTGACGTCGAGAACTACGACCGAGCCAACCCAAGTCAATAAATTGGGAATAACGATGCCGGTGCCTTTGCCCGCGCGGGTTGGCGCTTCGACCAAGACATGCTCGCTCCCGCCAAAGGTCAGGAAACGACCGCCTTTGCGACCGACGACTATGCCGGAGGTCGAGCGGAAACCGTGCCGCTTGAGTTCGCGTTCATTGGCGAAACGTGCGTCCCCGTGAAGCGGAGCGCCGCGCGACCACAGCGCATAGGTCAATCCTCCAAGCAGTGTGAAGCCCGCGGCAAGGCCGCCAGCCATTGCACGAACGACACTGGGATCACCGCGATAATACCAGATGAATTGCGGCATTCTGAGCGGGTCATACGCCGTCACCGGCAGCCCTAGCACCACCCATCCGATCATGCTGGCAACCGCAAACATAATCAGAATGCCGAGCGGGATTCCGATCAGAAGTCTCGCTGCCCCGCTGTCAGGCGAGGTGCCTGCTTTCTGGGTCATAATAGATCTCCGTCACGCGAAATTCACCGCCTTCTTTCTTGGTCTGCACCACGACATCGACGAGCATTTTGAGCAGCGCGCGAATATCGCCGCGCGCCAGATCGGAGCCGCCTTCGCTTTCCTTGACCAGCAAGGTCAGTTGCTCGAACGCCAGTTCCGCCGAGTCTGCATGGATGGTCGTGATCGAGCCGGGATGGCCCGAGTTCACATTGCGCAGGTAGAAGAAGGCGGTTCCATCGCGCAGCTCCTGGAGCAAGATGCGATCTGGTCGCATCCTGAGCGCGCTTTCGAGCAAATGTTTGGCCGTGACATTCGCGGTGCCTTGGCCGTCCTTTGCATAGAGCATGTGGACGACATTCTTGTGCGGGACGATCAATTCGCGCGTGTCCTCGATCGTCAGCAACCGTTCTTCTGACGGGATGAGCTGGATCAATCCCTTTGAAAGCGTGGTCTTTCCCGATCCGGTCGCGCCGGAGATCAGGATGTTGAGCCGCGCCTTCACTGCACCGTCGAAAAATTCGACATGGCGGCCCGCCTTGAGCAACGCGAGCAAGCCCAGTTCCTGAGCCGACACCTGCTTTTCGGCGATGCGCGTGTCCTTGAACAATCCCGCCGCTTCAAAATCCGCCAGCGTCATCGTGACCGTGGACGGTTTGCGCACGGTGATCGACACTGTTTCATCGGGAACGACGGGCGGCACGATGATTTGCACCCGTTCGCCCGTGGGGAAGATGGTCGAAACAATCGGGTTTTCGCGGGTAACATCTTGGGCTGTGAATGCCGCTGCGGCCGTAGCCAGTGCCATCAGATTCTTGAAATCGAGGCTGGGTTCGTTTTCCCACGTCCATCCACCGCGCCGCTCGATACCGACTTCGCCGGGGCGGTTGATGACAAGTTCGGTAACGCGCGCGTCATCGAGATATTTGCGTAAGGGCGCAGTCACGCTGTCGAGGACAGCGGTGTTTTTGCCCGGAGCGGCCATTATTTGAGCGCAAGGCCGTAAACGGTCGAGAAGTCAAAATCCTGAGCGACGGTAATGCCGACATCTTCACCCTGATTTTTGCGCAACACCGGTTTGATCTGTGAGTTTTGTTGCAGGATCGTGGAGGCCGCGTCGGACGGAACACTGGTAGTATTGGAGGCGCTGTTGCCAACGGCCTCTGATCCCACGGTTGCAGCGTCTTCCACGAGGCTGAATAAAAGAGCCGTGCCAAAACGCTGCCAGAAGAAATTGTCGACTCGGCCATCCATCCCGCCGCGCCCCAGCGCGTCGGTCGCCGGCGACTCCACATCAATCGCGATGCCGCGCGGGGTGACAGCCCGCGTCCACAGCACGAACAGCCGGTATTGGCCGCGATTGAGTCCGCCTTGATATTCGCCAACGATCTTCGTGCCTTTTTCCATCAGCACGACACGGCCATTGTCCGAGTAGATATTGCGCGGGACGATGCAGCTCACATAGCCGGGCTGGCTTGAGTCCATGGCGGATTGCAGGACACAGGGGATGAAACTGCCCGCCGTTATCAGGAAATTGCGATCGGGGAGCGGTCGGGCCTGCGCCTGTCCGATCGCCGATGCCTGACGAAGCGTATCGAGATTGGTTGAAGGTTGCGAAGGTTGGCGTCCGGCATATGCCGCACCGCCGTAATCGCTGGAGCGAACGCCCGCGCTGCCATTGTCACGTTCGCCGCCATAGGCAATCAGCGAAGACCGCCGCGCCGCTTCGCGTAACGCTTCGGCTTGCGATGGCTGGCGCGCTTGCTGTCCGGCAGGCGGAGGAATCTGCGACGGCCCAGGCCCGGCTCCAATTGCGGGAACAATCGGTTCTCCTAAGGCAATTGGTGCATTTGGATCGGTCGCTGCACCCGCAAGCGTCGGTGCGATGACGCTTGCGGGATCGTATTGCGCGGGT
>JANOXQ010000046.1:0-26282 GCA_031418495.1 Sphingomonadales bacterium
CCGCGCTGCGCTCGCAATGACGCTTCGGCTGAAAGGTCTTTTCCGGAGAAGGGCAGGACTATGATATCAATAAGTCCGCATCGATTTTTTTTGGATCAAGATATTTCGGATTATTGAGGACTACCCTAATTATTTTCCGGAGCGTCGTGACTGAAAGATCACGCATTTCTTGATCCGTATTTGTCTTGGCGCCTTTGTGCCTGCTGCGGACTCCGCCATGAACTATGCGAGAGCGCGCGTCATATATTTCTTTAATATCATCTCTTATCGCCTGCCCAGTGCCCTTAGTATCCAAGTTGGCGAGGGCGGCTGCGCGCATCTGCAATTTGTAGCTAATAGATTGGCTATCACCGTCGCTGAGCAAGATTTCGAGAGCGATTGTTGCATCAAGGATTGCGTCCGCGACCTCGCCTCGGATAAGCGCGCCATTCATACGTCTTAGCGCCAGCACCAAGCGATCATTTTCGATAGAACGCATCTTGCCTAAGACAAGGGCAATTTCGCGCATATGATCGCCGCTAATTGTCGGAATATCATCTCGCAGCCAAGCGAAATTATCGAATTCTTCCGGATAGCGACGTGCGCCGGCAGCATGGACTTCAGGTGGCTGATCCGTGTGCAGATGAGTCCAACCGCGAGCCAAGCGAAGTTCCTGTGCATAGCCCGTTGAAACGCCAGTCACTAGTCGTAAAGCTGCGAACAGTTCCTCAACCTTATCTCGAAGCGCCGGGGTGTATGCGCCAAGATTTTGCACCATTTGAAACCAGGGCTGATTCAGCCAGCTCCAACCTGTTATCGCAAATGCGTGTGTCGCTGCGGATACCACTCCATCATGGCCGTTTGCGCCGTAGGCTTTCACTGACCATCGCTTTTTTTGGAGATCTTCACTCATCCGAAATATATAGGCGTCCTGGGCAAGCCGGATCCGAGCAAAATCGAACTTCACTAGGGCAATCGGAATGACAGTGGTTACATCTAAACGCTCGTTAAAAAATCCACGAAAAATCGGGTCGAGAAGTGGTTTGTGCTTATCTATGGCAAATGCAATATCACCATAGCGTTGGAAGAAGCGGTTCAAAGCGTGAACTAATTGCAACTCAACTAAAATTCGTGTCAAACTGACTTCAGGTGTATTGTTGATCTGCTGGTAAGATTTAGCGCAATTGGGGTTAGATTCGATGAAATCGACCAGCGCGTCTACACAAGAAAAACGCCCTTGCTCAAATTTAGGCTCGAACAATGGATTGGTGGTGTCAGTCGCCCGTTTGAGCAGATCGACATATTGTAAAGGCCCTCTGTGGTCAAAATAACTCCCGTCCGAAAGATGCGGCATCCCATTGTCATGGTACGAGATGCGGGGTTCATTGCCCTTGCCAATTGGGCGCTTCCCTTCGGCGAGTTCCTTTCTGATCGCGGCTACGGTTTCATCAAGGGCCGCAGCAAAATGCTCCACAAGCTGGCGGTGAAGGGTAAGATCGGTTGAATCGGACATTTTGACACAATTCCCAGTATTTAGACCTTTGCCAACTGTTTTCGCTAATTCCCAAACGCGATAGCTACCATTGATGATTTAGGGTTGTGAGATCATACACGCCGGAACTGAGACTGAACGTATCAACAGGTTTGATCTTCGAGGCTTGCGTGCTGTATGATTGATGATTTAGCCCACCTCCTTGACAAATCCCCCATTTTGTGCATGACCTGTCCCCATGAACGGAGCCATGCTTTTATGAATTATGAGCCAGTCTCGCCGACCAATCTGCCTAAATCCGCGATTACTGATCTCGCGGAGAAGGTGGCGCTTGAGTTTGGGTATGCCTAAGTAACCCGCTCGCCAAATGCGCAGGCTGAGGGCTGCCTGCTGTGCGAAAAGTTGCGGCAACGGTTGAGTGGCAATGATTTCGAGAAGTCGATATGCGGATGTCTATTTAGCATCACCGCGCATTGCCCAAAGAAATGAAGCCATGACCAACGCCCTCACCATTGCCCTCGCTCAAATGTCGCAGCGCGTTGGCGATTTGCCCGCCAATAAGGATCGACAGGCTCAACGTCATAACCAGTCGCTTGTTTTTAGGAGCGCGGCCCCGTCGCGCGAAACCGGCACTGTGATACCATTGGCCAGATTGAGCGTGAGATTACGGCCATCACGTTTGCTCGATACGATACCATCGCGCGCCACCCACCAACTGCGATGCACCTGCATACCTTGCGTAGCGCCAAGTTCAGTAATCGCATCGCGCAGCCGCAGCAGGATCAGCGTGTCGCGCCCCTGCGCAAACACGCGGACATAATGATCTTCACTCTTGATCGCGATCGGAACACCAAAGCCTGCGGGCAGACGGTCAAGCAGCGGGATTGGCGCAGGTGAAACGGGCATCGTTTGCACCGGGGGTTCAGGGATTGGCTTGGTGTCAGATGTCAGGAGGGACGCTTCCGAGCGGGCCGGTGACGTTGCAAAAATCGTTGAAACAATGATGTTAACCAAAAAGCCAATCAGCCACACCTGCGCATAAAGCGTTCCAAGCTGATCTGAACGCAGCACCGCCATCACCTTAAAACCAGACATCAGCCAGCCAATCAGCAACGTGGTCGGTGCAGCGGCAACCAATTGCGCCAGCCCAATACCGATCAGCGGCGAGATATTGAGCGCTTCAGAAAGCCAGCGTCCAATCACAACCATTGGGCGGAAAATTGCATAGCCGCCAAGGCCAAACAGCATCCAATAGCCCACACGAAGGCCAGCAGGCATCGCGTAAGTGCCGAACGGCCCGAACAGCCCAAGCACAAGGCCAATCGCCAAGACAATCAGGATTTCAATCGCGAGACGCTGCAACATATTTGCGAATGTGGCGGCCCGTTCGCGAAGCGTCAACTGGCACAAACCCTCAGAAATGCCTGATTCGCGAATTCCGCTGTCCTCTCTGCGTAACTGTGCTTGCCCGCAAACGGGCGGGCGGCACGGTTGGTGACATCAAATCACTCAACCAAGGATAGTCATCATGGAATACGCAATTCAAAGCCCAACCGCTTCAAAAGCCACCCCAAAGCAGCGGACAGTTACGTTTCGCTTCATCCTCATCACAGCGCTCGCGACAATTCTCGTGACGCTGCTTGCGCTTGCCATTGGCAACAGTTTCGGCACGCAAACCGAACGGCTGCGGACGCCGCCGCTTGTCCTAATTATCCATTTGATGACCGTGATTCCAGCGGTGCCGCTTGGCATTTATGTCTTCTTCATGCCCAAGGGCACGTTGCGCCATAAAATGGCGGGCCGGGTATGGGCGATGCTGATGGTGATCACCGCCATCGACAGTTTCTGGATTAAAAGCAGCAACGGCAGCATTGGGCCTATTCATGTTTTTTCGGTGATCTCGCTCGTCTCAATCACGCGCGCAATGATTGCGATCCGGCGCGGCGACATCGCCACACATGAACGGGCGATGATGGGCAGCTTCATCGGGCTATTGGTTGCGGGGCTTTTCTCATTCCTTCCCGGCCGGATTATGGGCAGCCTGGTATTTGGCTGATTATACTTAGTTTTCAATTCGGGGCGTTGAGGTTAGAGCAAGGATATGACCAACGCACTCACCATTGCCCTCGCCCAAATGTCGCAGCGTGTTGGCGATTTGCCCGGCAATGCCGATGCGATGCTCGCCAAGCGGGCTGAGGCTAAGGGCGTTGATCTTATCCTGTTTCCTGAGCTTCAGTTAATCGGTTATCCGCCCGAAGATCTGGTGCTTAAACCGGCGCTTGTGGCGCGTGCCGAGGTTGAGCTTGGCCGACTCGCAGCCGCAACGGCGGACGGCGGCCCGGCGATGTTGGTTGGTTCGGTTTTTGCCGATGGGGGCCAGTTGTTCAACGGCGTCGCTGCTTGACGGCGGCAAAATCGCCGCCGTGCGTTACAAGCATGAGCTGCCCAATTACGGCACGTTTGACGAAAAACGCATCTTCACGCCGGGGCCGTTGCCCGAACCTGTGCTGTTTCGCGGCGTAAAGCTTGGCCTGCCGATTTGCGAGGATGCGTGGCTGCCCAAGGTCAGCGCGCATTTGGCAGAGCAAGGCGCTGAACTGCTGATTTCAGTCAACGGCAGTCCCTATGAGATTGACAAGGATGACCGGCGGATGACCCAAGTGTTCGCCGCGCGTGTTCGTGAAACGGGCCTGCCGTTGATCTTCCTTAACCGCATTGGCGGGCAGGATGAGGTGGTGTTTGACGGCGCGTCGTTCGTCTTGAATACCGATGGCAGCATGGCGCATCGCTTGCCCGATTGGGAAGAGGCGCTGGTGCTGACGCACTGGTCGCGCGGGTCAAATGGCTGGCACTGCGCACAAGGGGCGCTTGCCGATTGGGATAACAGCCCCGCCGATATATATCACGCGATGACGATTGCCCTGCGTGATTATGTCAACGCGAACCGCTTCCCCGGCGTTGTTCTTGGACTTTCGGGTGGGATTGATTCCGCCATTTGTGCTGCGATTGCGGCGGATGCGCTAGGGCCAGAGCGCGTCTGGTGCGTGATGATGCCAAGCCGCTTTACCAGTCAGGCGAGCCTTGACGATGCGGCGGCGTGTGCGCGAATGATTGGGTGCAGGCTTGATACCATCGCGATCAGCCCCGCGATTGAGGCATTTGACACGATGTTGTCGGACAGTTTTTCGGACAAAGACGTTGATATTACTGAGGAAAATATCCAGTCGCGGATACGCGGCGTCACCCTGATGGCGCTCTCCAACAAGTTCGGGCCGATGTTGCTGACGACGGGCAACAAAAGCGAAATGTCGGTCGGCTACGCAACGATCTACGGCGATATGGCGGGCGGCTATAATCCGCTCAAAGACGCGTATAAGATGACGGTGTTCGCGATTTCCAAGTGGCGCAACGCGAATAAGCCGCGCCTTGGATTGGGGCCGGACGGGCCAGTGATGCCCGAAAGCATCATCACCAAGCCGCCCTCGGCCGAACTGCGCGATAACCAGAAGGATTCGGACAGCCTGCCCGATTATCCGATCCTTGATCCAATCCTCCACGGCCTGATTGAGGAGGAACTTTCGGTCGATGAGGTCGCCGCACGCGGATTTGACCGCGATGTCGTCGCACGGATCGAACGGCTGCTGTGCATCGCCGAATATAAGCGGCGACAGGCACCTCCGGGGGTGAAGCTCGGCATCCGTAATTTTGGGCGTGACCGAAGATATCCGATTACGAATGCGTTCCGGACGGGGTGATTGACATTTTGACTTTTGCCATTTTTGTGTGATAGTCTTATATGATGACAAAGCAACTCCATTCAATTGATGTAATTCTTGAGGCTATGCCACGTGTCCGGAGCGCTGTTCGCGACGACATTGCGAAGCGGATAGCAGATGGCGAGGACATTTATCATTCGCGGGATGGAAATGTCATGATCAATGATCGAGTCATAAAAACATTGAGTTCCGCTACTGAAACGGGTCCGAAGAGGGCGCAGCGTCGAGCGGCCTGAGCATTTGTGCCAATCGTCACGATGATTGCGGGTCCGAATGGTTCGGGAAAATCGACATTGACGCGCGAACTCGAACGGCAGGGTATTCCGCTTGGACTCTATCTCAACGCTGACGATATTGCGGCTAAGATGTCGGGTGCTCAGACTATGGTCGCCGCAGCAGCGCAAAAGGTTGTGCGCGAACGAAGGGCCGAGGCGATCAACGACGGATTGGATCACAGTTTTGAAACGGTTATGTCTCATCCTTCGCACATCGATCACCTGATAGCCGCGCGTGCCGCCGGATTTGAGACAAGGTTCTTTTTCGTCGCGACGGAAGATCCGTTGATCAACGAAGGCCGCGTCGCCAATCGCGTTAAACATGGCGGGCATGATGTTCCGTTCGCGAAAATCAGCGAGCGTTATCATCGTTGTCTTGCCAATCTTCCGGCGGCAATTGCGGCGACTGATGAGGGATTGATCTACGACAATAGTGAAATTGACGACCCGTTGAGACTTGTTGCCCGGATCATTGAGGGAAGGATCGATAATTTCCCCTCAAAAACTCCCCCGCTCTGGTGGCAACGATATATGGACGCCTACAAAGTCAAAATTGAATCCGAGTTGGGCCCGAATCTAAAATGACCATCACCACCCGTTTCGCACCCTCGCCCACTGGCACGCTCCATGTCGGCAATATCCGTACTGCGCTCCATAATTGGATGTGGGCGAAGAAGCATGGCGGGCGTTTCCTGCTGCGGATCGATGATACCGATGTCGCCCGGTCGAGCGAGGCCAATGTTGCCTCGATCCGCGCCGATCTCCAATGCCTTGGGCTGCACTGGGACGGGGAAGCGCGCCAGTCAGAGCGGTTCGCGCTCTATGAGGAACGGCTTGAAACACTGAGAGCGGCAGGCCGCGTCTACCCCTGTTATGAAAGCAGCGAAGAGCTTGATCTGCGCCGCAAAATCCTGCTCGGGCGGGGACTGCCGCCGGTGTATGAGCGTACCGCACTTACCCTGACTGCCGATCAAATTTCGGCCTATGAAGCCGAAGGGCGCAAGCCCCATTGGCGCTTCAAGCTTGATCATGAGGTGCCAATTGCCTGGCATGATTTGGTGCGCGGTGATCAGCGCTTTGATCCTAAACTGTTGAGCGATCCGGTGATACGCCGCGCCGATGGGTCGTGGCTCTATATGCTGCCCTCGGCGATTGACGATGTTGATATGGCCATCACGCATGTCGTGCGCGGTGAGGACCATGTCTCAAACACCGCAACGCAAATCCAGATGTTTGACGCGCTTGGAAGTGCCCCGCCGCAGTTTGCGCATGAGGCGCTTTTGACTGGAAGCGAGGGCAAGCTTTCGAAACGGCTCGGTTCGCTCGGCGTTGATGCGCTGCGTGAGGCCGGGATTGAGCCGATGGCGATTGTCGCATTGCTTGGCCGATTGGGGACGAGCGATCCGGTGGAAGCCTTCACCGCGCCCGAACCATTGATTGGCAGCCTTGATTTCGCCCGTTTCGGCCGTGCGCCCGCGCGCTTTGATGAGGGCGAACTCGCCGCGCTCAACACGCGGATTATACACCAACTGCCATATGAAGCCGTCCGTGCGCGCCTGCCGCAAGCGATGGACGGTGCGGCTTGGAATGCGATCCGCCCCAATGTCGCTGTGATTTCTGATGCGACTGATTGGTGGTCGGTGGTCGAAGGGCCAATCGCGCATAGTGCGGCAAGCGAAGATCAAGAGTATCTGGCGCAGGCACATGCGATTGCGGCGACGCTTGATTGGGGCGTTGACCCTTGGCACACGCTGACGGCGGCGCTCAAAGAGGCGAGCGGGCGCAAAGGCAAGGCGCTGTTCATGCCGCTGCGACTCGCGCTCACGGGGCGTGAACATGGCCCAGACATGGCGGCGCTCCTCCCGCTCATCGGCAAGGAACGCGCGCTTAAGCGGCTGTCTTGAAAGTAAAAAAAGCTGCACAGCCGCAGCATAATGTAATATTGTATCCTAAAACATAATGTTGTAACATCTTCTTGCGAATGGCTGATCTCGCGCCTTCGCAAAAAGAGGAGGATGTCATGGCTTATACAGATATCAAAAACCGCCCAAGCCCAGCTTCGCTCGGTAGCGCGCTCATCATCAACGGGCTGATGATCGCTGGGATCATCTTTGCCGCCCCCAATATTATCGGTGATCCAGCAGACGTGCCAACTGCTGTCAAGTTCATCACCTTGCCAGTACCAAAGCCTGATCCAGTGATTGAGGTGCCCAAAGCCGATCCTGATCCCAGTGTAATCGCCAAACGCTTAACTCAGCCAGCGACGCCGCCACTCAGCGCAAAAAGCGAAAATGATGCTTTGGCTGAAATGGGGCTAATTTCTGTGCCACTGCTTCCCCCGCTTCCACTTGGCGGTGGAGCGATTGTTGAAAGCCCACCAATCCGTATTGAGCCCGTATTCAAGGCGGCGGCGGTTCATCCTAAATATCGTGATGCCCTCCAGCCCGAATATCCGCCCGGTCTGATTCGTCAGGAAATCGAAGGCAGCGTTACGCTTCGGGTGCTCGTTGGCGCTGATGGCCGGGTTAAAGCAATTGAGCCGCTACGATTTGACGACGCTGACTTGCTCAAGACGACGCAGGCACATGCGCTGCGCAAATGGCGCTTTCTGCCCGCGACGCGTGACGGGGTGCCAGTTGAAAGCTGGCGCGAAATGACGGTGCGCTTTCAGATTCCACGCTAACACATAGGGGGTAGCGCCACACGCATCGGCAGTTTATCGTAAAGTTTATGGCTTTACCCCCAATGTCCTCACCAAAGGCCTTGTTTGCTGATCTTCGCGCCTTTTTTCGCGCGCGCCAGCGCCATGAACTGATATTTGCGGGTTTCGCAGTCTTAATCCCTACTCTTTTCGTTATTGCCTTTCTCGCTGAATCAAGGTCTGTCGATTACAAGGCACCGACGATTATCTTCGTGAATGACTGGAACAAAGGTCGTACCGACGCCGAAATCAAGCGCCAGCAGGCGATTGATGCGCCGGGTGAGCGCGCCGCACGCAAGGCCGAAGCGGATTATGAGGCCAACAGGCGTCAGCAGTTTAAAGATTTGCAAAAGGCGCTTGGCATTTGAGCCTCGACCTGCGGCTGATGGCCGTCGCGATTGCGCTTGGCGGGCGGAGCCGCGCGCTAAGCCAGCCTAACCCCAATGTTGGCTGTGTCATTGTCAAGGACGGTCACATTGTCGGGCGCGGCTGGACGCAGTCCGGCGGTCGTCCTCATGCTGAAGCCATGGCACTGGCCGAGGCAGGCGTTGAGGCGCACGGCGCCACCGCCTATGTCAGCCTTGAGCCCTGTGCCCACGCCAGTCCGCGCGGGCCGAGTTGTGCAGGCTTGCTCACAATTGCAGGCACTGCGCGCGTCGTGATTGGCCGAACTGATCCTGACCCACGCACTAACGGCAAAGGGATTGCTGCGCTGGAGAGTGCGGGGATTCTGGTAGAGCGTGACGTCATGGTCGAAGCGGCGTCAGCCTCGATGGCCGGGTGGTTGATGCAAATGGCGCAGAAACGCCCTTTTGTCACGCTCAAGCTCGCGACGTCACTTGATGGCTGCATCGCGACGGTAGCGGGAGAGAGTCAGTGGATCACAGGCGAAGCGGCGCGCGCACACGGCCACATGATCCGCAGCCGCAGCAACCTCATCATAGTCGGGCGCGGGACATATGATGCCGATGCGCCAAGACTTGACGTAAGATTGGCTGGGCTTGAGGCGCGTTCACCTGCGCGTACGATCCTTTCGAACAGCGCCGAAACACCCGAGGGCTGGGCGCGGCTAGGCCGGCCCGAGGCTATCACCGGCCACCCCGCGCATTATGCGCTGATCGAAGGCGGCGCAGGCGCGGCGGCGGCGTTCTTGCACGCTGATTTGGTTGACCGATTGCTGCTCTACCGCGCGCCGATCCTGATTGGTGGGGGCAAAGCCTGTCTTGGCGATATTGGGCTTCAAAGCCTACAGCAGGCGCATGGCCGCTGGCGGATGAGCGATGCGCGCAGGCTTGGCGATGACCGGCTTGAAGTCTATGACCGGATGAGGGGAATTTGAATGTTCACAGGCATTATCACTGACATCGGTACGATCACCAGCGTCGAGACGCGTGGCGACCTGCGGCTGACCATCAACTGCCATTATGATATGGCGGGCGTTGACCTCGGCGCATCAATCGCTTGCTCGGGCTGTTGCCTGACCGTGGTGGATATGGGTGCAGACTGGTTCGCCGTTGATATTTCGGGCGAAAGCGTCGGCAAAACCGCACGTGGCATGTGGGACAAGGGGCGCAAGCTCAACCTCGAACGCGCGCTCAAAATCGGTGATGAACTTGGCGGGCATATCGTCACCGGCCATGTTGATGGTATCGGCGAAGTGACGTCGGTCGCGCTTGAAGGTGGATCACACAGGGTGTCGGTGAAGGTCGGCGCAGAGATCGCCCCCTATATCGCGGCGAAAGGCTCAGTCACCGTTGACGGCGTCTCGCTCACTGTGAATACGGTTGAGGATAATGCCGACAGCAGCGCCACCTTCGGCCTCAACATCATCCCCCACACTTGGGCGGTAACGGCCTTCGCCGATTTGGTGGCGGGCCAAGCGGTCAATATCGAAATCGACGTGCTGGCGAGATATTTGGCACGGATGCGGGCGGTTATGGAAAAATAGATTGTGATGTGATTTTCCATCTTGACGATCACACCATGATGTGAATATAACCTATGTATGAGCACAGAACTGATCCAGAAAGTCCGCAATCTTGTCACCAATGGCGGCATGTCGCGATCTGGCCTTGCCCGCGCGGCGGGGCTTCATGCCAATACGCTCCGCGATCTTGAGGAGGGCGATTGGAACCCAACGGCGGAGACGCTGCGCAAGCTTGAGATGTTCCTCTTCTCAAATGATGATACGCCGACGCTGGTGCCGATTGAGGAGATTATTGAGGAAGCGCGCAACGGCCGGATGTTCATCCTTGTTGATGATGAAGACCGCGAAAATGAGGGCGATCTGATCATCCCGGCGCAAATGGCGACGCCTGATGCGATCAATTTCATGGCGACGCATGGGCGCGGACTGATTTGCCTGACGCTCACTAAGGCGCGCGTTGAGGCGCTTGGGCTTGATCTGATGAGCCGTGCCAATGGCACGCGGCATGAAACTGCCTTCACCACCTCAATCGAGGCGCGCGAGGGCGTGACGACAGGGATAAGTGCGGCTGACCGGGCGCGGACGGTGTCAGTCGCGATTGATGCAGGCAAAGGCCGTGAGGATATCGTCACGCCTGGGCACGTTTTCCCGCTGATCGCACGTGATGGCGGCGTGCTGGTGCGCGCGGGCCATACTGAGGCGGCGGTTGATATATCGCGGCTTGCCGGGCTTAATCCTTCGGGCGTGATCTGTGAGATTATGAAGGATGACGGCACGATGGCGCGGATGGATGATCTTGTCTCCTTCGCGCGGCTCCATGGCCTCAAAATGGGGACGATCCGTGATCTGATTGCGTACCGGATGCGCCACGATCATCTCGTCGAAAAGTCGTCCGAAAGCATATTCACCTCGGATTATGGCGGCGAATGGAAAGCGATGACCTACCGGAATAAGGTTGACGGCACGGTCAATGTCGTCCTGCAAAAAGGCAAAGTGGTTGACGGCACGGCGACCCTCGTGCGGATGCACAGCATCTCGATTTTCCATGATCTGCTCGGCCAACAGGGGGATCGCAAGCGCATCCTCCAGCGGTCAATGGTCGAAATCGGCAAGGCGGGAGCTGGGCTGATTGTGCTACTGATGCCCAATGATGCGGACGCCTTGACCGCAGAAATTGGTGGCGAAAAGCCAAAGCAGATGGACTTGCGCACTTACGGCATTGGCGCGCAAATCCTCGCCGATTTCGGCGTGCATGATATGACCCTGCTGACCAACGCCCACCGCAATGTCGTCGGGCTTGATGGTTACGGCATTAACATCGTGGGCGAACGCCCGATTCCAGAAGCGTAGGGCGCAATGGGTATTTTCAAAGCTGTGCAGCAATCAACGGCATTCAAATTTGTAAACCGGTTCATAAGTCTCTGTGCGCTGATTTGGGCAGCAATATTAGTTTCCCCAAAGTTGCTAGCCTTTCCTTATCAGATACATATTGGCGATAGATCAGTCTATTCCGAAACCCCAATCGCGCCTGAAATCAGTACTATCATGGCACGCTCTGATGCGCTCGTGCGGCAAAGCGGGATTTTCTCAGAGGGGTACGGGAAGGTCATTTACCTCACTAACGGCGGATGGCGATGGCGACTTTTGTCAGTGCCTGTAAGTTCAGATGCATTCGGGCTTTCGCGGCCTTGGATAGAAACGATTGTTATCAATCAAAGCGACGTCGTTGCCGACAAGGTGTTTAGCAAGGCCGCGAAAAGGCGAACACGCACCCTTTCCGGTACAATTGCCCATGAACAGGCGCATGGCCTTTTGCGGGCGCATTTTGGGCCAAAAATACTGTTAGCGCCAAATTGGAAGGTCGAGGGCTACTGTGACTATATTGCGCAAAACGGTAGCTTGAACGATCAGCAGGCGGTTGCACTGGAAAAAATAAATCCAGACCACCCTGCACTTGTCTACTATCACGGACGGAAACGAGTCGCTGCAATTCTGTCAAATAACAGCGGTTCTGTTGATCAATTATTTGAAAAGTGAATCATGGCTAAATTCCTCATTGTTGAAGCGCGCTTTTATGATCATTTGAATGATCTGCTAATCGCTGGTGCGCGCGTGGCACTAGAGGATGCAGGGCATAAGGTTGAGGTCATCACCGTCCCCGGCGCGCTTGAAATTCCCGGCACGATTGCGATGGCGGCAGAGGCAGGGCGGTATGACGGCTATGTTGCCATCGGCGTCGTTATTCGCGGCGAAACCTATCATTTTGAAATTGTCGCGGGCGAAAGCGCGCGCGGGATCATGGCGCTGACGATGGATGGCATCGCGATTGGCAACGGGATTTTGACCGTTGAGAATGAAGCCCAAGCGCTCACCCGCGCTCGTCCTGATGAAAAGGACAAGGGCGGGGAGGCTGCAAAAGCGGCGATGGCGCTGCTCGAATTAAAGGGGCGCTTTGGATGATGAGTTAAGCCGCGACCGGATAGTCAGTGTAGCCAACCGGCCCCGGCGAATACCATGTTGCCATAACATTATCTGCCCACGGCAGGCCCTTTGCGATCCGGGTCACCAGATCAGGGTTTGAGATATAGGGCCGGCCAAAGCTGATCGCATCGGCAAGGCCGCTCGCCAGATCATCGTGGAAATTCTCTTCACGATATTCCTGATTGAGAACGAGCGGATTAGTGAAGACCTTGCGAATTTCGGGCGAAACGCGCGGCACGTCGGTCTTGCCAAAATCACCGTAATTGCGCTGTTCACGCAGTTCGAGGAAGCCAATGCCGATGCTTTGAAGGGCGGCGGCGGCTGCAGTGAACAGTGCAACCGGATTTGAATCGTTGACGCCTTGCGTTTCGCCGTTTGGCGACAGGCGCACGCTGGTGCGATCTGCGCCGACGGTATCGGCCACGGCTTGGGCGACTTCGCGGAGCAAGCGAATCCGGTTTTCGATTGGGCCGCCGTAGGCATCGTCGCGGAAATTGGCGTTATCGCGCAGGAATTGGTCGATCAGATAGCCGTTTGCGCTGTGGATTTGCACACCGTCAAAGCCAGCGGCCATCGCGTTCTTTGACGCATGAACATAATCGCCGATCACACGCGGGATTTCATCGATACCAAGCGCGCGCGCAGGCGTGTACGGCTTCTTCTCTTTGCCGGTATGTGCCGATCCGGGGGCCGTCGTTGCCGAAGAAGACACGGGTGCCGCACCGCCGAGAAAATCCGAATGCACCAGCCTCCCCATATGCCAAAGCTGAAGGATGATCCGCCCGCCCGCTTCGTGTACGGCTTCGGTCACAGGCTTCCATGCTTCTACTTGCTCCACTGACCAAATGCCGGGGGCTGAGGGCCAGCCCGAGCCTTCCTGAGTAATACCAGTTGCTTCGGCGATAATGAGGCCCGCGTCGGCGCGCTGGCTGTAATAGTCCGCCTTGAGTGCCGTGATGGGGACATGCACGCCTTCGCTGCGTCCGCGTGTCAGCGGGGCCATAAGGATACGGTTGGGCGCGTTGATAGCACCGAGTTTTATCGGATCAAACAGACTGGTCATTGGGGGTTTCCTGTTGCGTTAGACGTTGTTGGCACCGATATGGGGATGATGGGGGCAGCGCAACATCAAGAAAAACTTGGGCGTGCACAAGCGCCACTGCGTTTCGGGCTGACCGCGCTGCTAATCGGCAATCTCTGCCTCGCCTTTGGGCCGGTATTTGTCCGGATGGCCGATACTGGGCCGGTCGCCTCGGCGTTTTGGCGGATCGCGTTGGCAATCGTGCCGCTGTTCGTGATCGCGCGGATGGTGGGTGAGCCTGCCAAGGCGCTTCCCAAAGCGATGATTGGTCTGTTCGCAGTATCAGGGCTGCTGTTCGCGGCTGACCTTGCCGCCTGGCATCTTGGCATTTTTGAGACTAAGCTGGCCAATGCCAATCTACTTGGCAATTCGACGAGCTTTTTGTTGCCGCTCTATGCCTTTGTCGCAGCGCGGGTTTGGCCAACGCGGATGCAGGGGACGGCGCTTGCACTTGCGACGCTTGGCGCCGTGCTGCTGATGGGACGATCCTATGAAGTGTCGCCGCAAAATCTGGTGGGGGACTTGCTCTGTCTGCTCGCGGGTGCATTTTATACGGGCTATCTCGTCCTGATGGCGCGCGCGCGCGACACGATGCCGCAGTGGGCGGTGCTGGCTTGGTCAACACTGATGAGTGCGCTACCGCTGTTGATCATTGCTTGGGCGATGGGTGAGCGGCTATGGCCTAGCAATTGGACGCCGCTGTTGGCACTTGCTTTTTTCAGCCAAATTCTGGGCCAAGGCCTGATGATTTACGCGATTGGCCGGGTCGCGCCAATCCTGTTCGGGATCACGCTCCTGATCCAGCCAATTATCTCAGCAACTTACGGCTGGTTGGTTTATGGTGAGCGTCTCGCGGGGCTGGATTGGGTCGGCGCAGGGTTGATCGGGATTGCGCTTATCCTTGTGCGCGGTCGCGATTAGAACGGTACATCGTCGTCAAGATCGCTATCGAACGCGCCGCCGCCTGAACCGCCACCTTGGTTTGAACCGCCGCCATAGTTTCCGCCTGACGATCCGCCGCCGTCATTGCCCCAACTGCCGCCACCGCCAGAATTGCGCATTCCGCCTGAACTACCGCCACCTGAACCACCGCCGTCGCTTCGACCGTCAAGCATAACCAGCGTGCCATTGTAATTTTGCAGAACGACTTCAGTGGTATATTTGTCTGTACCTGATTGATCAGTCCATTTCCGCGTTTGCAATTGTCCCTCAATATAGACCTTGCTGCCCTTGCGGAGATATTGCTCGGCAACGCGCACTAGTCCTTCGTTGAAAATCGCGACATTATGCCAGTCGGTCTTTTCGCGTTTTTCGCCAGTGTTTTTATCTTTCCAGCTTTCGGATGTGGCGATGCTGAAATTGGCCACCTTGCCGCCGTTTTGAAAGCTACGGATTTCAGGATCCTTGCCCAAATTGCCGACTAGAATGACCTTGTTGACGCTTCCCGCCATGTTCCAAACTCCCCTTAAAGACCAAGCCAGACGGCCGTCCAATATGTGATACCTGCGGCCAAATACGCAAGCGCGAACAGATAAGCGAGCATAAAGAGTGGCCAACGCCAACCGTTGGTTTCACGCTTTACCACCGCAATCGTTGAAATGCACTGCGGGGCAAAGACAAACCAAGCAAGGAACGCCAGTGCAGTCGGCAAACCCCAACTGCTTCGCAGGCTTTGCACAAGGCTTTGTTCGGTTGCGCCGTCATCGCCGCCTTCAATGGCATAGACCGTTGCCAGCGCTGAAACCGCAACTTCGCGTGCGGCCATTGCGGGGACAAGAGCGAGCGCAATATCGCGGTTGAATCCAATCGGCGCAACGAGCGGCTCAAGCCCGTTGGCAATCCGTCCGGCGATGCTGTAATCAATCTGACTGATACCACTTGCCGGATCGGTTTTGGGAAAGCTCAGCAGCACCCATAGGATAATCGTCGAAGCCAGAATAATCGTGCCCGCGCGGCGGAGGAAGATCCACGCGCGTTGCCACAGGCCAAGCGCCAAATCGCGTAGCAGCGGCATTTGATAGCGTGGCATTTCCATCATGAAGCCCATGCCTTTGCCCTTGGTGACCGAGCGCCGCAGCACCAACGCCGCAGCCATCGCGCCGACAATGCCCGCCACATATAGCCCGAACAGCACTAGCCCTTGTAGACCAATACCGGGCAACACGGCTCGTGCGGGGATAAAGGCCGCTATGATGACCGCATATACTGGCAGCCGTGCCGAACAGGTCATCAGCGGGGCAATCAATATGGTCGTCAGCCGATCTTTGGGATCTTCAATCGTTCGCGTCGCCATAATGCCGGGAATGGCGCACGCAAATGATGACAGCAGCGGAATGAACGCGCGGCCAGATAGACCAACACCTGCCATCAGCCGATCCATCAGAAACGCAGCGCGCACCATATAGCCAGTCATTTCAAGCACAAGGATGAAAGCAAAGAGGATGATAATCTGCGGCAGGAACACAATGACCGCGCCAACGCCCGCAATCACCCCATCTGCAAGAAATGAACGAAAAACATTGTTGGGTAATGTGGCCACCACCGTATCATGCAGCGCTGAAAAGCCGCCATCGATCAAATCGGCAAATGGCGTCGCCCAAGCAAAAACTGCCTGAAACATAACAAACAGCAGAACCGCCAAAATTAGCGGGCCAATCCACGGATGCAGGACAACGGCATCAATTGATTTGGTAATCTGTCGCGCGGGCACCTCGGCAATAATCGCTGCTTTCGCAATCGCGCGGGCTGATTGTCGGGGCAGTTCGCGCCGATCAGGGCCAAGCGTTCCGATCGCTTCGCGCAGCGCCTCAATTCCGCGTCGCCGTACCGCGACCGTAGGGATCACTGGCACGCCAAGTTCGCGCTCCAATATGCTGGCATCAAGCGTCAACCCGTCACGCTCAGCCATATCAACCATATTGAGCGCAATCACCGTCGGCAGGCCAAGCGCGATCAGTTCAAGTGCAAAACGCAAATGATTTTCAAGATTGCCAGCGTCCAAGACAATCACCAGCCCGTCGGGCCGTCGTTCTCCTGCCTGAACCCCCATCACGACATCGCGCGTCACCTGTTCATCGGGGCTTGATGGTTCAAGACTGTAAGTGCCGGGTAGATCAACCAGTTCAGCCGGACGGCCATCGGGCAAAACAAGGCGACCGGCATGGCGCTCAACGGTAACCCCTGGATAGTTGCCGGTTTTCTGACGTGCACCCGTCAGCGCATTGAAAAGCGCCGATTTCCCGGCATTGGGATTGCCTACAAGCGCGATCAGTGGGGCCGGGTTCATAACGGTATTACGGTGATAGCCGCCGCCTGAGCACGTCTAAGGGCTATGGTCATCCGTCCGATGCGAAACGCGATCGGATCTTGCGCAATAATTCCGCCGAAATGAAGTGCCTCAACCTTAGCACCACCCTCAAACCCGAACGCCTTCAAACGACGCGCGGCGCTTTCACTAACCATAGCCCAATCGATTTGTGTTATCGTCGCGGGAATATTGAGTGGCAGAGTGTCAAGACGCAAATCAGTTTGCCTTAGTTCAAGGTGATTCGTTATTTGCAATTGATTATCAATAACTCGACTGATTTGCTAGCCCGTAGGATAACGGAGTTGTCCAAAAAAGCGTGACATACTGAAGCCAATTTTTGGCCCCTTGGTAAATTGCGCTTTGGCCTTTTCAAATCGCATGATGCCTTCGATCCTTCGCGCGAGAAAGGCGCGGGTATCGGCATAATCCTCAGTGTCATCATCAATGAAGACGCTGAGTGTCGCGGCATACATGCTGCCAAGGATTGCCCGCTTACTGTAGTGATTATAATCAGTCGCGATATCACCCGCCGCGCGCCACATTACATCTGCTGCGCGCCAACCCAGCCGTCCTGCAAGCCGTAAATTCTGCGGCATCGCAAGGATCGCCAGTGCCCGGCGCAGCGCCTCTCGGTTTGGCGCGACATTGGCCAGACGCGCTTCAACTAACGTCGTAATGCGCGCGCGAACCTTCATTGCCGCAAGCGTTTCAGGCGGGACTGCATTTAGCATGGCTTTGTCAACCGCGCCAAACCAAGCATCGATCATTGCTGTCTTGCCATCGAACACGAGCGCAGCAACCGATGAATCTACGCCAAGTGCCGCCGCTGCACTGGTAACTGCTTTATCGCCCCAACCATCAAACCCGGCATGACGCGGCAATTCCACTGCTAGCAGTGGACGAAGTTCATCAAGGGTATAATCTTTGATTGTCTCTGCCACAGTTCACAATGCCCATACCAAATTCGGTGACAACGCTTACATGGGGTGCTAGTGCAATGAGGTCAATCGGCGGAGGGCCGAAAGTTGGGGATTTTAAGGTCATGACAAAGTTTTTCGGCAATCTGGGCGGTGTGATCGCCGCGAGCAGCATATTGCTGCTTCTCGTTATTTTCGGCTTCCACGGCGGAACTGAGACAACCCCTTATTTGAATGGGTTGTACCGTTTCCTCCATGTCCTGTTTGGGATCATGTGGATTGGCTTACTCTATTATTTCAACTTCGTCCAAATCCCAACGATGCCTCAGGTTCCCGCTGAGCTGAAACCGGGCGTTTCCAAATACATCGCGCCCGCCGCGCTCTTCTGGTTCCGCTGGTCAGCGCTCGCGACGATTGTGATGGGCATCATGATTGCCGCGCACAATGGTTATCTCGGTCAAGCCCTCGCCTTTCAAGAAGGATTTCGGTTGATAGGGCTTGGCATGTGGCTTGCCTTGATTATGGGGTTCAATGTCTGGTTCGTGATCTGGCCAAACCAGAAAAAGGCACTTGGCCTTGTTGAAGCCGACGCCGATACCAAAGCCAAAGCGGCAACCACCGCGATGATGTTCAGCCGCACTAACACGCTTCTATCGATGCCGATGCTGTATTGCATGGTGATGCAGGGGATTATTGGGGGATCTTAATCATCTGTTTTTCAAGGAAATTTTGCGGTTAATCTGAGTTTTTCTCAATCAGACTAACTGGATTGCAGGATTAAAAACTCATAAAAGCGCCCCATTTGGGGGCGCTTTTTTTGTGTGCTAAATCACATATTTGAGGCTTGTACGTGGCCAACAAGTAAGTTAATATTTAGATAACATTAATAATATGGTGTTTTGATTCGATTTTATTTCAACTCAAACAGGGATGTCATGACTATGAAAAAGTTTGCCACATTGGTCTTTGCGCTTGCAGCTACAGTCGCTGCTCCTGCCTTTGCAGGAACAACGGTTTTTACTGGAGATACGACGGGCGGCCCGACCTATAACCGTACCCTTATTGGAAAGCCGCCAACAGGCCTCTCAGGCGCGGGCACAGCAGTGCGCTATGTTGTAACTCCCTTCACGGTGAGCCTCAGCGGCAATTATAATTTCAACAACACATCGGTTTATGATAATTTTCTGACGGTGTATCGCAATGCATTCAGCCCACAAGCGCCATTGATCAATGCGCTTGAAGCTGATGATGATGATGGCCCAGGGGCAAATGCGCTGATTTCAAATCTTGGTTTGCTTGCAGGTGTGTCTTATTTTGCAGTAAGCACCAGCTTTAGTAATGCTAATTTCGGAGCATTTACACTTACAGTTGATGGCCCCGGCAATATTATTGGCGCAGGTGGCCCCGGTGTGCCTGAACCTGCCACATGGGCAATGCTGATCTTCGGTTTTGCTGGCATTGGTGCGGCGCTACGTCGTCGTCGTTCGGCCGGTAGTGCCGTTACTGCCTAATTAATCGAACAGATAACCAAAGGGCAGCGAAAGAAATTTCGCTGCCCTTTTTGTATGGGTTCAGGCCGGTGGAGTTTCGCTCTTATTTTTGCAGTTCTGCAAGAAACGTGCGGATGCGGTTTGCGTTGACGCCAAAGTCACTTGCCCCGACTCGGCTGACCGAACGCATATTGATGATTGTCGATTTGCCGTCGGACGCTGGTGTTGCCACAATCACAATATCATCCTTGAACTTAAAGGCGGATTCGGTCGCGGTGGCCTCAAGCCGATCAGCTGCCTTAGACGAAATCATCCAATTGCGCGCAACTGCCAGTTTTTCGGCACGGCTAATCACCGCTAGAGGTGTCATGTTGAGCGTTATAGGGGCAATGTCGCTATATGCCGCCTTGTGAAGCGCACGCCATTTATCAAGGCTATCAACGCCAGCCAGATTATCCTTGCGGGGAGGAATCGCGCTAAATTCTGGTGGATTGGCAAGGTCAGTGGTTACATCATGAATCGGCGGATAAGCAAAGCCGCGATAAATCCACGGGCCAACGCCAATGAGTACAGCCCCGCACAGCAATAGCCCAACCATAATGCGCCGTCCAAGTCCGCTTTTAGCGGAATTGCGTATAACAGCAAATGTGCCAGCTAAAGCACCAATTACAGCGAATAAGAACCCCGCGACCACCATCAACAGGCCAATCCCGAATGGCCAGAGCCCCTGACCTGAGCCAAACGCCCCTGCTGTGGCAAGCGTGACACCAATGATCCCAAGCCAAAGACTGGTTCCCGAGCTCCGTGTAGGCCGTTTGCGCGCGGCTGTTCCGATCAGGTCATTCATGATTTAACTCCACCAAAATGTCGCCCGCGTGAAACCCAGATTGCGAGCAGGATTGCCAGTCCATAGGCGAGAAGTGCTGATATTGGAACCGACGTATCAAGTTGTATAGGCGGTGGCGAAAACCAGTTAAATGCTTGCACTGCAGCAAGATAGAGGATGAGTGCGGGTACAGCTAATGATTTGCCAACAGGCTTTGTTGACTTGAGATAGAACCATAGTGCCCCTGCGGTTAGGCCAATCTCAAACGGCATTTCAATGAGCGGATGGTTCCACAGCCCAAGCCCCAATTTAGGTGGTGTCCCCGCCAGAGTCAGGTCTGGCGCATGAACGATTAGATCAAGAAACCAGTGAGAGACAACAACCAGCCCGAGAATCAGGCCAGCCCGCCAGCTTGCCCCAAAGCCCTTTAAAAGCAGCGCAAACCCCGCCGCGCAGACAAGCGTTCCAATCAAACTGTGCGTGTAAGGCATGTGATACAAATCCATTGGGTTCATCACTGTGATTCCGGGAGTGATCCGCATCGCTTCAATCCCTGAAAGGACGAAACTAAAAAAGCCAATGTCAATGATTTGTGCGGCAGCAAACAGCACGCCAAGTTTTGGTGCATCGCGCTGGGTCGCGGCAATTAGCGCTGCACTGTAATGACCTATGAACATATCGTTTCCTACCAGTCACTTAGAAGAAAGAGTTCACTATTAAACGCTCAATAGAGCATACAAATATTGGCGTGATCAGCGTCACAAAAATCTCGTCACCTATTTGCTAACAAACAGCTGCGACCCAAGGACGTTCGTTTCGATGGACGTTCCAACTGCGACCCGGATGCTTGCGTTCGGGTCGCCCTTTTCCGGCCGTCAATCGGTCTGGAGCGTGTCTTTACATATCGGACAAACTCCAGACCGAACGTTTCGAAGATATGCTACTGAGTATCAAAGCGGGCAAGGGCATCGCCGATCCAATCCGGCAAACGGCATGATGACCCGCTGGCAAGATCAACATTGACGTTGATGATCTCAATCGTGGCACGCATATCATCGTCTGGGCTTTTGATGCTCCCGTGAATCTCAATCCATGTTGTCAGGCTTGATCGGCCAATTCGGGCAGTGCGTGCATAAAGGTCAATCTCTTCATCATAGCGGATCGGCGCTTTATATTCGACAAGCGCGCGCGCAACATGAAATTCAAGCGCCGCCCAAGCCTCCCCTTTTCCGTGAAGCCCCGCCGCGCGCCAATATTCAGTCACGGCGACATCGGCGTATTCGAGGTAACGGGAGTTGAAAACGACTGCCTGAGCGTCAATCTCGGCATAGCGCACACGCACACGGGTGCTGAAGGCGAAGTCAGTGCGCGCCATCAATGCTTATCCGCCGCTTGCTTGACCGGGGGTGTTCACGCCCATGCTCAATAGATATTTCTTCACATTGCGCGCGGCCTGACGGAGGCGCTGTTCATTTTCGACCATCGCGATGCGCACATACCCTTCGCCCTCTTCACCGTAGCCAACCCCTGCTGCGACCGCGACGCCGGCATGAGTGAGCAACTGCTTGGAAAATTCAAGGCTGCCCAAATGCGCAAGTGCGGGCGGGAGCGGTGCCCAAGCAAACATGCTCGCGCGCGGGGATGGGATATCCCATCCGGCGCGACCAAAGCTTTCGACCAGCACGTCACGGCGTTTTTGATAGAGCAGCCGGTTGCTCTCTACGATATCTTGTGGGCCGTTGATCGCCGCAACCGCAGCCGCCTGAATCGGCGTGAAGGCGCCGTAATCAAGATAGCTCTTCACCCGCGTCAGCGCGCCAATGAGTGTTTTGTTGCCAACCGCAAAACCAATCCGCCAGCCAGCCATTGAGTAAGTTTTGGACATACTGGTAAATTCAACCGCGACATCCTTTGCGCCGGGCACTTGAAGGATCGAAGGCGTCGGGCAACCGTCGAAGTAAAGCTCAGAATAGGCAAGGTCAGACAGCACCCATAGCCCGTGCTGTTTGGCAAAAGCGACGACGCGTTCATAAAATGCGAGATCGACGACTTCGGCGGTCGGATTTGACGGATAGCCCATCACCAGCACCGAAGGCTTTGGCACGGTGAATTTCATCGCCCGCTCAAGCGCTTCGAAATAGCGCTCATCTGGCGTTGTTGGCACACTGCGGATCGTCGCGCCCGCAATAATGAAGCCGAAAGTGTGGATTGGATAGCTTGGGTTGGGCGCTAGGATCACATCGCCCGGCGCAGTGATCGCTTGGGCGAGATTGGCGAGGCCTTCTTTCGATCCAAGGGTGACGACAACTTCGCTTTCAGGATCAAGGTCAACACCGAAACGCCGCGCGTAGTAGCCCGCTTGTGCCTTGCGCAGGCCGGTTATCCCCTTTGACGCTGAATAACCGTGGGCGTCAGGCTTTGAGGCAACCTCGCATAGCTTGGCGATGACATGTGGCGGCGGCGGCAAATCGGGGTTGCCCATGCCAAGGTCAATAATATCCTCGCCCGCCGCCCGCGCCGCCGCCCGCATCGCATTGACTTCAGCAATTACGTAAGGGGGAAGGCGTTTGATGCGGTAAAACTCTTCGGACATTATGCGTGCCTAGTAGAACAGTGGACGAATACAAAGCCGCTCATGCGTGATTTTGGTCGCCGATGCTAGGGGGTATCCCCGCGTTCCCACGAACGCTGATTTTTGGGAAGGCGGCTGTCTGGGTCAAACACGCTGATTTTATGCGGTAGGTCTGGTCCCCATTGCCAGAGTACCAGATTGATATCGCCAGCGGTGGCGCCAGGCACATAGCAGGGCACAAGCGCGCCCGCATAACCGCGTCCGCGCAGCCGCTTGGCGATGGCTTGCGATGGCGCAACCCGGCCAGCGATTTGATGGCTCAACCAACCGCAGGCCATGTCTGTTGGTGTGATATTGTAGGAAGCTTGAAGCGCCTCATCGCGTAAATCAGCGATATCGGCGCAATCGACATCATATTCACACAGTGTGATCGGCGGTAGTCGGTTGGTGAAACCTTGCGTAATTTCCATGACGGCAGTGACGGCATTCAGCGAGAGATAAAGCGTGGCGTCACCCTTGCGGTTAAACCGCCCCCCTGTGAGCCGTGCGCCTTCGCCCGAAGTCGGCGCGAAAGACCAATAGGGATCATGCCCGCGATAGGCGCGCCCGCGAAATATCACTCGGATATGTTAGGCAAAGCCGCCGAGCGCTACATGGTCAAGATACTCACGCACAGCAGCGGCCTTCCCCGATTTGACCAAGGCTTCGGCAGTGCGCCCGTCAAGCGCTGGGATCGGTTGCGAGCGATACCAAGCCATCGCCTGAATTTCGCCGCCCGCCCAATCCTGAACGCGCGCAAGAATTTCAAGCATTTCGGTCATCCGTGCTTGCGCCTTTGGCGCGCTGCTGCGTCCGGCCTTGCTGACGGTGGTCGCAGCAAGGCCTGCAGTTTCGGCAAGCTGCGCGCGCGACATGCGAAACACTTGGGCAGCGCGGGCGCTATCAACGACGCCACCCTTGCCGATAAATTCAGGTGAGAATGCTATGCTAGCCATGTCCATACCTTAGTCTATTATAGAGACATTATATTGGACATGGTTTAATAAATTGCAAGCGGTTTCATTCTGCTGCAATCGCCATCGTCTCATTGGCTCCTGCGCCTTGGGGGGCGTGCGGCATTTCAAAACGGAGCGCGCCGTCTTCAAGTTTGCCGTAGCGCATCAGTTTTTTGTCCGCCGTGTAATTATGATGGACGATCCACGGATCGATATTGCCTTGTTTTGGCACCAACCCCTTGGCGCGCTGCACATAGCCTGATGTGAGGTTCATCATTCCCTCCTCGGATTCGCCAACGCCTTCGGCACGGGCAACAACGATGGGTTTGCCGATTTCGGCCATATGGTTGAGCAAGCGGCAGACATATTCGCTGATCAAATCGGCCTTGAGCGTCCATGATGCGTTTGAATAGCCGAAGGATGAGATGATATTGGGGATGTTACTATACATGCAGCCCTTATAGCTGAAGGTATCTCCGATCCGCGTTTCCACTCCGTCCACCAAAATTTTGACGCCGCTCATAATCTCCATTTTGAGGCCGGTTGCGGTAACAACAATATCAGCCTTGAGCGTCTTACCTGATATGAGCGTAATGCCGTCGGCAGTGAAATGATTGATCGTGTCAGTCACAACCTCGGCCTTGCCGCTGTTGATTGCGGCGAACAGATCTGAATCTGGCACAAGGCACAGCCGCTGATCCCACGGATTATAACGCGGCGTGAAATGCGTCTTCACATCATATTGGGGCCCAAGTTCGCCTGCGACGATATTGATAAGCTGATCGCGAGTCTTCTGAGGCTTTTTCTGCGCGGTGTTATAGAAAAAGCTCTGCATATTGATATTTTTCCAGCGCGTGATCGCATAGGCCAGCCCTTGCGGCAACACCTTGCGCAGCGTGTTAGCAAACCTGTCTTTGGCGGGACGCGTCAGATAATATGTCGGCGATCTTTGGAGCATGGTAACATGTCCTACGCCGCTACTCGCCATGGCTGGAACAATCGTCACAGCGGTTGCGCCGCTGCCAATGACGACGACGTTTTTGCCAGCATAGTCGAGGTTTTCAGGCCAGAATTGCGGATGAAATACTTGCCCCTTGAAATTTTCACGCCCCGCAAATTCGGGGATATAGGGGTCAGTATAACTATAATAGCCAGTGCACATATGAAGGAAAGCGCATGACATGGTGACGGTTTCGCCGCCGCGATCAATCGTTACGCTCCAGCGCGCATCGCCGCTGTCCCACGCGATCTGCTTGACGCGGTGATTATAGCGGATCGCCTTTTCGATATCATATTCACGCGCAGTTTCATGCAAATATTCAAGAATTGACGGCGCATCAGCGATGGATTTTTCATGCGTCCAAGGTTTGAAGCTGAAGCCGAGCGTGTGCATATCTGAGTCTGAACGGATGCCGGGATATTTGAACAAATCCCATGTCCCACCAAGTGCTTCGCGGCCTTCAAGGATCGCGAAGCTGCGGTTCTTGCAGCGCTGCTTTAAATGGCAGGCGGCACTAATCCCCGAAATCCCTGAACCAACGATGATTACATCAACGAATTCGGTCGTCATGGCCGTCTCTCCTGCCCTGAGAATGGGCTTTTCACTCTGGTAGATTGTCATAAATAGGCGGGTTGTCAATTGAAACGCGATGGCCAGCATATCGCTATTCCCGGTGAGGCCTAAGCACGCTATGCCGACTCTACCCAATTCCGTAAGGATATTCCGTAATGACCAGCGACTCCGCCGCCCCCACTTTTCCTACGCTTGAAGAAATGCAGCATTGGACATGGGTTGTCGGAAAGGCGCAGCAGATGATGATTGAGCATAGCTTAAAGCTGTCGGGGCAAAGCGACTCAGGCAGCCCTGCTCAGCCAATGGCGTTTCCTAGCTTTGGTGACGGACAGAGTTTAATCAAGGCGACCACCGATTTTTGGACTGACAGCCTCAACCTGTGGCAGCGTTTCCTGACGCCGCCGGGGCCGGAGACCACGCCCACCGCCGCGATCAAGGATCGACGCTTTGCAGCACCCGAATGGGCCGCAAATCCAGTGTTTGACATGATCCGGCAGAGTTACCTGATGATCTCAGACCATATGCTTAAAGCCGCTAATAGCGTCGAAGGCGTTGACGCTGCTCAGAAAGAAAAAATCGCTTTTGCCACGCGGACGATGGTTGAGGCGATGAGCCCTGCCAACTTTGCGATGACCAATCCAGTTGTCTTACAGAAAACGATGGAGAGCGGCGGGCAGAATTTGCTCAAAGGGCTTGAGCATATGCTCGTCGATATTGAGCGCGGCCAACTCACCCATACTGACCCAGAGGCGTTTGAGGTTGGCCGCAATATCGCGATTACGCCGGGTAAGATCATCCACGAAACCCCGCTTTATCAGTTGATCCATTATACGCCGACGACGCCTGATGTTCTTGCCACGCCGCTGGTAATTTTCCCGCCGTGGATCAAC
>JANOXQ010000047.1:0-9930 GCA_031418495.1 Sphingomonadales bacterium
GATTCAAGGCTGACGCCTTCCTTAGAGAAGTTGAATTCGAGCAAATCGCGCAAGTAAACCGGCGGCAAATCGCGCACACCGCGCGAAAATTGGAGATAGGTTGAGTAACTGTCAGTACCAACGGCGGTTTGCAGCAAGTGCATCAATTGCGCTGAGTAGGCATGGGGTTCGCCGCCCGCGCGCTGACGGTAAAATCCGCCAATCGGCAAATGCGCCACTGCGCTGTCAAAGGCTTGTTCATGTCGCTCGGCTGCGTTGACATAAAGCGAGGCATAGCCTTCGCCCGAAATCTTGGCGGGCATACCGGGGAAGAAGTCATTCACCAGCGCGCGGCTGAGCCCAACCGCTTCAAAATTATACCCGCCACGATAAGAGGAGATGACAGCGATCCCCATTTTCGAGATGATCTTGAGCAGCCCTTCACCAACCGCACTGCGATATTTGGTAAGACACGCCTCGATCGTCATATCGCCAAACAGGCCGCGCGCATGGCGGTCAGCGATTGAGGCTTCGGTGAGGTAAGCGTTGACCGTGGTTGCGCCGACACCAATCAAGACCGCGAAATAATGCGTATCAAGGCATTCGGCCGCGCGGACGTTGATGCTCGCAAAGCTGCGCAGGCCGCAGCGGACGAGGTGGGTGTGGACGGCGGCGGCCGCAAGCACCATCTGGATCGCGAGACGTCCTTCGGAAACAAGTTCATCGGTCAGGAATATTTCGCTTCGCCCGGCACGTACGGCCTGTTCGGCTTCTTGTCTTACGCGGGCAATTGCGGCACGAAGCCCATCTGCGCCCGATCCCATTTCGAACGTGCAATCAATTTCAGCAACACTAGTGCCGAAATGCGCTTTGAGCGTTAGCCACTGCGCCGTCGTTAGCACTGGCGAATCGAGCACAAGCACACCCTGGCGTGTTGCTTCTTCGCTGTCGAGGATGTTTGCAAGATTGCCGAACCGTGTGCTGAGCGACATCACTTGGCGTTCGCGCAGACTGTCAATCGGCGGGTTGGTGACCTGGCTGAAATTCTGGCGGAAGAAATGGCTGATCAAGCGCGGCTTATCCGAAATGACCGCAAGCGGCGTATCATCGCCCATGCTGCCAATCGCTTCTTTGCCGTCCTCAACCATCGGGCTCAGTATCAGCTCCATATCTTCAAGCGTTTGCCCGGCTGCAATCTGGCGACGGGTCAGTTCGGCGCGATCATAGCGCGTGATGGTTTCGCCCTCGGGTTCGGGCAAATCCTCAAGCGTGCTGAACCCTTTGATCATGTCAGCATAAGGGGCTTCGCCCGCGATCCGGTCTTTGATGGCGCGGTCTTCAAAGAATTCGCCGGTATCAAGATCAACGGCGATCATCTGTCCGGGGCCGAGTCGCCCCTTTGCAATCACTGTCGCCTCGGGCACGACGACCATCCCGGTTTCAGAACCAACGATCAGGAGATCATCATTGGTGCGGGTATAGCGCAGCGGGCGCAGCGCGTTGCGATCAACGCCTGCCACCGCCCAGCGGCCTTCGGTCATCGCGAGCGCAGCCGGGCCATCCCACGGCTCCATAACACTGGCGAGATAGGCATACATATCGCGGTGGTTCTGCGGCATATCGGGCCTAGCTTGCCACGCCTCCGGGATGAGCATTAGCTTTGCCGTTGGCGCATCGCGGCCCGAACGGCAAATCGCCTCAAACACCGCGTCAAGCGCTGCGGTATCCGATGCGCCAGCGGGAATGACTGGCTTGATGTCTTCGGATCGTTCACCAAAGGCAAGGCTTGCCATGCGGATTTCGTGGCTTTTCATCCAATTGGTGTTGCCGCGAATGGTGTTGATCTCGCCATTGTGCGCGAGGCAGCGGAATGGCTGAGCAAGCCACCACTGCGGGAAGGTGTTGGTTGAATAGCGCTGATGAAAAATCGCTACACGGCTGATGAAACGCTCATCACGCAGGTCGGGGTAGAATATGGAGAGTGACTCAGCAAGGAACAGCCCCTTGTAGATGATCGAGCGGCACGACAGCGAGCAGACGTAAAAACCCTGAATTTGTGCGGCGATAATCTTCTTCTCAATCCGGCGGCGGACGAGATAGAGGTTCTTTTCAAATTCGGTCGCATCCTGAGCTTGGGGATCTGGCCCGGCGATCATGATTTGCTCAATCTCGGGCCGCGTTTCCTGCGCCTTGCGACCGATCACCGAAACATCAACCGGCACCTGCCGCCACCCATAGATGGTGTAACCCGCGTCGATAATTTCGGATTCAACGATCGTGCGGCAGCTTTCCTGTGCGCCCAAATCTGTACGCGGTAGAAACACCATGCCAACCGCCAAGCGGCGATTTTGCGGGCGGTGACCAGAGGCGACAATTGCATCATCAAAAAATGCCAGCGGGAGATCAATGTGCAGCCCAGCGCCGTCGCCCGTCATCCCGTCAGCGTCAACCGCGCCCCGGTGCCATACCGCTTTGAGCGCATCAATCGCCGAGGCGACGACGCGGCGCGATGCCTTGCCATCAGTCGCGGCGACGAGGCCGACGCCGCACGCATCGGATTCAAATTCGGGGCGGTACATGCCGACTTCGGCAATGCGGGTGCGCTCGTATTGGCTGGTCATAATCGCTCTATTTCGTTTCGCTGGGCTTGGGCGGCGGCGGTAAATGCTTGGTTGCCGCTTCGGCTTTTTTCATGATGTCAGGCATTGATTTCATCAGTTCGGGCAAGAACGCCTGCATTCCTTGGATCATTTCCGGATCCATGAAAACGAGCATTGACTGCTCAGCATAGGCTTTGCCCGAAGGCGTTGCGAAGAAAGCGGACATGTCAGCAAGTTGGGCGGTGGAGAAGCGACGCGCATAAATTTTGGTGAGATTTTCAACCACCTGCGGCTCAATCTTCTCCATGATCGGGATCATTCCGCTCATCATCGCATCCATCATAAGCCGAGTGCGTTCACGAAAATTTGGATCGGCTTTTATGGCGAGCTCACCCATAGAGCTGTTACCTGCAACTTCAGCAGCCTTGCCGGATTTATCCATTGGGCCAACGATGTCCGATGCCTTTATCCCCATCATCGAGTCCATGATCTTTGACATTGAGCCATCCATCATCCGGCGATAGGTGCCGAGCGGCCAGAGCTTTTCGACGACTGGCTTTGCTGAGGCAATGCGAGCAGGGTCGGCGGCATTTTCTACAACAGGAGACGTAGTGGACGGGGCTTGCTGCGCCAGCGTTGGCGTTGCGATCCCAAGCGCGAAGATTGCCAGATATTGATGCCTCATGCTGCCTTCCTCTCACTCGCCGCCTTGGCCTTCAAATAGCGGTGCATATGTTCGCTGACATCGCGGCCATCGCGGATTGCCCAGACGACGAGGCTTGCCCCGCGCACAATGTCGCCGCCAGCAAACACGCCGTCGAGGCTCGTCATCATCGTTTTGTGATCAACGCGAACAGTGCCCCACCGCGTCACACCCAAATCGCGCGAACCGAACAGTGTAGGCAAATCTTCGGCATCAAAGCCGAGCGCCTTGATCACCAAATCAGCCTCAAGTCGATATTCGCTCCCCGGATCGGCCTCGGGCGCACGCCGCCCGCTGGCGTCAGGCGCGCCGAGCCGCATTTTTGCAACGCGGACGCCGGCCACATGATCGGTGCCATCAAAGGCTTCAGGTGATGAGAGCCAAACAAATTCAACGCCCTCTTCCTCAGCGTTTTTCACTTCATTTTGCGATCCCGGCATGTTGGCGCGGTCACGGCGGTAAAGGCATTTGACCGACTTTGCACCTTGACGAACGGCGGTGCGGACACAGTCCATCGCGGTATCGCCGCCGCCAACAACGACAACATTTTTGCCCTCTGCATTGAGGCTACCATCATCAAACGCAGGCACTGCGTCGCCAAAGCTCTTGCGGTTAGACGCGGTAAGATAATCAAGCGCATCAACGACACCGGGCGCGCCTACGCCGGGTGCCTTGATCGCCCGTGGCTTATAAACCCCAGTCGCAATTAGGATTGCATCATGCTTCTGGCGCAATTGGTCAAGCGTGGCATCGCGGCCAACTTCAAAATTTTCATGGAAGACAATGCCGCCTTCGCGCAGTCGCTCAATCCGGCGCATCACGACAGGTTTTTCGAGCTTGAAGCCGGGGATGCCGTAAGTCAGCAGGCCACCCGCGCGATCATAACGATCATAGATATGGACAGTGTAGCCTAACACGCGGAGATATTCAGCCGTTGCTAGTCCTGCGGGGCCAGCGCCAATAATCCCGACCGATTGGCCGCGATCAGGCTGAGAGATGAGTGGCTCAACCCAGCCATTTTCCCATGCGGTATCAGTGATATATTTCTCAACCGCGCCGATGGTGACGGCACCGTGGCCCGCAAATTCGATGACGCAATTGCCTTCGCACAGCCGGTCTTGTGGGCAAATACGGCCGCAAATTTCGGGCATCGTTGAGGTGCTGTTTGAAAGTTCAAACGCCTCACGCAGCCGCCCTTCAGCAGTCAGCTTGAGCCAATCAGGGATATGGTTCTGCAAGGGGCAATGTACCGAACAATAAGGCACACCGCACTGTGAGCAGCGCGCGGATTGGCTTTGCGCATCTTCTGCAGGATAGCGATTGGCGATCTCGTGAAAATCTTCGGCGCGCAAGGGAGCAGGACGCTTTTCAGGATAGGACTGAGCGCTCCCGACAAATTTGAGCATAAGATTGTCAGCCATTGGGAACCCCCTATCTTCTTAGCGGCAGTTATAGGTGCTCCAATGCGAGAGTCACGCAGAAAACAGTTTTAGGTCAGTATAATTGACGCATATCGGCGAAATAATTGCATATATTGACAGTGCGATACGGATTTCGATTAATATAGGGCCGAACCGGATTTATATTTGACCAAGCCAAATAAGCGCAGCGATACCTGCTGCGATTCGATACCAAGCAAATGGGCGGAACCCAAAGCGCGTAACGACGGTCAAAAACAGTTTTACAACGATCAGCGCGACGACGAAGGACACTGCAAATCCAATCGCAATCAGCCCCATACTGTCGGCGGTCACTTCGCTGCGGTGTTTGAATAGTTGCAGGATGGTCGCGCCGGTAAGCGTTGGCAGCGCAAGGAAAAAGCTGAACTCCGCAGCCGTCTTGCGGTCAACCCCCATCGCCATTGCACCGAGGATGGTCGCGCCCGAACGACTGACGCCTGGAACCATCGCAAGGCATTGGATCAGCCCGATGATCGCTGAGGTTTTGAGTGAGACCGCCGCAACCCCGCCCGATTCCTTCGGCCGTGCGAATTTCTCAACGATCAGGATCGCAAACCCGCCGATAATCAAGCTCCACGCGACGATCACCGCATTTTCAAGCATCAGTTCGATGACATCGCCAAAGGCAAGCCCAAGAATGACCGCCGGAATGAAGGCAATCAGCAGATTGCGGACAAAGGCAATCGCGCCAGCCTCAAGGCTGAACAGCCCGCGCAGCACATCCATGAAGGTGCGCCAGTAAATCACAACGATGGCAAGGATCGCGCCGGGCTGGATCGCGATATTAAACACCGCCCATTTTTGCGCATTATAGCCAAGCAGCTCAGTCGCGAGGATCAGATGCCCAGTCGATGAAACCGGCAGAAACTCGGTCAACCCTTCAACAACGCCAAGAATGATCGCGGTAATTGTGTCGCTCACGCAGACGCCCCAAACCGGCCATGTTTGCGGTATTGCACCAGCCAGCCCGGCGCAATCGCTTCAAGCGGGGTTGGTTCCACGTCAAGCGCATCCAGCCCAGCCGCGCCTTCGCTCACGACATTATCCGACTGAAGCATTAGCCACTGATCCCATGTCATCGGTGCGCCGGGGAGCCAGCCAGTGAGCTTTGCCATGCCAGCGCCGATGATGTCGCTAATCGGGAAATAATATTTCTCACGCCCGCACGCTTTGGCGATCCATTTGTTGATTTCGAGCATCAAAAATGTCTGCGGCCCGCCAAGTTCAAACGTCTTCCCCGCTGCATCAGGATTGGCGAGCGCAGCCATCACAGCGCGCGCGACGTCGCCAACAAATACCGGCTGAAACCGCGTTTCGGCGGAAAATACCGGAACCACCGGCAACATCCGGATCAGCCCGGCAAAGCGATTGATAAACTGATCCTCACGCCCAAAAATAATCGATGGCCGCAGAATCGTCGCCGCCGGAAAGGCTGCGCGCACCGCCGCTTCGCCATCACCCTTTGATTTGCCGTAGCGCGAGCGCGAGGCACTGTCGGCACCAATCGCTGACATGTGAATGAGCTGGCCAACCCCGGTTTTTGACGCAGCGGACGCGACATTGGCCGCGCCGCGATGCTGGATCATGTCCATGTTATCAAAGCTGCCAACAAGATTGATCGCGATGTCTGCCTCAGTAAGCGCGCGCGCCAGCGTTTCAGGCCGCGTTACATCAGCGGCGATATAGGCAATCTGACCAAGATTGGCCTGCGCCTTCAAAAACCAGCCGCGCTTTGGATTGCGCGACGCCACCCGAACCCGCGCGCCAGCCTTAAGCAGCGCCTCAACAATGTAACGCCCGACAAAGCCGTCGCCGCCAAAAACCGTTACCAATTTACCGTTCATCATCATTTTGACCCAAGAGTCTCGATCCAAGCCCTGCAAAAAGCGCCAATGCCCGCGCGGCGCGCGATTGACAAGCGCCAACCGCCCCCGCTAAGCGGCAATCACGTTTCTACCCCCTGAGAAATTGGGATATGTGCCCGGATGGCGGAATTGGTAGACGCACCAGCTTCAGGTGCTGGCGCTCGCAAGGGCGTGGAGGTTCGAGTCCTCTTCCGGGCACCAGTTTTCCGTCAAGATCAATCGCCGCATCAATCGTCTGGCGAAGGCTAAAGTCACACTAAGGTCTCACTTGAACTGACTTTTTCTTGCGCTTAGGTTGATCGATTAGCTCCTCTGAAAATGTAAATAATCTTTACAAAGGTGACATAGGTTACGCGTATCGCGTGATTTTGCAGCGTCCTTTGTCCCATTGTGATACATATGCCGTGCCCCGTTCGCCCTTCGAAGTTTACACCGATTTACACTGTCTGCTGGGGTTTCGTTTAGGTGCGGCAATGATGGATTCCTTTCCAAACCCTTTCGAACATTACAGGAACAAAGTCTAAAAGTCAAGCCTTAAGCCTGATGCGTTTCCGCCTTTGGCCGTTGACCGATGCCCGTGTGGCAGGGCAGGGTGACACGCATGGATATTCAGAGTTATCTCACCGAAATTCGCACGCTCTCCGCCAGTGGCCAAGCGACAGAGCATAGTTATCGCCCCGCGCTCGAACGGTTGTTCAAATCGATTGATGCAAAACTGACTGTAATTAACGAACCTAAGCGGCTGACAGATGTTGGTGCGCCCGATTTCGTATTTAACGATGGTAACGGCGTCTCGATTGGCTGGTGCGAAGCCAAAGACCTGCAAAAAGAAATCACCAAGTTCAAAGTCGGTGATTATAGCAAGGAGCAAAAGGCCCGCTATGCCAAGGGCTTGCCCAACCTGATTTACACCAACGGCACCGACTTTGAGTTCATTCGAAAGGGTGAAGTGACAGGCTTTGTCAGCATTGCCGATCTGATCCCAACATTGCCCGCGCGGCCCGATCAGTTCCCCCGCCTCGAAATGCTGCTGAAGGATTTTGCCAGCCAAACTCCGATCAGCATCAACACCGCGAAGCAACTTGCCGAAATAATGGCCGCGAAGGCTGCGCTGATAAAAAACATTATGGGCAATGCGCTCACCGCCGATAAGGACGCGGGCATTTCAACCGAGCTGACCGACCAATATGAAGGCTTCAAGACCAGCCTGATCCACGACATTACCATCGCCGATTTCGCCGATGTCTACGCCGAAACCATCGCCTACGGCCTGTTCGCCGCGCGGCTGCACGATACCACGATAGATACATTCAACCGCGCGGAGGCATTGGAGCTGCTCCCCAAATCGAACCCGTTCCTGAAAAACCTGTTCGTCTATATCGCTGGCCCCAATCTCGACGACCGCCTGCGCCGGATGATCGACGATCTGTGCGCTGTATTCCGCGCGTGTGATGTGGGCGCGTTGATGCAGGATTTTGGAAAGTTCACGGCGCGCAATGATCCCTTCCTGCATTTCTATGAAACCTTCCTTGCCGAATATAATCCGGCCAAGCGCAAGGCGCGCGGCGTATGGTACACCCCCGAACCCGTGGTCAATTTCATTGTGCGTGCGGTGGACGATGTGCTGAAAACCGAATTCGGATTGCCGATGGGGCTGGCCGACACCAGCAAGATCAGCATTGATTGGGACAGCGGGCAAAATGATGCCAAGGGCAAGCCGGTGATCGTGAAGAAAGACGTCCACCGCGTCCAGATACTCGATCCCGCCACTGGCACCGGCACGTTTTTGGCCGAGGCGATCAAGCAGATTGCGGCACAGGTGAAGGGCGTAGCCGAAGGGATGTGGTCATCCTATGTCGAACGCGACCTGATCCCGCGCCTGCACGGGTTCGAGCTGCTGATGGCCAGCTACGCTATGTGCCATATGAAACTGGACATGATGCTGACCGACATGGGCTATAAACCCAGCGCAACGCCGCCTAGGCTTGGCGTGTATCTGACCAACAGTCTGGAAGAAGGCGAGCGGGTCGAGCAGACCTTGCCCTTTGCGCGCTGGCTATCCGAGGAAGCCAAAGGCGCGAACACGATCAAACGCGATACGCCGATCATGTGCGTGATTGGTAATCCGCCTTATTCGGGCGAGAGCGCCAATAAGGGCGAGTGGATTATGGGCTTGATGGAGGCCTACAAGAGGGAACCGGGCGGCAAGGTAAAGCTGAACGAGCGTAACCCGAAATGGATCAACGACGACTATGTAAAGTTCATCCGCTTTGCTGAGCATATGATTGAGAAAAATGGCGAAGGCATTTTGGGCTTCATTACCAATCACGGCTATCTCGACAATCCGACCTTTCGTGGGATGCGCTGGCACCTACTCAAGACGTTCGATAAGATTTATGTGTTGGATTTGCATGGAAATTCGAAGAAGCAAGAAGTCAGTCCAGATGGTTCAGCAGACAAAAATGTCTTCGATATCATGCAGGGCGTCGCGATAATTGTTGCTGTGAAGCGTCAATCGGTTGGCAATAAGGATAGCGGCTTAGCCCTAGTTCATCACGGGGAGCTCTGGGGAAATCGAGTCAGTAAGAACGACAGCCTGTGGCAAATCGGATTGAAAGCTGAGCCCTTCAAACTTCTCCATACAGAGGCTCCCCGTTACCCTTTCCACGAACAGGATTATGGCCTTGAGAAAATTTATCGAGGCGGTTTCGGTATCGGAGAGTTGTTTGAGGCAAATTCGATCGGAATTGTCACTGGCGATGATGCCAAACTCATATCTAGTGCCAAGAGTCCCGGCATAGACGAGTCCGATTTCGGGGATCGTTATAACTCCGACGTAATTTGTGAATTGTCGTATCGACCGTTCGAGCAGGCCAAAATCTACTATGATCCGAAATTGATTGAGCGAAACCGGTTCGACGTGATGAGGAATTACATCGGCGAAAATGCGAATATCGGCCTTCTAACTTCCAAGGCGCATCGCGACGCTGCGTTTGGCCATGCGTTTGTTACTCGTCGGTTGAGCGAGGCCATTTTCCTCTCTGGAACCACTGGTTCGAATGCGATGAATCTCCCCCTCTACCTCTACCCCGAAGAAGGCACGCTCGAAACCTCCGCCCGTATCAATTTTGATCCCAAAATCTATGCCGAAATCAGCGCGCGGGCGGGGCTGGGGGAAACTAAGCCCCTCCCCTTTAGGGGAAGGGTTGGGGTGGGGGCTGTCCGTCAAGCTCCGGACCTTGACGACAGGCCCCCCCCCCCCCCCCCCCCGCCGGCCCACCCCAACCCCCCCAGGGGGGGGGGGGGGGGGGCCCGCCAAAACC
>JANOXQ010000048.1:0-5438 GCA_031418495.1 Sphingomonadales bacterium
ATCTGGGCCGCAGACCGAGCCGTTACACCAGCGCAGAAATACTTGATCAGTTCTTCCTGAACACCCCGCCGAAGGCGGCTCCGTCGCCTATCCCTAACCATCTGAGATAAATAGCCTTTCTCAGCTATCTATGTCAGCCCCGAAAATTTTCCTGTTCGCCAAAAGCACCCAGTGATCATCAGAAAAACGTGCAGAAGTTTCGCGTTTCATAGGGCAGCTTGTCACCTTAAGCGCGGTTTCGGCTCCGCCTGCATGACTGTCCAACGCCCAATCAGCGCAAACGCCGCGCCCCACAGCCACCCGCCAATCACATCGCTTGGCCAATGCACGCCAAGCACGATCCGCGATGTTCCAATCAAGAGTGCCAGCGCAACCGCCAAACTGCGCCATAGCATGGGGCGTTTGATCGCGAGTACCAGCGCCGCCAACAGGAAAAAGGCCATTGCGTTTGACGCGTGGCCGCTTGGGTATGCCAGATTGCCAATGTTATCGAGGTGCGGAACGATATCGGGCCGGGTGCGCGCAAAGATTTCTTTCAGCAAGCTATTGGTGACACCGGCAAGGATTGGCACAACCATGATTACGAGGGCGGCGCGGCGGCGCGCTTTCCACAACAGCCATGCTGCGGCGATCAAGACCATCATGGTGCGCTGTGCAGAGTCGCTGAGCCAAGTGATCCACTGAAACAGGCTGATCAGCGCGCCGCTGTCTCGCCCCGAACGCAGCGCAACGCTGGCAAGTATTTCGCGGTCAAGCGACTTGCCGATGCCCATGCTAACTGCAAATCCAATAGCCAATGTGAGCGCGGTGCAGATAAGCGCAGCAAAAATCAGTCGCCTACGCGCGGCCTCATTTACCACCCTTTACCACCGCGCCGCCCTTGATCACGACATCAACTTTTTCAAGCGTACGGACGTCGGTCAGCGGATCACCTGAGACCGCGATCATATCAGCATAACGTCCAACCGCGATTGCGCCTACTTCCTTTTCACGCCCAAGTGCTTGTGCGGCGTTGCGCGTTGCGGCCTGGATCGCCTGCAATGGCGTCATCCCATATTCGACCATATATTTGAACTGACCGCCCGCTGTGCCGTGCGGCATCACCCCTGCATCCGATCCAAACACCATCTTGACGCCAGCCTTGTGGCTTTTGCGGAAATTATCACGCTGGATTTGGGCAATCTCACGGTCTTTGCGCAGATTATCTGGAAGCACACCGTTCTTTGCGCCTTCGGCCTGTGTGTAATCAGTGTTGAAGATATCCATGCTGAAATATGTGCCGCGCTCAACCGCGAGTTTGATCCCCTCATCATCAACGAGGCTGGCATGTTCAATCGTATCAATCCCGCCGCGTATTGCTGCCTTGATACCTTCGGCCCCGTGCGCGTGGGCGGCGACTTTCAGTCCCCATTGATGCGCCTCATCGGCAATTGCGGTGAGTTCCTCAACCGAAAGCTGTTGCTGCCCCGGCTCAGTATTGCGCGAAAAGACGCCGCCGGTGGCGCAAACCTTAATCACTTCGGCGCCGTATTTGCGCTGCTCGCGAACGCGCTGACGAAGCTGCTGAACCCCGTCGCCAACTGCAACGCCTTTACGATTGAACGACGGCGGCAGATAGGTTTCATCACAGTGCCCGCCCGTCGCGCCCAACGCATAAGCGGCGGGAACTATGCGCGGGCCAACTGCATAACCCTCATCAATCGCTTGTTTGAGACCAACATCATTATAATTGGTCGAACCAACATTACGAACGGTGGTGAATCCAGCCATCAGCATATCTCGCGCATTTTTGACACCAGCGACGCCCCAGAAACTGTCGGTATATTGCAGGCCGTTATAGCCGCCAATCTCGGCGAGCGAATCGAGATGGACATGCATATCGATCAGGCCGGGGAGCAATGTTTTGCCAGCGAAGTCAGCAACGTCGGCGTCCTTGGGGAGCGCATCACCCTGCTTGCCGATGGCGGCGATCCGCCCGTCTGTGACCGTGATCAGCGGCTTTTCAACCGTCTTGCCAGTCAGGACATCAACCATCCGGTCAGCAGTAATATAAGTCGTTTTGGCGGCAGCAGGCGTGACTGCGATCAAAGAAGCGGCAATAAAAAGGCGGTACATGAATGGCTCCCCAGAAGTTATATATTCCTAGTCTAGTCACAGAACGCCAAGGGTTGAAGCAATTTATGTCGCGGACGCCTTCATCGCCTGCTATCTCACTACGATGAGAATCGATCTGATCCCAGCGGGGGACAATCCGCCTGACAGCCTGAACGTCGTCATTGAAGTGCCGATTGGCGGTGAGCCAGTGAAGTATGAGCTTGATAAGGCGAGCGGCGCGCTGTTCGTTGATCGCATCCTCCACACCTCAATGCGTTACCCGGCCAATTACGGTTTCATCCCGCATACGCTCGGTGAGGACGGCGATCCACTTGATGCCTTGGTCATCGCACGCTCCCCTATTATTCCCGGTGCAGTAATCCGCGTGCGCCCGGTTGGTGTATTGCTGATGGAAGATGATAAGGGCGGCGATGAGAAGCTGATCACCGTGCCGGTTGATACGACCTTCCCCTACTATAGCGAAATTGGCGGCCATGAAGATTTGCCGCCAATCGTGACACAGCAAATTGAACATTTCTTCCAGCATTACAAGGATTTGGAACCCGGCAAATGGGCCAAACTCAAAGGCTGGGGCGATGTCGCAACCGCCAAGCGGATCATCATTGAGTGTATCGAGCGCGCGAAGGCGGCGGGTTAGGCGAGCAACACCACCGGACTTGACGGGTGCCAGCAGAGCGACACCTTGTCATCCCAAGTGAAATCCTCCTGATCGAACCGTGAAAGGTTCGCGCGGCTGACACGGATCATCCGCCCGCTATCAAGCATCACTTCATACAGCGTGCAATCGCCGAGGTATGACATACCTTTGATAACGCCGTTGGCGATATTGTGCCCCTCGGGCGCGTCACGGCCGACCGCTTCGCCGAGTTTGCAGAGCATCATTTTTTCGGGGCGAACGGCGGCCCAAACGCTCGCCTCATGCGGGCCTGTGACGCCGTGGTTGAGGTAGATTTTGCCGATCTCGGGGCAGTCAACCACCGCACGTTCCGGCTCATCAACGCTCAGCTTGCCCTCAAAGATATTCACTGAACCGATGAAGTCAGCCACGAACCGGTTGGCGGGATATTCATACAGATCAGACGGCGTTGCGAGTTGCGCGACTTGGCCCTTGTTGATCACGCCAATCCTGCTCGCCATTGACAGCGCCTCATCCTGATCATGCGTCACCGTAATGAACGTAATGCCGACCTTGTCCTGCAGATCAGCAAGTTCAAACTGCATCTGCGCGCGCAGCTTTGCGTCGAGCGCAGACAGCGGTTCATCAAGCAGCAGCACCTTGGGCCGCATGACAAGGCTGCGCGCGAGCGCCACCCGCTGCCGCTGCCCACCTGAAAGCTGATCGGGCATCCGCGCGCCCAGTCCGTCAAGCTTGACGAGCGCCAGTGACTCCTCGGCGCGTTCGCGAATTTCGCGCTTGGGAACGCCCGCGATCTTCATGCCGTAGCCAACATTATCAAGCACGCTCATATGCGGGAACACGGCGTAGGATTGGAACACCATATTGACCGGGCGCTTGTTGGGCGGAACCCCCGCCATATCCTGACCGTCGATTAGGATTTGCCCCTCGGTCGGCAGTTCAAAGCCAGCGATCATCCGCAGCAGCGTCGTCTTGCCGCAGCCCGATGGCCCAAGCATCACGAAAAATTCGCCTGCGACAATATCGAGCGAGACATTGTCAACCGCCACCATATTGCCAAAGCGTTTGGTAACATTCCTAATCTGAATAATCGGTTCGCTCATTTATGCGCTCCTGCGTCGCCCGCGATGTTCTGCAACTTGAGCGCAACGGTGGTGAGAATGATGGTGAGAAGGATGAGCAACGTCGATACCGCGTTGACCTCAGGCGTCACTGAAAAACGCACCATTGAATAAACTTTAACTGGGAAGGTCGTCGTGTTCGGCCCGCTCGTAAAAAAGGTGATGACGAAATCATCAAGGCTGAGCGTGAAAGCGAGCAGCGCACCCGCGATTAGCCCAGGCTTCATATGCGGGAGCAAAACATCACGAAATGCCTGCCACTCGCTCGCACCCAAATCCTTTGCCGCTTCCTCTTCCTCACGGTTAAAATTGGCAAGCCGGGCGCGGACGACCATCGTGACAAACGGAAAGCAGAAGGTGATATGCGCAATCGTGATCGCGCTTAAATTGAGCGGCCAAGGCAGGTCAGTCGGCCATTTGATCGCCGCGAAAAAGACGAGCATCGCCACGCCCATGCAAATTTCAGGTACAACAATTGGCAGCGCCATCACACCTTCAACGCCTGCCTTTGCCGGAAAGCGAAACCGCCACAGCATCACGGCGGCCAGTGCGCCGAGCACTAGGCTTACCACCGTCGCCAGAAACGCAATCGTAAGCGAATTGCCAAGCGCCGACATCAGCCCGTCATTCTTGAACAGCTTAGCATAATATTTGAAGGTGAAGCCGCGCCAGACGACATTGGCCTTGCTGTCATTAAAGCTGAACACAAATAGCACCAGCAGCGGCGCATAGAGGAAGATCGTAACCGCTACGATCCAGCTGCGCAGCCACAGCCGCTTAGTATATTCAAGCGGTGCAAGCGGTTTGCGCGTGAAGAAGCTCACAATCGCGCCTCCGCCTTACGGTTCCTAAGCGCCTGAAGCGCAATCAGGATAAATGTCGCGTACATCAACAGGAACGAAAGCGCTGCGCCAAACGGCCAATCATTGGCGCGCTTAAACTGTCGTTCAACGACATTGGCAATCATCTGGCTATCGGTGCCACCCATCAGGTCAGGCGTCAGATAAGAACCGAGCGCAGGCACAAAGGTAATGATCAGGCCCGAGATAATCCCCGGTGCCGCAAGCGGCGCAACGATCCGCGTAATCGTTGTCCAGTGCCCCGCGCCCAAATCAAGGCTCGCCTCAATCAGAGATTTATCAAGCCGATCAAGTGCGGCGTACAGCGGCAGCACCATGAACGGCAAGTGGACATAGACCAGCCCAAAAATCACCGCGAAATTATTGTAGAGCAGCGGCAGTGGTTCAAATTCGCCGAACATCCCGGCCAAACCAAATGTCCCCCAAAACCATTCCGCGCCTTGGTTCACCACACCGCGTGAGCCAAGCAGCGAGAGCAGGGCATAGGTGCGGATCAGCAAGTTCGTCCAAAACGGGAGCATGATGAGCAGCAGCAGCCACGGCTTCCATTTCGGCGTCGCAAAAGAAATCGCCAGCGCCACCGGAAAACCAACAATCAAACATATCAGCGTCGTGAGCGCAGCAACCGCGACAGATTTCCCAAAAATCTGGAGATAAAGCGGCTCAAGCGCACGGGCATAATTGGCGAAAGTGCCGCTGATTTTG
>JANOXQ010000049.1:0-20043 GCA_031418495.1 Sphingomonadales bacterium
GACGGCTTTGGGTTTGCCGACCGCCATCGCGATCTGCGCATAAGTGCGCGTTTCGCCCGGAGGAATGCGCTGCAACTCGGCCCAGACCGCCTGTTGAAACGCGGTGCCCTGCACATCGAGGGGCAGGCTCGGCATTTGTGCGGGATGATCGACAGCGGCAACCGCGCGTTTCACCAAATCAGCGAAATCTGCACCGCCGGGGGTGATTTCGGCGCGCGGAAACCGGCGGTGGAGTTCGGCCTCATCCTCATCAAACGACAGGCGGCAAATCCCCTTGTCGGTCGCGGCGAGCAGCATCTTGCCAAGCGTTGTATCGGCAATCGCCCAGCGGATGACGACGCCCGCACCACCATTTTTCCACGCGCTTGGGCTCATCCCCAATCGCGCTTTGCTCTGCGCGTAAAATCGGCTTGGCCCGGAATAGCCCGCCGCATAAATCGCCTCGGTGACTGACGCCGCTTCGCTCAGCGCCGCCTCGGCCCGTTTGGCGCGCACACCGCGCACATAGGCGGCGGGGGTTACGCCCGTAGCGCGTTTGAAAATCCGGTGAAAATGATGCGGAGCATAGCCTGCCGCGTTCGCGAGCGCCTCAAGCGAAAGCGCCTCCTCGCTTGCCGTGATCAGCGCGATGGCCTTGGCAACACCTTCGCCATCACGGCCAACATCATCGGGCAAGCAGCGTTTGCAGGCACGGTATCCCGCCGTCCGCGCCGCCGCAGAATCAGCAAAAAATTCGACATTTTCGCGCAGCGGCCGCCGCGCCGGACAGCTTGGCTTGCAGTAAATCCCAGTTGTCTTGACCGCACCAACAAAACGCCCGTCAAAGCTGCGATCGCGCGCGTCAAAGGCGGAAAAGGCCCAATCCCTATCTATGGCGCGGTCGATCATCACCTCTGGCATTATGCGCTCCGATCAATTCGCGCTGAAAAGCATCCGTGCGCGGCGTTGTGCGCATGGATATAGGCGATGTTTTCGTCGGCGAATAGTTCGCGAATCTTCGCGTCGGCCTGCCCCGGCAGCGCGAGAGCGGCGTTCCTCAGCATCCCATCTGCATCAAAGGCGCGCAGGCCAAGCGGGCGGCCCTCAAACACTGGCGGGGTTGCATCAATCAGCGGCGCGATCTCACCTGCGTCCTCGCGGACATAAATTGCATAGGTTGATCGGTAGGGCGTCGCGACATCATGGCTGGTGTAATTGAGCAGGATCAATTGCTCACCCGCCTTGGCATCCTCTAAGCTGACGCGGCAGGGGTAGCCCGGCCCGGTCGCGGTAACGCGCACAGCATTTTGCGCGGCAAGTTCGCCGTCGTGCATCGCGAACAGCGGCATGAATTGTTCTCGGCGCAGGCCTTCGATACGGTAGGTCATAATGGCTCCATCAGTGAAGTGATGGGGCATTCCTAGCGGCAGCGGATTGCGCGCGCGTCCCGTTCCTTGCTTTCAAAACTTATCGGCAGTTTCAACCGTCCGGCCAAGCGCAAGCCGCACTGGCTCAATGACATCATCATTGGTTTTGCCGAGCCGGACGAGCACCAAATCTTGCTCTGGCGAAACGATCACAAACTGGCCGAGATGGCCAATCGCGGCATAAAGGCTGTCCGGCCCAGTGCCGGGGAACAGCGCAAGATCAGCCCCCTTGGGACGCGGCTTATTGAGCCAGATATGCCCGCCGTAGCCACCGTCAGTCGCGCTTGGCGTGCGCAGAAACGTGAGCCAATCGGGCGCGATCACCCCCGCCCGGCCAATCATCACTTGGCCAAAGCGGCCCCAATCCTCAAGGTTCATATAAATGATTGAGCCGCCGATTTGTGTGCCCGCCCCGTCAAAATCAAATACCGCACTGGTGATGCCTGCTGGCTTAAACAGCCGCTCGTTCGCGAAGGCGGTGTAGGCCTGCGCGCGGGTTTTGGCGTCTTTGCTGTCAGTCAGCATCCGCGTGATTAGCTCAGCGAGCAGCAGCGACGTCATCGAGCTATATTCATATTTGACGCCCGGTTTCGCCTCCATCCCTTTGGCGAGCCCACGCGCGGCCATCGTCTCAGTGCCGTTCACAAACAGGATTGATGTCGTATCAGACTTAAGTACACCAGCCGCGCCCTCACGCGGATCAAGCCCCTCGGTGTGATCAATCCCCGATGACATATGTAGCATTTGCCGCAGCGTGATCTCCCCGCGCGGATCGCCCGGTTTCGCCCATTCGGCAAAGGGCACGGGCGCATCGAGTGAGAGCTTGCCGTCCGCCACAAGCTCACCCACCAGCACCGCCGTTACCGATTTCGCCATCGACCAACTGATAAAGCGGTTCGCATCCGAATAGCCCGCGCCGTAACGCTTCGCGATCACCTTCCCCCCGCGCATGACCAGCACGCCGCGCGTTTCGCCTTGGTCAGCGGCGAAGAGCGGAGACAGTGCGTCATCGGTCACAACAGCGGTTGATTGGGTGGCGAGCAGCGCTGCCGCAGCCACGATAACAAGGCTTTTCATTTGCATTTCGCCAGCCTAACCATAGCCGCCATGAAAGCAAGACGGATCACCTCGGGGCTTATCTTCACACTCGCGGCACTTGCCATCGCGCTGTTTTTATATGCGCGAAGCCAAAAGCCGCTCCTCGAAGTCGGCGTCGGCTACGCCGCGCGCGTCACCTGCGGCTGCCGCCACATCGGCAACCGCAGCCTAGAGGATTGCCGCAAAGATTTCGAACCCGGCATGGAACCGATTCAATTGTCAGAGGACGCAGCGACCAAGACGGTCACCGCCTCAGTGCCGCTGCTCGCGAGCCGCTCGGCAAGGTTTGATCCGGTGTTGGGGTGTGTGGTAGAGAAGTTTGGGGGGTAGGTGGTTCGGCTTGGTTAGGATCATCGCAATATCGCCGCGCATGTCTGGTTTAAATCCGACAGCCCCGGTTATCAAAGCCAGATAAAAGCGGTTCTGAAGCGTGTGATGCTGGGCGCACTCGCCGGAGATAAACCGGCGCAGCTGCTAAACTCACTTGACCTTAAATTGTAACGGAGTGCGGATATCTGATGTTCAACATTTGCCGTCACTGTCCCGTAAAAGGACTATCTGCGCGGTGAATTTGGTGGCTGGCTGGCTTGTAAAGTTGCAGTTCATCTGCCAATTGATATTGCGTTTGCGAAATAGGGGTTCGATTCATGTTAGTGCGTAAATTTTCGGTTGGCGTTCTTGCAGCGGTTGCAGTCCTTTCGGGTGGCGCAGCGCAAGCGGCGGTGGTTTTGACCACGCCAGTTTATTTTCAGAATTTTGACACGCTCGCCAACACTGGCACGAGCAGTGTGCTGCCCGGTGGTTTCGAAATCCTTGAAAGAGGAACGGCTGCAAATACGCTTTATACCGCTGGTACAGGCTCTGGGACAACAGGCGATACGTATAGCTTTGGTGCATCAGGTAGCACTGACCGTGCGCTAGGCGGCTTACAGAGCAACGCTCTCAATCCACTTTTTGGCATACAGTTTACCAACTTGCTCGGCCGAACGATTAGCGCGCTCAACATCAGCTTCGTTGGTGAACAATATCGCCTTGGTGCACAAAATCGCGTTGATCGTCTTGCATTTGAATATTCACTCAATGCGACTGGTCTCAATACCGGTACTTTTATCCCGTTAACTGCTCTTGATTTTGTTGCGCCAACCACAATAGGAACCGTTGGTGCACTTGATGGAAATGCATCCGCTAATCAGCGAGCAATTTCGGGAACAATCGCTGGCCTTGAACTGCTTCAAGGACAAAGCATTTTCCTTCGTTTTGTCGATTTCAACCCTGCTGGGTCAGATGATGGCCTCGCCATCGATAATTTCCGTGCCGAAGCAATTACGCTTGGTGCCGTGCCTGAGCCTTCAACATGGATGATGTTGATTGCCGGCTTTGGCTTCATCGGTGCTGCGCTTCGTGGTCGCCGGGTCAAGGGCAAGTCAGTACTCGCTTGATTTATCTCAGGGCTTGCTGAGCAAGCCCTTGAGACCCGCAAAGGCAGCATTGCCAAGCTCATCCTCACCAACGATGCCCGCTTCTTTGAGCGCTTTGGCGGCATTTGCAGCGCGTGGGAATGGATCAAGCGCCAGCATCAGCGTCTGAGCGACGGCTTCGCCTAGATCAACCGCCTGACCATCATGTTCGACGATATCGCAATCATCGACATCGATTTCGATCTCATCCGCCAGGGCACCGTCGGCCAAATGCGCAACGAAGCGGATGGTAAAATCAGCCTTGCGCGCAGCTGCGACTGGCGCTGCCGTAGCCACACATTCCTGCACCACATTTGCGGTGAGCGTGCCCTTGCAGAGAATAGCATCGCCCTCAACGGCTAAGGTCGCTTGCGCCTCTAGCCGATCAATCGCGATAAGATCAAAGCGCGCGGCAAGGGCTTCGCGCTCCTTTGCCTCGGCGCTGATCGCAACGGTGCGCGGCGTCGTGCCGATCGTATTGAGCGCAAACCCGCGCGAGAACTCAGGCACTGTCATGCGATATTCCCACCAAGCAGCATCTCAAGCGAACGTTGATTGAGGCCGTCAAGGACTGTGCGTGCGCTGGCCTCAACATGAGTAATCGCCGCAGCGTTTGGCGGCGATCCGGCATAGAGATTGCGTTCCAATGCCTCACTAATTGGCGCATCCCCGGCAAAGCCAGCGCGGTACGCACCAAGCCGCCCGCCAAGCGCACTCATCATCTTGCCAATATGTTTGCCGACCACGACATCGCCCATGCCAAGCTGACGCAACTGCCCATCCATATCCTCAACAAACACTTCAGCCAAAAGCGCGGCAGGGGCAGCCGCCGCCTCACCGAGTCCATCAAGCCTAATCAGAACAAGCGCCAGAATAACCGTTACCATTTCAAATCGGCCGTCCACCGTGTCGGGCACTTCGCCCTCAATATACCAGTGCGGCAGGCGTGCCTGCGCCGCGACTGCGGCATAAAGCGGACGAACCGGCGCGCGATCATCGTCGCGTGCAAACAGACGTTTGAACAGATTCACCGTGCTTTTTTCCTTAATCGCCCTGCCCCGCTTGCTCGCGCGGCTCCAAACGCATATTGAGGCGCGAAGCGGCGGTTGCAATGGCCAATGCCGTCTATTTGTATGATCAGGAGTTTCGTTATGGGCATCACCGCGCGACCATTATCGTCAATCGCCCTTTTGATTGGCGTTGGCGTTGCCATGTCGGCCTGCTCACGCGTGCCCGGCCATCAGGGCTTTATTGTTGATCCAGTGCTGGTCGATGCGGTGCGGCCTGGCGTTGATAACCGTCAATCGGTTGAAAAAACGCTTGGTCGGCCAACTGTTGTTGGCCAATTTGGCACCAACGACTATTATTATGTTGCCCGCGATACCAAGCAGCTTGCCTTTGCTCAGCCACGCGCGGTGAGCCAAACGGTGCTTCGCATCAAATTTGATGCCGCAGGTAACGTGACAGCGGTTGACCGGACTGGCCTTGAAAAAATTGCCAAGGTTAATCTTGAAAATGATAAGACACCAACGCTTGGCCGTAACCGTGGCTTCTTTGAAGATTTGTTCGGCAATATTGGTCAGGTCGGCGCGGTTGGCCAAGGTGGCAGTACGACTGACAACCCCAACTAAGCTGGCCTAACTAAGCAGCCCTAACTAACGAGCGATCCCGCCAGCAGCAAGCACCGCAAGCGTCACCAGTTCGGACGCATTGGACGACATGGTGGCAATCTGCACTGGCTTTTCCATGCCCATCAGCATTGGGCCGATTACCGAATCGCCGCCAAGTTCACGAAGCAGCTTGGCGGAAAGGTTCGCCGATTGCAGCCCCGGCATGATCAAGACATTGGCTGGGCCAGACAAGCGGCTGAACGGATAGCTTGCCGCCAATTTTGGATTGAGCGCAACGTCGGGCGCCATTTCGCCTTCATATTCAAAGCTCACCCCGCGCGCGTCGAGCGTTTCCACCGCCTCACGGATCGGCCCGAGCCAATTGCCCGATGGGTTGCCAAAGGTTGAGTAAGACAGGAACGCCACGCGCGGTTCATGCCCCATCTTCCGCGCGACGCCCGCCGTCTGCTCTGCAATATCGGCAAGCTCAAGCGCCGACGGCCGTTCGTTGACTGTGGTATCGGCCATAAAGACGGTATGGCTTTGTCCAACGAGGATGTGGATACCGAACGGCGTCCGCCCCTCGGCTGGATCAATCACCCGGCGAACCTCACGCATCGTTTGCGAGTAAGTGCGTGTTGCTCCGCTGATCATCGCATCAGCTTCGCCCATTTTGAGAAGGAGCGAGGCAAAAGTGTTGCGATCATTATTGACCATGCGTTCGCATTCACGCCGCAGATACCCGCGCCGCTGAAGCCGTTCATAAAGGATGTCGACCATCTGCGGGACAAGCGGACAGTTGCGGCTGTTGACGATCTCAAAACTATCAGGATCCTCAACGCCGAGCGCCTTCAATTGATCACGCACCTCATCGCGGCCGACGAGGATCGGTGTGCCGCAGCCGCCTTCACGGAAGGCAATCGCGGCGCGCAAGACGACTTCTTCCTCAGCCTCAGCAAACACAATCCGTTTGGGGTGCGCGCGCGCACTATCATAGGCAAGCGTCAGCACTGAGGTGGTTGGATTGAGCCGCGCCTTAAGCGCCGTTCGGTAAGCGTCCATGTCAAGGATTGGCTTGGTCGCTACGCCTGAATCCATTGCGGCCTTGGCAACCGCCATCGGCACAACCTCCATCAGGCGCGGGTCAAATGGGGCTGGAATAATATAATCCTGGCCAAAGCTGGAGGTCATCCCACCGTAAGCGGCTGCGACTTCTTCAGGCACTTGCTGGCGCGCCAGTTCAGCGATGGCGTAGGCCGCTGCAATCTTCATTTCCTCATTGATCGTCGTCGCGCGCACATCAAGCGCACCGCGAAAGATGAAGGGGAAACCAAGGACATTATTGACTTGGTTGGGATAATCCGAACGGCCAGTTGCGATAATCGCATCGGGGCGCACGGCCTTGGCGGCTGGCGGGGTGATCTCAGGATCGGGGTTGGCCATCGCGAAAATGATCGGTGCCTTCGCCATTTTTTCGATCATATAAGGCGCGAGCGCATCTTTGGCTGAAAGCCCGAGAAAAATATCCGCGCCGTCAAGCGCCTCTTCAAGCGTTCGGCATTCGGTCTTGGCGGCATGGGCGGATTTCCATTGATCCATGCTTTCGGTGCGGCCTTGATAAATGACGCCGGTGCGATCACACATGATGACGTTGGCAGGCGATATCCCCATTGATTTCATCAGCGAGGTGCAGGCAATCGCCGCCGCCCCCGCGCCGTTGACCACAACCTTGACTTCGGACAGCTTACGCCCAGTGATGATGCAGGCGTTGATGATGCCCGCTGCGCTGATGATCGCGGTGCCGTGCTGATCATCGTGCATCACTGGAATTTTCATCCGCTCACGCAGCGCTTGCTCAATGATGAAGCACTCTGGCGCTTTAATATCCTCAAGGTTGATCCCGCCAAAGCTCGGCTCCATCAAGGCAACCGCATTGATGAAGGCTTCGGGATCTTCGGTATCAAGTTCGATATCAATCGAATCGACATCGGCAAAGCGTTTGAAGAGCACGGCCTTGCCCTCCATCACTGGTTTTGAAGCAAGCGCGCCCAAATTGCCGAGGCCAAGAATTGCGGTGCCGTTTGAGATGACCGCCACCAAATTACCTTTGGCGGTGTAATCATAAACCGTTGCGGGATCTTCAGCGATTGCGCGCACTGGGGCAGCAACACCGGGGGAGTAAGCCAGCGAAAGATCGCGCTGCGTCGCCATTGGTTTGGACGCGACAATTTCGATTTTGCCGGGGCGTCCAGTTGCGTGATAAAAAAGTGCTTCACGATCAGAAAATTGAATTTTGGACTCGCCGCTCATACCATGCCCCTCAGTGATTATTGGATTACCAGCTACGCCCTCTACAGATCGACCTTAGGCATAGTTTTGCCTTACGGGAAGATGGCTTTGAGCTAGACTGCAAATTCGCTATCGGAATGCGGATGGCTGACGCTGCTCCTTCTGCGACTCCGATGATGGCGCAATATTTTACCTTGAAGGCAGAGGCCCCCGATTGCCTGCTGTTTTACCGAATGGGCGATTTTTTTGAGCTGTTCTTCGATGATGCCAAAGCAGCGGCTGCGACGCTCGATATCGCGCTCACCGCGCGCGGTGAACACCAAGGTGTGCCAGTGCCAATGTGCGGCGTACCCGTTCATGCCGCCGACGCCTATCTCGCGCGGCTGATCAAGGGCGGTCACCGCGTTGCAATCGCCGAACAAATTGAGTCGCCCGCCGCCGCCAAGGCGCGCGGTGGCAAATCAATCGTCGCGCGCGCGATTGTCCGCGTCGTAACCGCAGGAACGCTTACCGAAGACTCGCTGCTTGAAGCGAAAGCCGCAAACTGGCTCGTCGCAATTGCGCGCGTTGGTGGAGTCGTAGCGCTCGCGGCAACCGATATTTCAACCGGAAGGTTTGAGATTATCGAAAGCGATGAGGCGTCGCTTGATGCTGAACTTGCCCGGCTTGGTGCGGCGGAAATTATCGCGGCAGACGAAATGGCAGGCGCGCAGCTTCGCCCACGCGTCGATTTCGATTCGGGTGCGGGCGAACGGCGTTTGAAGGCTGCATTCGGGGTATTAACGCTTGATGGCTTTGGCCAACTTAGCCGGGCCGAACTCTCAGCAGCGGGCGGTTTGCTCGCCTATCTTGATCATGCCGGAAAAGGCACGCTGCCCTTCCTCCAGCCACCGGTGCGTAGTGCTGTGCAGGATCATATGATGATCGATGCCGCGACGCGCGAAAGCCTAGAGCTGACCCGAACGACCAGCGGCGCGCGCACGGGCAGCTTGCTTGATGTCATTGACCGGACGGTGACTGGCGCAGGCGCGCGGTTGCTCGCGGCTGATATCGGCGCACCGTTGCTTGACCGCGCCGCGATTGAAGCACGACAAGGGCTTGTTACCCATTTTGTTGACGATGGTGGTGTGCGTGATGCGATGCGCTCTGCGCTACGTGCGCTTCCCGATATTGGCCGCGCGCTTGGGCGGCTCGCCGCAGGGCGCGGTGGCCCGCGTGATCTTGCAAACTTACGTGACGGCCTAGGTGAAGCCTGGATGCTGCGCGAAAAATGGGGGCGAACGGCTGATCTGCCTGCGCTGTTCAAAACGCTGCTGCCAAGGCTTGATGGCCACGGCGCGCTGGTTGAACTGCTCACCCGCGCGCTGGTGCCCTCGCCGCCAATTGATAGCGCGCAAGGCGGCTATATCGCCGAAAAATATGATGCCGCACTTGATGATCTGCGCAATACCGGCGGCAGCGGGCGGCGCGATATTGCAGCCCTTGAAACCCGATACCGCGATGCAACCGGGATTACTGCGCTCAAGATCAAGCATAACGGCGTGCTTGGCTATCATATTGAGGTTGCCGCGCGTTACGCCGATCCACTGATGGCGGTGGATTCAGGCTTTACCCACCGCCAGACGCTTGCAGGCGTTGTGCGGTTCAACGCGCCTGACCTTCACGATATAGCAATGCGGGTCACCCAGTCGGGCGCGCACGCAATCGCCGCAGAAGCCGCGCATTTTGAGGACCTCACCGCTGCGGCCTTGGCAAGAGCGCAGGCGATTGCTGAAACTGCCGATGCACTTGCCCGGCTTGATGTTGCGTCGGCGCTGGCCGAACGCGCGGTTGAGGGCGGCTGGTGTGCACCGCGCTTTGCTGATTATCCCTGCTTTGAAATTGTGGCCGGACGGCATCCGGTTGTTGAGGCTGCGCTGGCCAAAGGTGGCGCGCGTTTCGTCGCCAATGACTGCGCCCTCAACGAAGCTGCGCGGCTGTGGCTTGTCACTGGCCCGAATATGGGCGGAAAATCGACCTTTCTGCGCCAGAATGCGCTGATCGCAGTGCTCGCCCAAGCCGGGAGCTATGTACCTGCCACATCAGCGACGCTTGGTCTTGTTGACCGCCTCTTCAGCCGCGTTGGCGCTTCGGACAATCTGGCGCGCGGGCGTTCGACGTTCATGGTGGAAATGGTCGAGACTGCCGCGATCCTCGCCCAGGCTACGCCGAACAGTCTTGTCATCCTTGATGAGGTTGGCCGAGGCACATCAACCTATGATGGCCTTGCGATTGCGTGGGCAGTGGTTGAGGCGGTGCATGAGATTAACCGCTGTCGTTGCCTGTTCGCAACGCACTATCACGAACTCACCCGGCTTGCCGAAAGCCTCGCTTCGCTATCGCTCCATCATGTCCGCGCAACTGAGTATAAAGGCGATCTCGTTCTTCTCTACGAAGTCGCAGACGGCCCAGCGGATCGCAGTTACGGGATCGCGGTTGGGCGGCTTGCTGGCCTGCCGCCGCCAGTGCTCGCGCGCGCTAAGGCGGTGCTCGCCAAACTTGAGGCCGGGCGCGCCAAGACGGGCGGGCTTGCCGCTGGACTTGATGATCTGCCGCTGTTCGCAGCGATAATGCCCGAACCAGCAGCGCCCGATCCGCTTCATGCCGCACTTACCGCACTTGATGTCGATGCGCTTAGCCCGCGCGATGCGCTTGAACGGCTATATGAACTTAAGCGGTTGGCGCACCCGGATAAGCGTTAATCGCCTCATACATCACAGTCAGCGCGCGACGTTCGGCCTCGCTCAACTCCGGCCGCCAGATTTCAAAAAGCAATATAACCCGGGTTTGATCGCTGTCATTCCACGCCTCATGCTCAATTGAATCGTCAAAGATCATCGCCTTGCCGAATTCGACGGCACGCGTTTCATTGCCAACGCGCAGACGGCAATCGGGCGGCACAATCAGGGGAATATGGCAGATCAGCCGGGTATTGAGCATCCCGTTATGCGCCGGAATATGGGTGCCGGGCCGAAGCACCGAAAACAGCACCATTGGAGAGCGCCCCGCGATATGCGGGATGGGTATGCCAATCAACGCCGCCATCGTGTTTGGGCAGCGCGCGGCATTATCGGCCACAAGCACGCCATTTTCCCATAGATAAAATGCGCTCCAGTCCGGGTCGTTGAGCAGGAAAGACCCGAGCGTTGGGCGATTTTCATCACCGACAACATAGGGTGCCAAGCCTGACCCCTCACTCAGGATCGCCTCAACTTCCTTGCGCATGGCGGGGGCCGCTGCTTCGAGTGCCGCAACCCAAGCGAAATCGGCATTTTCAAAAAATTGCGTGTGCGGCAGGCCAGGATAGAAAAAGCTCGTCGGCTGCTGGAGAAACACCTCACGCCGCCCAGCGATGATATCGATGGATTCGGCGAAGCGCGGCGCGACTGCGGCTGGATCAATCCCGCTGTTCGTAAGTGCGCCGGTCAAATGGGTTTCAAATCTTGCGGTTGCCGCCTTGACCGCCACTTTGGCACGATCAAGCCGGGGGATAATATCCTGCGGGAGATTTGGGATCTGCGCCGCACTTGAAAGCGCTGCATTATACCAGCTATTGGCCGCCCGATCATCGCCGCGCGCGGCCTGATGATCACCCTTCATCAGCAGCGCATAAGGGTTGCGCGGATCACTCGCGAGGACGCCGTCAAGCGCTTTGTCACTCGCCTGTAAGTCACCGAGCGCTTCGCACGCCTGCGCCAATAACAGCCAAAGCTGTGGCGATGCCCGCCCCGCCGCTGCAACTGTATCAAAGGCACTGCGCGCCGCCGCTACATCGCCGCGCTGCCACGCCGCAACGCCCGCCTGTGCGATTGCCTGATAATCAATTGCAGCGCTTGCCATAGGCGCGGTCTACCTACGCAAATCAGATTCCGCCATACCATTCATAACCAGCATAATCTTCCCAGAAGCCGCCCTTGCCGCCGTAAACGCCCGATAGGTCAGACACAGCCTCGATCCGATCAATATATTTGGCGTGTTTATAGCCCAACTGCCGCTCAACGCGCAGGCGCAGCGGCGCGCCATTGCCGATGGGGATCAGCTTATTATTCATCCCCCACGCAATGATCGTCTGCGGGTGGAACGCATCAATCATATCGATGCTCTCATAATAGAGCTTGCCGCTGCTGCCGTAGACATCGGCACAGTGGAACACGATGTAACGCGCCGACGATTTCATCCCCGCCGCCTCAAGCAGCAACTTAAGCGGAACCCCGTGCCATTTGCCAATCGCGCTCCACCCCTCAACGCAGTCATGCCGGGTGATTTGGGTGCGCATCGGCATCGTCTTGATATCGGCAAGGCTAAGCGACATTGGCTTTGCGACCAGCCCTTCGACCTTCAATCGCCAATCAGCAAAATTGCTGGCGGCGTGCGCCTCATAAGCAATCCCAACTGGCCGCCGTGTGCCATTGGCGCGGAATATCGGCGACATATCCTCAGGTGAAAATTCGCGCGCCAGCCCTTCGCGTGGCTGAAGCAAGCGCTGAAACTTATGGTTGAGATCGCCTGTGCTGCGCAATTTATCAACAAAGCCTTGATTGTTGCTCAACCGATCACAACCCGAAAGCAGTGTCCCGCCACCAACGACTAATACGCCAACCAGCGCACGGCGCGTGATGATCTTGCTCATGATGGTTTCTCCGGTGAGAGGCGAAATTTACCGGTAATCATTGAGCGTATCTCATTATACGGCCCGGCAAGGATCACGAGGACAATATGAAGCAGGATAAATCCCGCCATCGCCGCCGTGCAAATAAAATGGATTGACCGCGCCGAAGCCCGCCCGCCGAACAGATCAGTCAGCCAAGGGGCGACCCCGCCAAAGCCCGGTGACATGCAGAGGCCCGTCAGAATCAGCACTGGCATAATCACGAATAGGATCAGCGAGTAAGTTATTTTTTGCAGCGGATTATAGCGCGGCTCACTCTCGCTGAAATCAAAGCGCGCGTGCTTTTTGATGTCCGCCCAAAGATGGCTCGGCGCAACCTCGGCCCGGCTAAGCGCCAAATCCTTCTGCAAATGGCGGTTGATCAGGCTGCGGATGAAATAAAAGAGCAAGCCAAATGCCAGCACCCAAGCAAATGTCAGATGCCAATGCCGCGACAGGGCTAAGCTGTAATCAGTCGGGATCGTCATCCAGCCGGGAAAACGGTCAAGTGTGAGCCACGCATGATCAAGGTTGGCACCGTATTCCCCCCAATAGAGCATCGGATGCGCGTTAAAGATGCCAAGCCCGCTCATCATCATGACAAAGATCGTCACTGCGTTCACCCAGTGCCAAATACGCACTGATAGCCTGTGGCGGAAGACAAGGGCACTACGCCCGGCCTCTGACTGGTTCATGATCATGCTGTCGCTCATTCACTATGCCTCCACGGCTGGGTTCGCTCAACGGCTTCAAGGCGGCGATGATACGCCTTGATCGCCACTAGGTCGATTCAGAATAAGCGACCCATACTCTTGCCCTTCGCCTTTGGTGATAATAGTTATGCGAGATCTTTATTCAAAACTGATATTTTCGCCTAAAATATATTCGTGATAGGAATATAATGATTGCCTTGTGGATGCAAAGTTTCGTTGCCGTGGCTGACGCTGGCAGCTTTTCAATTGCGGCGAGGCGATTAGGGGTAACTCAGTCAACTGTATCTAAGCAGGTGGCGGCGCTTGAAACGCATTTATCGGTGCGGCTGTTTCAACGCACAACCCGTTCACTCGCGCTCACCGATGAAGGCAGCGCCTTTTACGAATCGGCAACGCGCGCGCTGGCCGCGATTGATGAAGCGCAAGCCGCTGTCGGGCCAAAAGGCGATGTCCAAGGCCTGCTCCGCGTTACAATGCCACTCACGCTTGCCGAGAGTCGTTTGATCGCAATCATCGCTGACTTTCTTGAAGCACACCCGCGTATTCAGATTGATATGTCATTGTCCGATCACGCGCTCAATCTTGTTGCCGATAATATTGATGTCGCGATCCGTGTGGGTCGGCTGGTCGATTCAGGGCTGGTCAGTCGTAAAATCGGTCTGGCTCGCCGCGTTATCGTCGCCTCACCCGCCTATCTTGCCTTGGCTGGCCATCCGATTGTCCCAACTGATCTTCAGACGCATAATTGTCTGCTTTATACTTTGCTGGCGACAGGCGCGCGGTGGGGATTTGCGGGTGGCCAATCAGTCAGTGTTTCTGGCAATTTCAAAACCGACAGTCCCAATGCGCTGCGGATTGCAGCGCTTAATGGCGTTGGTATCGCGGTCAACGCCCGCTGGCTGTTTGAACGCGATATACAAAGCGGCGCGCTTGAAGTCCTGATGCCTGATCATCCGCCCGAAACGATGCCGATACAGGCCGTCCTACCCTCGGGCCGCCATATCGCCGCGCGCACGCGGGCATTCGTTGATTTTGTTGCGGAAGCGCTCGCACGCGACCCGCTGTGCGCGATTGATTGAGTCATAATAAAACTGGCATATCAACATACCGATTAGTATTTATGAACAGCTGTTCATAAATATTGTCCCATATCAGGATTATCGCAAACATTTTCTATCGCTACAATCATTGACACGAAATTAGAATCTATCTTAATTTACTCTTATTGATCCAGTAGGAGTAGCGACTATGATAAAAAAATATACCCTAATTATTGCAGTTGCATTATATTCATTCACCCCTAGTTCATCTGCAGAGGCCGCTGAATTTGGCTCGGCTTTATTTACTTCACAAAGAAGCTGTTCGCAGGTGTCAGGAACTCAACTATGTGATGGGCGTGGGCTAGGCCAAGGTACAGTCAGCAGTTTTTTCGGAGGAGGTTCAGGTTTTTTTGGCCCACTTCATGTCCGCTATAATCAGGACTCATTTGCACGAGCTACTGCTGGTGCTATTTTTTCAGGTGATGCTCCAAGCCTTGGTTTCCCTTTCATATCTATCACGACGGGTTCCGCGAGCGACGAACGAATCAGCATTACCGCGCTTAGTTTTCAAGCCTTTACCTATATTGGGACAACAGCCGCCAGATTTTCTCTTACCAGCCAATTTCAGGCTTTAGATGCATCAAGCAATTCAGGTGGTGGCGCTTTGCCAGGTGGTGGCGTTTTTAGTCAGTTTTTTAATGTTGTAAGGCCCGACTTCTTCGATACTGACGGCTCCGTATTTGATCTATTTAACGATTTGCGCTCCGGAGTTTGTGGTGCCGACGGCGTATTGGCAGACGGCTTTGATCAAGCCCCACTTGCTGGCGGCACGCAACTCGTCACAACCAACCTAAGCGCATGTTCGCCCACCGGCCTTTTCGTATCGCCGGGTCAGCAATTCATTGTAATTGGTGGACTACAGATTTCGACCAATCGCGGCGGATTCGCTGAAGGAGCATCTTTTGCAATTAAGTTAGGAGACGATTTGACGGATGTAGAGCGGTTGAATTTCGCAAACAACCTTGTTCCGGGCCTCATTTCAGCAGTGCCGGAGCCTGCAAGTTGGGCAATGATGCTGGTTGGGTTCGGCCTTATTGGCAGCGGATTACGAAGGCGCTTAGCGTTGCGCAAACGTCAAACTGTGTGGGCATAGATTATAGGCCTTGCGCGGCTTCTAAACGCGCAAGACTTAACCAAGTGCCGCCTGTTTTTCCTCAGCGAGCGCATCAAGTTCGGCGCGTGATTTGCGTTCGCTTGAGGTTTTGAGTTGCCCGCAGGCGGCGTCAATATCGCGGCCACGCGGTGTGCGGATGGGCGCTGAAATCCCGGCGCGGAAGATGATGTTGGAAAAGCTGCGGATGCGTTCAGGGTCGGAGCACTCATAGGCCGCGCCGGGCCATGGGTTGAACGGGATGAGGTTAACCTTGGCGGGCAGCTTATACGCCATGATCAGGCGGACGAGTTCACGCGCGTCGGCGTCGCTGTCATTCTTGTCCTTAAGCATCACATATTCAAAGGTGATCCGCCGCGCATTGTTCGCGCCGGGATAATCAGCACAGGCCTGAAGCAGTTCCTGTATGCCGTATTTGCGGTTGATCGGAACAATCTCATCGCGCACTTCTTTGGTCACCGCATGGAGCGAGACCGCGAGGTTGACGCCAATCTCCGCGCCGGCGCGCGCCATCATCGGGACGACGCCGCTCGTGCTGAGCGTAATCCGCCGTTTGGAAAGCGCGAGGCCGTCTCCGTCCATCACCAGCTTGAGCGCATCACGGACATTCTCAAAATTATAGAGCGGTTCGCCCATCCCCATCATCACGATGTTGGTGAGCATCCGCCCATCCTGCGCAGATGGCCATTCACCAAGCGAATCGCGCGCGAGCATGACTTGCCCGACAATTTCCCCCGCCGTCAGGTTGCGCACCAGCCGCATCGTGCCAGTGTGGCAGAAACGGCAGTTGAGCGTGCAGCCGACTTGGCTCGACACACACAAAGTCCCGCGATCCGCATCGGGAATGAACACCATTTCATAATCTTGCGCGTCGGGGCTGCGGAGCAACCATTTGCGTGTACCGTCTGACGACACTTGCGCCTCAACCACTTCGGGACGGCTGATGACGAAATGCTCGGCGAGCCAAGGGTGCATCGTTTTGGCAATGTCAGTCATCAGCGCAAAATCGGTGACGCCGCGATTATACATCCAATGCCAAAGCTGTTTCGCGCGCAGCTTGGCCTGCTTCGGCTCCATACCCGCAGTTTCAAGGGCAAAACGGATTTCGGCCTTGGGCAGCCCGATCAAGTCAGTGCGACCGTCATCGCGCGGGGTGGCGGCACGGGGCACGGGGACGGGATCAATATGGCCGGGGATTTGCATTGTTTCTAGGTTGATCACTGGCTCGTACTCAATGGAGGAGTGCCATATCTAAAGTTCATAACGCCATCGACGTTAGACAGCAGGTCTTTTGCAGCATTACCCCACATAGGATCTAGGATGACATCGATGCCCTCACGCCTCGCTAATTTTGTAACGGGTACAAAGTCAGCATCGCCAGCTACTATCACAATCTGATCAACCTGTTTTTTGAAAGCCATTGAAGCGATATCGAGACCAAGTCTCATATCAACGCCTTTTTGAATCACATCTACCTCAAAATCGTCATCGGTCGGCTGGAAAATTTCTGGCATCTCAATCCATCTTTTAACTGACTCAGGTTTAGGTCGCCAACCGCTGAAGCTATCATTCAATCGACCTAATCTTAGGGCAACTTTGCGAAGGCCGACCAACGCCTCATGTATCTGACGACGAAGCACCGCTTCCTCAGTGTCTTTAAGATTGTAAGCCTTACGTGAAATCGGCCGCTGGAGTCTTTTTTCTAATGGAGGGCAATCATAAAAGAAAATTCTGTAAAGGTGGGGCGACTCTTGCCTTTGGCCTGTTGGAAATGGTTCGGGACGCATAAAGACATAATGGTATGCAAGTGCATTTACACCCATACAGATATCACTTGCTGATTTTGGGTCTAAGCTAGGGAAACTGTGGCGAAACCGCCTGAGAAAATACGCCCCGTCAATTACGATTGCTACAGGCATATATTGAACCAGAAAATAAGTGTCCCCGGGGACAGGCCTTGAGCTGATATCTGCTCTTTCGAGCGCCTCAAGACGGTCGCCGGGGACGGGATTCGTATTGTATATCCTAAACCTCCCCAAAAGTCAATCTTAGATAGGGAGGTTTGCCCCCAGGGTCGGCTTTGAGAAAATCACACCTCATTCATGACTGAGGGTCTCAAAACGGATATGCCGGGGGCAGGATGAATTTGAATTAGTCAATTGGGCCAAAAAGGTCAATCATGGTGTAGCCCCCACCAACGAAAGCCAAACCCAATGGACCGTTTCTTCACCACTATCGCCAATCGCACCGCAGCCTTTATCGGGCGGCCCGCCGCATTTGTCATGGCGCTGTTTTCGATCCTGCTTTGGGCGACCACCGGCCCGCTGTTTGGCTATTCGGATACGTGGCAACTGGTCGTCAATACATCGACGACGATTGTGACCTTCCTCATCGTGTTCCTGATTCAGAATTCACAGAACCGCGATGCCGCCGCAATTCAGGCCAAGCTTGATGAGTTGATCCGCGCGCTCAAAACCGCGCGCAATGAATTTATCGGGATTGAGCATTTGACCGATCATCAGCTTGAGTTGATCCGGCGCGAACTTGAGCATGAAAGCGTTGCCAAGGATGCCGAGCTAAAAGCCGCGCACGCCGCCGTCAGCCGTTTGATCAGTCGGAATTAGCGCCCCCGCGCGCACCCAAGGGCCGCTGCATCAATCGCGGTTGCGGCACCCTTCAAACGGTACGTATCGGCAAAGCCGCCGCCGGTTGCGGCAACTGTCGCAATGCTCATGCTTCGGCCCGAACGAATTGCGGCGATGATTGATGCGTCAGCACGCGCATTCGCCGCCCATGCGTCGGCCCCGCCACCGACGAGCGTAATCCGCCGATCATCAATGCTGAGCACCACCTTAGCACCACTTCGCACTTCGCGGCTCAGACGGATATGGATTTGCCCGCGCACGCCCTCACCCGGCCAGTGCGCAATGCTCGCAAAGGGGCGCCATTTTCCGCCGCTGCTTCGTGCGGGTTCAGAAATTGCGTAGCAGCGCAGCGGTTGTGCATCGCGAAATGCGCCCCAGCCTTCAAATACACCGAGCGAATCGCGCGCCTGCGCCGGAGTAGTGAAGAACAACAGCGCAAACAGGATCCGCTTCACGCGTGGCTGACGCCTTTGCCGAGGTGGATGATCTTCTCATCGGCTTCATACCCGACCATCACCATCGTCCCCTGTGGCAGATTTTCAGCGACCGGAGCGCCGAAGGTCGGGTCAACTGGAAGCCCGCGTTGCAGCCCGCGCAACACCCGCGCTGAGATGCCGTGCATGATCACCAGCCTGTCGCCGCGTTCATGCTCTGTGTCGGCCATCCAGCTTGTCAGGCGCGCGGCGATATCATCATACCACTCGCCGTTTGGCGGACGCTGGCTGAACAGGCCGCTGTTGCGGTCGATTATATCACCGTTTTCAGCGATGATATCGGCGTAGCGCTTATCCGACCAATCACCGACATCAATCTCCTGAAGCCGATCATCAGTGCGGACATCGCGCCAATCCGCACCAATATGTTCGGCAACAATCGCCATCGTCTGCTGCGCGCGGCCCGCACTTGATGACCAGAGATGAAGCGACTGCGACGTACCAAGAAAGAGCGCCAGTGATCGCCCCATCTCATCGGCCTGCGCGAATCCGCGCGTGGTGAGTGGGGTGTGAATGTTAAGCTGCCCCTGCATCCGCCCGCTGGCGTTGAAGACCGTTTCGCCGTGGCGCGCGATGAAGATACGTCCTTGAAGCTGCATAAACATAGTAATGCGTCGAAAATCAGGACTTCGCAAGCCTTGCGCCGCGCGTAGATTCTGTTCATGAAAAGCACTGGTATAGCGCGTTTCTGCCGCTATATAGCCAGTAGTTTCAAGTTTAAGCAAAGCCCAGGGGTCAATGGTATGAAGGCAACAATCGAACGCGCGACGCTTTTGAAGTGCCTCGGCCACGTCCAGTCTGTGGTTGAGCGACGCAATACGATTCCGATCCTCTCAAACGTTCTGATCGAGGCGAGTGCAGACGGTTCGATCCGGATGATGGCGACTGATCTTGATCTCCAGATCAACGAAAGCGTCGCAGCGCAGGTTGAAACTGCGGGCGCGACCACCGTTTCGGCGCACACGCTGTTTGATATTGCGCGCAAGCTGCCCGAGGGGAGCCAGGTTTCGCTCGCCGCTGCTGACGGCAAGATGGCGATCAATGCTGGCCGCGCGCGGTTCAATCTTTCTACGCTCCCACGCGATGATTTTCCCGTGATTGCTGAGGGCGATCTGCCGGTGAAGTTTGAGCTTCCTGCGGCCACGCTCAAGGAAATTATCGACAAAACCCGCTTTGCGATCAGCACTGAAGAAACGCGCTATTATCTCAACGGCATTTTCCTGCACGTCACTGATGATGCGACGCCCGTGCTCAAGGCCGCTGCAACCGATGGCCACCGCCTCGCCCGCGTCACCGTGCCCCGGCCCGAAGGTGCGGCCGGAATGCCCGACATCATCGTGCCGCGCAAATGCATCGCTGAACTGCGCAAGCTGCTTGATGAAGTGGATGGCAGCGTTGAGGTTTCGCTCTCCCCAAGCAAAATCCGGTTCAGC
>JANOXQ010000050.1:0-4134 GCA_031418495.1 Sphingomonadales bacterium
CGCTTTGAACGTCTCGCGGTTCTCAAGCGCTGATGCAGTGAGCGTGCCAGTGGTCAGTTGGTTCCTTGCCGCATCTGCCGTGCTGGCGATGACCGCGCCCTTGAGGTCAGTCGCGCCTGCGACGCGGATGCCAAAGCCGTCTGCACCGCTGCGGATGCCGGCTTGTTCCTGAACGCTGGCGAAGTCGCCTGACTGTTTGCCGCTGCTCAGATTGCCGCTGGCTGAGACTTGGCCGCTAAACGTGACCGAGACGCCCGCGCCAGCGCTCTTGTCCTTGGACTGGAACGTCGATGTGTCCTGGCGGCTGGCGATGGCGAGCGATCCGGCGTCCACCTCAACGCGCTTGCCCGAGAGGATTGCGCCGTCGAGGGTGAGCGCGCCGGGGGTTCCGATGGTGGCTGTGCCGCCTGCCGAGAGTGTGGACGCGACGACGGTTTGATCACTCATGGCCGAGGTTGATTTTGATTTGGAAAAGCCGAGCGAGGCTGATCAAAAAACCGCAGAAATCTCAGGAAGTTGACGCTGAATCGGTAGTTTCTTCAATGTTCTTTTTAGACTAAACTGATCGCTACATCACACCATTCATCACATCTCCGACGAACAGCACAGTGTGACATAAAGCGAACCTTGTAGGACAGCGAAAAGTGAGCGGGAGCGAAACAGTCTGCGCCGCCGCGTCAGCGGCGGCGTCTGAGCAATAACGTAAAGCCCGCGTTAGCGGGGTTTTCCATATGTGTACGACGGCGGATTGCGCGGGCTATCATAGGCTGATATACTCACAAAATATGAGGAGATTGCTATGGCAGAAGCCGCTTTGCCCCCTACATTTTTGCAAGATCAGGCTGCGCTTGATGCGATTATCAAGGCAAAGACCGAGGCAACGTTGGCGCGGTCACAACCACTGCTTGACACCGCCGAGGTTTTTTCCGGGCTAAAGGCGCTTCATCAACAACGGGCAAAGCGTGCCGCATAAAATCAAGTGGCACTCTGATGCACGAGATGATCTTTATGCGCTGTATTTCTGGATTGCTGAACAGGCGGGTGATGAGATTGCATATCGCTATACCGCACGAATAGAAAAACACACTGAAACGCTAACCCAATTTCCGGCACGCGGCACCCCTCGCGATGATCTTGTTGCTGGTCTGCGCACGATCACGTATCGCAAACGAACGGTCATCACATATCAGATTGTTGATCAAGTGATTGAGATTTTGGGCATTAGCCACGGCGGCCGTGATTTGAAGCGGCGCTTTGTTCCCGGAGAATAACCTACGCGCAGGATGACGCTGCTGGACGCAGCGGCGTTGCTTTAGTCGCTTGCTTCCATCTGTTTTTGTTCGATCCAGCCGGGTTCGGCATTCATGTAATCGATCACATCTTGCGAAAACTTATGTGGGATTTTGCCGTGCATGAAGCGCAGGAGTTCCTTGAGTTGATTTTCGCGTAGGAAAACGCGCGAGAGAAAAAAACGTTCTTGCCCGTCCCAACCTTTGCGCTGGATTTCGATAAACTCAAAGGGAGACAGGTTCATATTGCCACCGTCGGCATAAAGTTCGCCAATATCGGCGTAGCGCATGATCCGGTCAGCCTTATATTGCAGCCGCCAGTTGGTGCCATCAGGGCGCAGATAGAGCGCCTCATCATCATAAGAGACGCGGTAGCCCTTGTTGATGTAGATTTGGAGGGCGGTGGGTATCAGGAAAAATAATATCATGAATAAATATATTTTTATCGCTTCATAACCCAATTTAACGTTGTACGGATTAATGATTCCAAATATCAAAAGTCCCAAAAATAATATTATCAACATTCCAGTTCTAAACGTAATATCTGTTGGAATAAGTGAAAACAGATATTTCCGGCCATTTTGCTCTCTCATTTTGGACAGACCTGACCTGTTGCGCATGTAGACGCGGGTGGCGTGGGTGTCGGCGCTGGAACAGGTGCTACTGTCGGTGGATTGATAACTCCATTGAGCAAATCCAGATGCGCTTGGGTAACATTGGTAACGACCGTTCCCGGCGCTGCGTTGGCTTGTACGCGCAGCCCGACTCGTGCCCCTGCCAATATCGAACGACTGTTGCCGAGCGAAGGCGTGTAATTATAGTAAGGGGCCACAGTGCCTCCCAAATAGCCTGCGCCAGAGCCAATAACTGTTGCTGCCGTAAGGTCTAAGAAGCTGAAATTAGCAGAGTCTCTGTTGCCAATCAAAATATCAACACCCTGCCCAAGACCATTCGCCCCACCGCCAGCAAGCCCGCCATTGATTGCCCCGTTAACAGGCGCGCTAAACCGCGTTACCCCGTACACACCCGGCGCAAATATTGCCCCAGTCGCGAACGATCCAATCCGCTCTCCAGTGGACGGTGCATGGCCGAACAAAACTTGCGATGCGCCTTCAGTATAGAGCAAACTCGCCGTTCCTCCGATGCCCGCTTTAACGCCCAGTGCGCTTACGCCTGCAAGGCCTGTACTGGCCACCGCATACTCACCCGCCGCGCCTACCGCAATCGGGAAAAAGATCACACTGGCCACCGCCGCCGGAATGCAGCCAACAAAACACGCAAATTCACGGGTGAGCTGGGCTTGCGCTGCATCCACCCTTGCTTCGATTGCGGCGTCTTCGGCGCGGCCTCTGGCGATGAGTGCATCATAAGCACCCGGCCCATTTTCTGCATCATAATTAGCACGGCCAGCGGCAAGATGGGCAACAAGATTGACCCGGATTGCTTCATCGCGGTTAGGCGCAACGGCACTTTGCGCGGCGGCGGTGCGGGTGACAGAGGCGGCCCCTGCATCATCGAGTGACTGACCATTGGGCTGACGCAGATAGTTGATCAGTTCGGCATCATTGCCGCCAAACAGAGCGAGCGCGCGCGCATAGTCAGCAGGTTTAGCACGTCTATATGCCGCGACTGAAGCCAAGAATTGGGCCTCAGTCGTTCCCGGTACATCGACCGTTTGGATCAGCGTCCGTCCGTTTGAGACAACATTGCGGTTATTCTCAGTTTCGATGAGTGCGGCGGTGGTGGCGGTATTTGCGTTCAACCCAGCACCGCTCGCGATTGCGGCGATGATGGTTCCGACAAGGTTTGTCCGCGCTTGTTGATCCTCAAGGCTCTGCAGAACTTCGCGACCATCAAGGCCGATGACAGGTGGCTTATCAATCGCGTTGAGAAGGTTGTTGAAGACCACACTTGCAGCCGCACCAGCGGCGGCGGAGCCGCAGCCATTTGATCCACCTGCGGCAGAACCAGCGCAGCCAACCACAGCTTGTAAGGCTGCGCGGACGGCTTCGCTTTGCGGGGTTTCGATCAAGTTGCCGAATGGATCGCGCTCGCCGAAGCTGTCGGCGATTTTCTTAACTTCTGTAACCGCGAGGCTCTGCAATACATTGACGGCTGCGCCTTGGACGAAGCTGCCGAGACCGCCTGTGACATTGCTTCCGGCGGCTCCGGTCAGCGCGGTTGCGCCGATCCTTGCGATGCTGCCAGCGCCGAACTGGCTGCGGAGCTTGTCGGCCAGCCCGCGCAGTCGTGTTTCTTCTTGGGTATCACCGCGCGCTTTGGCTTCGTCGGCTTGTTTGGTGAGGTCAGCTTCTTCGCGCCCACGATTTGCGAAGAACGTGCCGACCTCACTTACCAACTGCCGCGTTGCTTCGAACCCTTGGTTGATTTCGTTTCGTTTGGCTTCGGTGAACTGCTTGGTAAGCGCGTCGTTTGCGGCAGACGTATCGCGTGAGATGGTTTGTGCTACGCCCAAGGATGCGGTGTCGCCGGATGTTACGGTGATGCCGCCGCTTGCGATGGCGCTTACCGTGGTGCTTGATTGGCTTCCGCTTGCGCTGAGCGCGGCTGGCGGGGTGGCGCTTAGGGTGCCGATGCCGGTTTTGATGCCGGGGAGCTTATTGCCGCTCTGATCGGTATTGATCGTGCCCTTGCGGTCTTTGCCAAGGTTTGCGCCGATGCCTGCGCCGATGCTTGTGCTCGTCGCTTTGAACGTCTCGCGGTTCTCAAGCGCTGATGCAGTGAGCGTGCCAGTGGTCAGTTGGTTCCTTGCCGCATCTGCCGTGCTGGCGATGACCGCGCCCTTGAGGTCAGTCGCGCCTGCGACGCGGATGCCAAAGCCGTC
>JANOXQ010000051.1:0-11065 GCA_031418495.1 Sphingomonadales bacterium
CTTGGCGTTCTTGGCGTGAGAATAATCAATGGTGCGACGCGCGGTGAGCTTGGTAATTTGTCTCACGCCAAGAACGCCAAGCCGCCAAGAGGAAGTTCACCAAGCGATTTGATGCTTAGATTCTTCGTGGCCTTCGTGTGAGTCAATTCATCCGCGTCGTGCGAACCAATCTAGCACCCGGCGCTTCCCCGTTCTGGGGAGGATTTTCCGTTAAAGGATACCAACCATGCTTACCCTATCCCCGCCGCTGATCGCGGCTGAGGCGCTTGATGATGTGGCGGCTTACCTCCGCCTGTCGGGCGACGATGAACTAACGCTGATTGCCGGGCTGCTTGGCACGGCGCTGCTCCAGTGTGAGGCCTTTTGTGGCAGCGTTTTGCTGCGCCGCGCAGGGACAGAAGATCTGCGGATCACGGGTACTTGGCAGACGATCAAGGCCACGCCTTTGCGCAGTATCAGCGGAGTTTCTGCGCTAAACATGGCGGGCGAACCGATGCCGATTGCGGCGGCTGGCTATGCGATTGATATTGATGAAAGCGGCACCGGCTGGCTGCGCATCCATGATAGCGGCGGGGCAACCCGCGCGCGGGTTAGCTTTGAGGCGGGCAGTGCGGATCGTTGGGAGGACATAGCAGCACCCTTACGGCAGGGGATGCTCCGCCTTGTCGCGCATCTTCATGGGCACCGCGACCGCGCGGATGACGCCGGGCCGCCTGCCGCTGTAGCGGCACTGTGGCGCTCATTCCGGCGCTTGCGGCTTTCAGGCGGAATTTCGGCAGGGAGGCATGTCGCATGACTGAATTTACAGGCGCGCTGCGCGAGCGCATTTCCTTTGAACGGCGCAGCGATGAACGCGATCTCCTCGCCGGGGCGCGCGGCAAATGGCGCTATGACGGGGCGGCGTGGGCGGCAGTGACACCGCTTGCGCCAGCGGATGCGGTCGAGGCCGATGCGTTAAGTGCCTTGCCACGCTGGCGCGTAATCGTGCGCAAGCGTGACGGCATTGATCCGGGCAGCCGGATCGTCTGGCGCGGGCGATACTTGCGCGTTCGCAGCGTTGAGAGCGACCCGCGCGAGCCCGCACAAATTATCCTCACCACGCAGGAGCAACGATGATGGAGCGGCTCTTGAAACGCGGGCAGGCGATTGGCGAAGCGCGCGCCGAAGCGGCTGTCGATGCGCTGATGGCAAGGCCATTCCCGCCCGGGATACAGGTTGAATGTGCCAGCACTGGCATCACGCTTTCGGGCCGGGGCTTGCGGCGGCGCTATGTCACCGACGCGCAGCTCCGGGCAGTGATCCGATGAGCGGCGCGCTCGAAACGGTGCAGGCCGCGCTCGTCATGCTGCTTGCCGACATCGCCCCGGTCTATGACGGCGTCCCGCCGCGCGCGGCTTTCCCGTACATCGTGATCAGCGAGAGCCCGGTGACTGATTGGAGTACCAAGACAGAGCAGGGCCGCGAAATCCGGCTCGCGCTGACACTGTGGGACGACGGTGAGGTTGCCCAAGCGTTACGATTCCTAATGGTGACTGTTGAAGCAGCGATGGATATTTTTCCGCGCGATCTGCCTGGCTGGCGCGTTGCAAGTTTGGTCATTTTAAGGTCGTTGATAAGCCGCGAACCGGACGCACCATGTGCAGCGCTGATCGAATACCGTATCCGCATAATTGCGCTCTGAATGCATAGGCATTGAGCATGACCATCTTCTCTTCAGCCGTAGCGGTCGCGGCTGATCCCTCATTGAAAATCCTTGCCACGTGGCGCGTTTGCGCATGGGCGGACGGGGTATCGGCAAAGGGCGGAATATAACCAATCTGAGGCTGGTAAACAGCCGCCGAAACTATCGATGGGGGCGACCAGCTATCGACCCGACAAATATCGGCACTGTTTGATACTCCGTGACCCGAAAGCGCAGCAGCGAGCAAAAGACTCATCGTTCACTCCATAACCCATCACACTAAGAGCGAGTAAATCACATGACAGCAGAAAAAGGAAGCGCCTTCCTGTTGAAGGTTGGCGACGGCGCAAGCACGCCCGCATACACCACCGTCGCCGGGTTGCGCACGACGCAATTGAGCATCAACGGCGATAGCGTCGTCATCACTAACAAAGGCTCGGGCGGGTGGCGCGAACTGCTTTCTGGCGCGGGGGTGCGTTCGGTTTCGGTTTCGGGCGCGGGTGTGTTCACGGGATCAGCCGCCGAAACGCGGATCAAGGTGAGCGCGCTGTGCGGTGTGCTTGATGATTATGAACTGAGTTTTGAAAGCGGAGAGCGGATGCGCGGGCGCTTCCTCGTCACGCGGCTTGATTATGCCGGGGATTTTAATGGCGAGCGCAGCTATACACTTGCGCTTGAAAGCTCGGGCGCGGTGGTGTCGCTGTGAGCGCCAATGCCGCGCGCGGTGAGGCGGTGCTCGCCCTTGAAAATGCTGCGCTTATGTTGCGCCCCACTTTTGCAGCATTGGTGGCGGCGGAGGAGGAAATCGGGCCGCTGTTTGCGCTGGTTGAGCGGGCGGCATCGGGCGCGCTTACGCTGTCGGAGATGGTTGCGCTATTCTGGCATTGTCTGGCTGAAAGGCCCGACCTGATGACGCGCGAGACGTTCGGTGAAGCGGTAGCAAGGGCAGGATTAGCGGCGGCTACGCCCGCGCTTAAGGTGCTGCTCGGGCAGATTTTGGGTGGGCGGTGATTTCACCCAAACCGCCATCCGCCTTGCGGGTCTGGCTGGTGCTTTGCTCGGCTGGAGACCGGATGAATTTTGGAACGCGACGCCTGCTGAACTTGCCGCCATCCTAACCGCGCTCGTGGCCGAAGCGGCAAATCCCGCTGACCGCGATATGATCTCGCAACTTAAGGAGCAATTTCCCGATGGATGAGGAAATCGAACGGCTGACGGTGTCCGTGCGCGCCGATACGCAAGGCTTTGCGCGCGACGTGGCGGAGTTGCGCGCGCAGTTGGACGGGCCGCTGGGTAGCAGCGTCAACCGTGCGGGTGCGCTGATCGAGGGCGCGCTTGGCCGCGCGATCCGCAGCGGTAAGTTCGGGTTTGAGGATTTGAAGCGCGTCGGGCTTTCAGTGCTCGGCGAGATTGCGAACGCCGCGCTGCGTTCGGCAGTGGGCGGCGGCGGGAGCGGCGGGCAGGGCGGTGGTTTGCTTGCGCTTGGGCTGTCGGCGCTTGGCACCCTGCTTGGCGGCGCACCGGGGCGCGCGACTGGCGGGCCAGTCTCGCCGGGAAGGGCTTACATGGTCGGCGAACGCGGGCCCGAAATGTTTGTGCCGACTAGCAGCGGCGCGGTGGTTGCGCCAACGCAATCAGGCGCGCGCGACGTGCGGATTTCGATTGCGGTGAATGCACCTGCGGGGACCGCGCCCGAGGCGCTGGCGCGGTCAAGCAGGCAAGTTGCAAGGGCAGTGCGGGGGGCGTTGTTGCGCGAGGAGTAGGCTTTAGCCCCTCCCTTTTAGGGGAGGGGTTGGGGTGGGGAGTGTCAACGAGTTCTAGGGCTGACGCTTTTGGACAGGCCCCACCCCCGGCCCCTCCCCTGAAGGGGAGGGGGGATATTATAGGAGAACCCCAATGCCTTATTGGCTTGCCGCCCCCGGTGAGCGGCGGACGACGTCGTTTATCAAGCGTTTTGATGCGCGGTTTTGGACTGTGGATTTTCCGCGTCCGATTATGGCGGCTGTTACGACGACTGCGCCCGACGCTATGCGGGTGGATGCGGTTTTCTATAAGGCCGATGATCTGGCCGGATTGATCTGGGCGAGCGAGGATACGCTTGATCATCCGCTGCTCGCCTATGAAACGGTGCGTGATTATCGGGGGTGTGCGCTTAAATTTCGCTGGCAATCGAGCGGGATCATGCCGCTCGATGCAATCAACGGCCCGACGCTGACGATTGAGGGGCGTGACGCGGCGGGTGCGCCCAAAAGCTGGTTTGTGCGGCTGTGGAATTATGCGCGCGGCACTGATAGCGATGCGATCATCAGCCTCAATTTTGATGGGCTCAGCGGTGGATTCATGCTCCCCGATGAGGCCGATCCAGTGTTTGCGGGCGATATTGACCGGATGTTTATCTCGCTCGTGCCGCCATCTTATACGGGCGTTGCTACACCGTTCGCCGCGCCGATTGAGGGGTGGGTGACGCTGAGCGAGATCGCCTGCACTGGCCCGGCTTCAACGCTTGAGATTGGCGATGTCATTGTGCCCGCGCACGGGCTTTCGATGGCGACGGGTTATGATGATGCGTATAACCAGACGCCCGCGCGATTGCTGCGCAGCATACTGCAACTCGGCTACCGGGGTGACATCAATCATTATGTTGGGATGAGCCATTACTTCCGGCTTGAGGCGGTTTCGGATGGGTTTTACGCGAGCCTGAGTGGCGGCGCGCTCAATCAGCCGTGCAGCGTGTGGCACGCCGATTTTGCGACGCGCGCTCGGGCGCTTGGTTACGGTCTGATCGTCTCGCTGTCTTACGAACTGTATGATGCGCACGCTTATGATGATTGGAAGCAGCGCGCGTTTAATGGTGATCCCGCCGCAACGGGCTATGTGCCGCCTTCGACTTTGCTTTCGCCCGCCCACGCCGGCGCGATGGGCTATTTGCAGAGCGTTGCGCGTGCGTTTGTTCAGATTGCGGTGGATGCGGGGCAGGCACCCCGATTTCAGGTGGGGGAGCCGTGGTGGTGGGTGATGCCCGACAAGCGCATCTGCCTTTATGACGGCGCGGCGCGCGCGGCCTTCGGTGGTAATCCGGTTGAGATTGCGAGCGTTAATGGGCCAATGAGCGCGGCGCAAAAGGCACTGCTTGATGCGGCGGGGGTGATGCTTGCCACGTCAACGGCGGCGCTGGTGGCGGCGGTGCGGCTTGATCATCCGGGCTGCGAAGCTTTGCTGTTGCCCTATTTGCCGACGGTGCTTGATGAGGCCGCGCCTGAGCTTAAGCGCGCCAATGTGCCGCTCGGCTGGGCATCGCCTGCGTTCGATATCCTTCAGCTTGAGGATTATGATTATGTGACGAGCGGCAATCGCGGGGCGTCTACGCGCGGGGTTGCGGTGGCCGAAACGCGGCTCGGTTATACGCCCGCCAAGCAGCATTATTTCGCCGGGTTCGTGCTGCGGCCAGAGGACAAAGCGCTATGGGCGCTGATTGATGCCGCCGCCGAGGTGGGCCGTGCGCGCGGGGTGGCGGCGACGTTTATCTGGGCGCAGCCGCAGGTGCTGCGCGATGGCTATGTGCATTTTGATCAAGAAGGAGAGGGTGCCGTGCAGGTATTTGATGATGTGCAATTTCCGTTGGCTCTTGGGCGCGGGGCGAGCGTGACGCCGGGATTTTCGACGGCGGTGGTGACGACGGCTTCGGGCCATGAACAGCGCAATGCCGATTGGGCGAGCGGGCGGCTGCGCTTTGACGCGGGGCCGGGGGTAAGATCGGAGGGCGATTTGCAGACGCTGATCGCGTTTTTCCGGGCGCGGCGCGGCGCGCGGGTTTCGTTTCCGTGATCCGTATGATTTTAGTTCGCGCGAGATGGTGGGGGCGGTGACGGCGGGTGATCAATTGCTTGGCGTTGGTGACGGGGTGCGGACTGAATTCCCGCTGATCAAACGCTACGGCCCCGAAGGCGACGGCGAGCTTCGACGGATTACCCGACCAGTGATGGGCAGCGTGCTCGTCTCGCTTGGCGGGATGTTGAGCGTCTGCGGGTGGGTGTTGCTTGAGCGCGGGGTGGTGTCATTCGCAGTCGCGCCGGGGGCGGGCGTGCAAGTGCGCGCGGGGTTTCAGTTCGATGTACCCGTCCGTTTCGCCGAGGATAGCCTCGAAATTGATGCTGCGCTGTTCGCCGCAGGCGATGCGCCGAGTGTGCCGTTGATTGAGGTGCGGGAGGGGTGATCACTTTCTACGAAGCGTAAATCTTATAAATAACTGTTCAACAAATGTCGATGCAGATGAAATAAGAAAGAAAAGTTTGCGCTCAGATTCTCATTTGCTATTGAAATGAAATTCTCTCTCGGAGTTTGTATATGAATCTTGTGCGGCTACTCAAAAGTGATGGCTCTTGGGACAACTTTGAAAGTGATTGGAAAGACCAATGCGAGAATGTCGGGGATGATTTTTGCAGTTACGCCTCTGCTTCGCTTGGCGTTCTAAGCAAGTTTGCGAATGACGGACAATCTGATGAATGGACGGTTGCCATTTTCGGTGATGATCAAAAAATACTCGCCGTTGCTTGTGCAATCCGCGCAACCCAGAAAGGTTATGTTGGAAAAGTTTTGCGGATCAGGGAGGTTACGGTTTGCCCATTGCTTGATTACGGGAAACTGCCTGAATCGGACTATGTTGATACGCTTATCGGCCTTCTTAACGAAGCTGTTAAGCTTTCTGAAAGCGGCTTGCGCGCAAAGCATATTAAGATACACTTACGTAGCCCTGCCGATTCGATGTTTTTCCGAGCAGTTGGAAAATCTCTTGACGGCAAAGGTGTTTTTGCAGAGACGGAAGCGCACGGTGCGTGGTTGAGCTTTACAAAGCATCAATCGATACCAAAGGTGGTACCATGAGGATCGTTAGATGACACATATTGAAGAAGCCAAAATTTTTGAGGCAATTAAAGAAGCTGTTGAAGCGGCTGTGACTCAGTTTGGCATAGAGGGCGTGCGGTCGCTATCAATGTTCCCGTCGGCACAGGCACTAAATGTCGATGAGCAATTGGCCGCTTAAGCGACGGAATTTGGTTTTGTATTTTTAATACATCGCTACCTCAAACAATAATTTAACACTTGTAAATATGAATAGCCTCGCTTTGCAGCGAGGCTTTTTTTGTTGTTTGCTAGGTAAGACAGGGACGGCTTCCTCCCACCCCCAGCCCCGCCCCTACACTTCCCTTTCGGGGACGAACTTTAGGAACCCCCATGTGGTACACTCACCCCCTCACTACGCTTACCTTTATCTGGCGGATTGATCGGCGTGATGGGATTACGCTTGGGCTCACCAGTCATGACCGTGACCTTACTATTGACGGGCTGATTTACCGCGCGGCGCCGGGGATGATTCCGTCGGCGATTGAGCGGCAGGATGGCTTTGATCCTGACAGCATCGAACTTTCCGGCGCGCTGACGAGTGATGCGATTACCGAGGATGATCTCGCAGCGGGGCGGTGGGACGGGGCGACTTTGCGCGTTTCGGCGGTTAATTGGGAAGCGCCGGAGCTTGAGCCGCTATTCCTTGTGCGCGGTGAGCTTGGCATGGTTGAAACGGGTGAGGGCGGCTTTTCGGCCGAACTGCGCGGGCCGGCGGCTCTGCTTGAGGTGCCGGTGGTTGAGGAAACGACACCTGAATGCCGGGCTTCGCTGGGTGATCGGCGCTGCGGGGTGGATATGGCGGGGCGGCGGCGGATTGCGCGCGTGGTTTCGGTAAGCGGGATGCGCGTGACTGTGGATATGGGCGCGGCGGAGGGTGTTTATGTCGCGGGCACGCTTCGCTGGCTGGACGGCCCGAATTCTGGGATTGATAGCCGGATTGTCGCGTCATTGGGAGCGGTGCTGACGCTGCGTGAGCCGCCCTATTTTGCGGTGCTACCGGGAACGCGGGTTGAGTTGATTGAGGGCTGTGACCGGCGGTTTTCGACCTGCGTAGAGCGCTTCGCCAATGCGGCGAACTTTTGCGGCGAGCCGCATTTGCCCGGCAATGACTTGCTGACGCGCTATGGCGGGTGATCCCGTTACCCGCGCTCGTGCGCTCGTTGGCACGCGTTTTCGCTTGCACGGGCGCGATCCGGTGAGCGGGCTTGACTGTGTTGGGCTGATCGTCTGCGCCTGCCCCGCGATTACGCGCCCCCCCGACGGCTATGCCTTGCGCGGGGGGACGGCGGACGGTTTCGCGGCGATGTTTGTTGATAATGGGATGACGGCGCGCGTGGGCGAACCGCATGTGGGTGACGTTTTATTACTCCAGCCAAGTGCGGCGCAATTTCACCTTGGCATCTGGAGCGGAGAGAGCCTGATCCATGCGGATGGTGTGCTGCGCCGCGTGGTTGAAACGCCTGGTGCGCTGGCGTGGCCGCTGGTGAGTGGGTGGCATATTTAACTGACCACCCCAAACCGTCATTCCCGCCTGCGCGGGAATGACGGGCAATCATTAGGACCTCATCATGGCGACACTTATTCTCTCAACCGTTGGTGGTATTTTTGGCGGTAAGGCTGGCCGCGCGGTTGGTGCAGTGGTGGGCAATTTGATTGACCGCAAACTGTTTGCACCCAAAGGGCGGCAGGGGCCACGGCTGGGCGATTTGGCGTTTCAATCCTCGCAGTACGGCGCGCTGATCCCAAAGCTTTACGGCACCAACCGCGTTTCGGGGACGGTTATCTGGGCGACCGATCTGCGCGAGGATCGCAAGAAAGTTTCGAATGGCAAAGGCCAGCCCAAGACAACGACTTTGAGTTACTCGGCCTCTTTTGCGGTGGCACTATCGGCGCGGCGGGTGCTACGAGTTGGGCGGATTTGGGCCGACGGGAATTTGCTGCGCGGCGCGGCGGGCGATTTCAAGGTGGCGACGGGGTTTCGTTTGCATGATGGCGGCGAGGATCAGGGCGTTGATCCGCTGATTGCCTCTGCTGAGGGAGCGGGCATGGCCCCGGCGTATCGCGGGCTGGCTTACGCAGTATTTGAAAACCTCCAGCTTGGCGATTTTGGCAACCGGATTCCTTCGCTTAGTTTTGAGGTGATTGCCGATGAAGGCGACGTGTCGGTCGGCGCGATCATCAATGATTTGGCGGGTCGCGCGGTTGCGGCGGATTGCTCGACGCGCGTTGGCGGCTATGCGGCCTTTGGCGATGCAGTGCGCGGTGCGGTTGAAACGCTTGGTTCGGTCGTCGCGTTTTCGGCCTATGATGATGGTACGCGGCTGCGGGTGACCGAAATAGGCGCGCAGGCCGCCGCGATTGCCGAGGATGACCTTGGCACGGTTCGGGGTGAGGGGCGTACCTCGCGTTTGCCGATTGAGCGGCGTTCGGCCTCAACAATCCCTGAAACGCTGTCGATCACTTATTATGAGCCGTCGCGTGACTATCAACAAGGTGTGCAGCGCGCGCGGCGTGATGGCGGCGCGCGGCGAGAGGCGAAGATTGAGCTGCCCGTTGTGCTTGCGCCCGAAATGGCCAAGCAAATTGCCGAGCGTCAGCTTGATCAAATTTGGGCGGCGCGCGTATCGGCCAAGGTGCGGCTGCCATGGCGGCGGCTTGATCTTGTGCCGGGGCAGAGGGTTGCGGTTGCGGGGAGCCCGACACTGTGGCGCGTAGGCGCGGTCACGCTTGACCGGATGGTGATTGAGGTTGATCTGGTAAGACTGAGTGAGGGCGGGGCGATAATGCCGAACGCCGATCCGGGACGCGGCCTGATCCAGAATGATGCGCCGCACGGGGCAACCACATTACACTTGATTGATTTGCCGCCAATTGAGGCAGGCGTGGCGAGTATGCCACATCTGGTGGTGGCAGCGGCGGGCGTTTCGACTGGCTGGCGGCGTGCGGCGCTGCTGCAGAGTATCGACGGCGGCGTGAGCTGGGAAGAGGCGGGGGTTACGGCTACGCCCGCGATTATTGGCGCGGCGGATACGGTGCTTGGGGTTGGCTCGGCCTGCCTGATTGATGAGGCGAACAGCGTCGAAGTCACATTGCTCAACGCGGCGATGACGCTTGGCAATGCTGATGCCGCTGGGCTTGATGCGGGGCGCAATCTGGCGATACTTGGGGATGAGCTAATCCAGTTCCGCAGTGCAACCCCGCTTGGGGCAAACCGCTACCGTTTGTCAGAGCTTTATCGCGGGCGGCGGGGCACTGAGTGGGCGATGGCTACACATGCAGCCGGAGAACGCTTTGTCCTAATCGAACGCGACGTACTTACCGCGCTGCAAGTGCCCGTATCATCTGCGCAAGTGATGGTGATGGCTGTCGGGATTGGAGACGTTTCGATGCCGCCGATTGCGACTGTGCTGAATCCGGTACAGGCACTGATGCCGATTGCGCCTGCACATCTGCGCGGTGCGCTTCTGAGCGATGGTCGGATCAGTCTAAGCTGGGTACGCCGAAGCCGCGACGGCTGGCGCTGGATTGATAGCGTTGATGCTCCGCTCGCCGAAGAGGTTGAGCGTTATGCGCTAACGATTACGCCAGATTCTGGCCTGACTGAACAGATTGAAACCACTGCAAGCCCTCACCTCTACAGTCCGCCACCCGGCGCCACCTCTGTCACCGTCAGCATCGTTCAGATCGGCACCTTTGGCCAATCACGACCAGCGACGCTGACCGTCAATCTCACCTAAAGGAGCCTGATATGACCGACACCAGTGATCGCCTTGCCCTGCCGCTAATCGCACCGGGGCAAGCGCAAAAGGAAATGACGCATAATGAGGCATTGGCGCGGCTCGACATAATGGTTCAGCCAGTGGTGCAAGCGGTCGCGCCGCCTTCCGTCCCCGCAAGCCCGACGCTTGGCCAGTGTTGGATCGTTGGCATGGGTGCTACCGGGGCATGGGCGGGTCAAGACGGCGCGTTTGCAGCATGGACGGCTGGTGGCTGGCGCTTTGTTGTGGCGTTTGAAGGTATGACTGCGTGGAGTATTGCCGATGCGATGCTTGTGATTCGGAGGGGCGCAACTTGGCTCATCGGACAGGTCAACGCGCAGCAAATTCGGATCAACAATGTGCCGCTGCTCACTGCCCAACAGCCTGCAATTGCTACGCCAACAGGCGGCAGTTTGGTTGACGGCGAATCGCGCGCAGTGATCACCGCTATTATTGCTACACTTCGAACGCACGGGTTGATCGCAACCTGAGATTCACAAATTGCGGATGCAGTTTTTGGAAAGTGCGGCATTTTGGCAACATATTGTTGAACTTGTCGGCTTGCGCGGCGCAAGCGCATTGGCTAGTACGCTTTGACTCTCCCGAGTGAATTAATTGGAAAGGGGATTATTATGCGGAAGCTAGCCGTTGTTATGGCACTTGCCTCAACTGCGATTGCCACACCGGCGCTCGCGCGCGACGATGCTTGGTACATTGGTGTTAC
>JANOXQ010000052.1:0-9408 GCA_031418495.1 Sphingomonadales bacterium
GCACAAATGCCGAGCCTGCCCCTCGATGTGCAGGGCACCGCGTTTCAACAGGCGGTCTGGGCCGAGTTGCAGCGCATTCCTCCGGGCGAAACGCGCACTTATGCGCAGATCGCGATGGCGGTCGGCAAACCCAAAGCCGTCCGCGCGGCGGGCACCGCCAATGGCGCGAATAATGTCGCCGTGCTGATCCCCTGCCACCGCGTGATCCGTACCGACGGCAGCATGGGCGGCTATGCCTACGGGATTGATCGCAAGGAAAAACTACTCGCAATGGAAGGTGTTAAATGACCAATAAAATAAAAGAATTCGCAGCGCTCCATATTCCTGGAAATCCGTTGATCCTCTATAATATCTGGGATGCAGGCAGTGCCGCCGCCGTGGCGCGCGCCGGGGCCAAGGCGATTGCGACGGGAAGCTTCGGCGTCGCGGGTGCGCACGGGATCGGTGACGGCGAAAAACTGCCGCTCGAAACCGCGCTGGCAACGCTTGCTGAAATCGTCGCGGTTACTGATTTGCCAGTCAGTATCGATATGGAAGCGGGCTATGGCAGCGATGCGAGCGGCGTCGGCGAATCGGTGAAACGCGCGGTGGATGCTGGCGCGGTTGGCATCAACATTGAGGATAAAGACCCCGCCACTCGCGCGCTTTTCTCGGTGAGCGAGGCCAGCGCACGGATCGCGGCTGCGGCGGCAAGCGGCATCTTCGTCAACGCGCGCAGCGATGTATTCATCCTCACTCCGCCCGCCGAACATCACGCCGCGCTGGTAGACGCGGTCATCGAACGCGCAAAAGCCTATGCCGACGCTGGCGCGCGCGCCCTGTTCGCGCCGTTTCTGCACGATGCTAGCCTGATCGAGCGACTGTGCAAAGCCGCACCGCTCCCCGTCAACATACTGATGCGCGCAGGCGTCCCCGATCATAAGGCACTCGCGAGGCTGGGCGTCGCCCGAATCAGCCACGGCCTCGGCCCTTGGGCGGCTGCAATGGATTGGCTAGAGGGGGAGGCGCGGAAGGTGTTGGGGTGAAAGTCCGTCACTCCCGCGCAGGCGGGAGTCCATCTCCAGATTTCTGACATTTCCCTTACCAAGAGATAGACCCCCGCCTGCGCGGGAGTGACGAGGATGTGGGAATCAGGCTAGGCTAAAGCAATCTAAAGTCATCATGCTATAGCCTTAACATCTGAAAGCGGTGCAAGCGTCGCCCGAAGCGTAGCCACCCTTTGCTTGGTTTCGGGATCAAGCCTCAGATATGGAATTCCCAATAGCACTGTGATGTCGCTGACCTGTATGTTGATCAGGTCAAGGTTTTGGAGCGCAGTCATTGCGGCTAGCGGCGTGATATCGCTGACCTGTGTGTCAGACAGGAAAAGGTTCTGGAGCGCAGTCAGTTTGGCGAGCGGCATGATATCGCTGACCTGTGTGCTGATCAGGTGAAGGCTTTTGAGCGCTGTCATTGCGGCAAGCGGTGTGATGTCGCTGACCTGTGTCTCCCCCAAGTTAAGGTTTTTGAGCACTGTCAGTTTGGCGAGCGGCATGATGTTGCTGACCTGTGTCTTCGCTAGGTTAAGGCTTTGGAGCGCGGTCAACTCAGCGAGCGGCGTGACGTCCCTGACCTGTGTGTTCCTCAGATTAAGGTATCGGAGCGCTGTCATTGCAGCGAGCGGCGTGAGATCGGAAAGTCGCGTACCCACAAAATTGAGATTCTCAATATGCGGCACCCAATGCGCGGGCGGGGCTTGGCCGGCGAGGATCATCGCTTTCGCTTGTTTGAGATAATCATCGGGAAGTGGTGGGGGTAGCACTTTCGCCTCTGCCTGTACCAGTTTGAGTGTCAAGCGGTCGATGCTGCCGACCGCTCGGCGCACCGGCTTGCGTACCGCCTCTATCCCGATGCGCAGCCGCGTTGCCACCCCCCCGGGCCAGACTTTGACACTCTCAATCATTTCATGCGTGGCGGTTGCCAGTCGCGAAACAAAGCGTTCGAGCACCGCCAGATCAATCCCGTCGCCAATGCTGATAGTGACGTGAATGCTCTTATTGGTTAGGTTCATTTCATTGACATAATTGCCGATGATCTTCTGTTCGAGCAGGCCTTGATCTGGGGCAGTCGCTTCGGGCTCGACCTTCTGTTTGATCATGTCGCTCGCCTCACGGACATGGCTCAGCAAGGCATCAAGCTGGCGCCGGTATGTTGACCGATCAATCTCAATCTTGTCAGGCAGCGGTTGCGCGGCGCAGGTCGGCAGTTTGCCAAGCGTGGCGGCGGCGTGCCTCACGCCGTCGGCGGCACCGATCAATTGGCCAATCGCTCCGAACAGCGCGGCGACGGGGCTGTCGGGTGCCATTTCCTCATCGTCAGCAAAGAGGATTTCACGCGCCTTGGCGGCGATCAGATCATAATGATCGGCGACCATATCAATCTGATATTCGGGCGTGTGGACGGCCAGATATTCGTCGGCAAGATCAAGCAGCACGAGAACATCGCCGTGCCATTCGGGATGATTATGCTCCATCGCTCGTTCGCGAGCGTAGATGATTACCGCGCGCGTCCGCGCGATCGCTTTGGTGAGATCGGTTTCGCGCGTCATGGCTTGTCCCAGTCAACACGTTGCGGATGCGGATTGATGCCGAAATGCTGCTTTATCGAGGCTGCGAATTCATCGCACGCCTGATTCAGGCCATCATCGATGCGTTGCCAGCTTTTGACCGGACGGAGGTTGAGTTTCTTATCGCGCGGAGAGGCGAGCATTGATCCCGTCACCACCTGATAGCGGCACTGGCTAACGACAAGCGGCAAAACCAGATCGCCGCGCGCGCGTTTCTTTTTGATCGCGGGAATTTCCCAATCCATGATCGCAGACGAAACTATCGAATAGGGGCTGATCAGCAATATGTGGATTTTTGAATCTTCAATCCACTGGTTGATCGACGCATCAAATTTCCAGCCAGTATTGTTGCGCTGGTCAACATGAAATTTAATCTCTGAGAACGCGCCTAAATGCGTAACCAGCGACTGGCACACATTCATATCCTGATGCGAATAAGAGATGAATCCCTCGATCACCGCGCCCCACTGAACTATCCAAGTAAACATGGGGGCAGAAACGGCGATTGGCAAGTGTTACGGCTTCTTAAGAAAATCACGCTCTTCTTGGCGGCTTGGCGATCTTGGCGTGAGAATTATCACCGCCTGTACGCCCTGCGCGGTTGGAAATTTTGACTCACGCCAAGAACGCCAAGCCGCCAAGGCGATTCAATTAAATTCCCAAATAGGATATTTTCCCGCTTGACAGCGTCACGCTGGTTGGGGACATATCAGGAACAGTGAAGAATTGCGAGTCGCCGCCGGGGATTGTCCCGGAATGTGGGGATCGCGCGGTTTGCTCTGGTGGCCGGGTGCATTTGCATGTCCGGCCTTTTTCTTGTCCGCAAAGGATTTGCCATGACCGATATCACCGAAGTGGGTGCGGCTCTGCCCGAGCCGCCTGAGCCATCACCGCCCAAAAAGCCGAAAAACCGAACGAGTAAGACCAGAATTAAGCTGTTCCTTGATCATTTATCTGAGCGTTGCAACGTGACAGAGGCACTCGCCGTGAGTGGATTGGCCTCGTCAAGTCTCTACCGCGAACGCCGCGATAATCCGGCATTTCGGGCGGCGTGGGATGCAGCACTTGAGCAGGGGTATAGCCGGTTAGAGGCTGAACTGCTTGATCGCGCGCTCAATGGTGAGAATCAGCAGGTTCTTAACCGTAAGGGTGAAATCGTCACGCTTAAGAAAATCTCAAATGCGCTTGGCCTCGCCTTGCTTAAGCTCCACGGGGTTCGCGTCGCCGCGATCCGCGCGCTGCATGGCACCAATCATGATGAACATGCGATGGAGGCCAAAATCGCGATTATTAAGAAGCTCGATCAGCTGGCCCGGCATCGGGCAAACCAGCACGAGCAAGAACAGGCGGGCGCGCATGGCCCCGGATAAGGAGAGCGCGGCGATCCGCGCCTATGCCAAATCGGCAAACGCAGTCACATTGCTTATGATCCCTGAAGCCGAGCGTATCGCCTTTATCAAAAGTTTGCCGGGGTATGTCGCGCACGCGCTTCACCGTGATTGGCCGATCTGGCGCGGCGATGCGCAGGCCGAACCGGGGGGCGATTGGCGCGTTTGGCTGATGATGGCAGGGCGCGGCTTTGGCAAAACCAGGCTGGGCGCGCAGTGGGTGCGCAGCCTTGCCGCCGCCAATCCAGAGGCGCGGATTGCACTCGTTGCCGCAACAATGGCTGAGGTGCGCAGCGTAATGATCGAGGGCGAAAGCGGCTTGCTCGCCGCAACGCGCGCGGTCGATACGGTGCACTGGGAGCCTTCGCTTGGTCGCCTGACCTGGGGGAACGGCGCTCAGGCGTTTGCGTATTCGGCCGAAACGCCCGAGGCACTGCGCGGGCCGCAGCATCATTTCGCGTGGTGCGATGAACTGGCGAAGTGGAAGGCCGCAAAGGCGCTATGGGATAATCTGATGCTTGGGCTTCGCCTTGGTGAACGCCCGCGCAGCTTAGTGACGACGACGCCGCGCTCGGTTGCGCTGCTTCGTTCGCTGCTCAAGACTGAGGGTGTGATCGTGCGGCGCGGGGCAACACGTGATAACCCCTATTTGCCGGTTGCGTTTACCAAATCGGTGAATGCGCTTTACGCCGGAACGCGGATTGGGCGGCAGGAACTTGACGGCGAACTGATCGAGGATGTCAAAGGCGCGCTGTGGAAACGCGATGTGATCGAACGAGCGCGGGTGAGTGCGTTGCCCGAAGTGCGCCGCGTTGTTGTCGGCGTTGATCCGTGCGCGAGTGTTGGCGGCGATGCCTGCGGGATCGTCGCGGTTGCACTTGGGAATGACGGCAAGGCCTATGTGATTGAGGATGCAAGCGTGATCGGTGAAGCGCCCGATGGCTGGGCCCGCGCGGTGGCGGCCTGTGTGGATCGCAACGCGGCGGATAAGGTGGTGGCGGAGGCGAATAATGGCGGCAAAATGGTCGAAAACGTCCTGCGCGGCGCGGATTGCAACATGCCAATCAAGCTCGTCCACGCATCGCACGGCAAGACAGCGCGCGCCGAGCCAGTGGCCGCGCTCTACGCGATGGGCAAGGCATTTCACGTCGGCACGTTCCCCGATTTGGAGGACGAACTGTGCGGCCTGATCAGCGGCGGCGGCTACGAAGGGCCGGGCCGATCACCCGACCGGGCCGATGCTTTGGTGTGGGCGATGACTGAGCTGATGCTTGGGAAAGCGATGGGGAATGGGCCGAGGATTACGGGGTTTTGAGGGGGGGGTAACATTTACTTGAAATTGCCAAATAATCGGTCATATTCTTTACTGAACTTAGAAATACAGGATAAGCGGTGAAGAAGTTCTGGGCCTTTCTTCGTGATCCGAAAAATCTCGCTGTTATCGCCTTGATCGGCGGCGGCCTTGGTTGGCTGTGGAGCGAAATGAAACCCGCCAAATCTGCCGATCCACCCGTCATCACCAATAGTGTGATCGTAAACCAGAATGCGGCTGCTGAAAATGGTGACGCGATCAACGCTGCACCCGGTGCCGTCGTAATCAGTGAACGGAATGAGGACGGGGTACAGTGATCGCACTGCGCACAATCGCCGTGTCATATGCCCTGATCGGTTGGCTAATCGCGCCGCCGCTCTTGGCGCAAACGACCCAGACGGCCAAAGCGAACGGCGCGTGTTCGGCGGCGATTAATGCCGGGGCGGGAGCAACAGTTTTCAACAAAATCAACTGCGCTGCGATTGATGCAAAAACCAAAGCCGCCATCAAGAAACTGGAGGCGAAGGGCGCACAAAATACGAAGGTTGACCGTGATCAGGCGCAAGCCATTACGGCACTTAAGGGAAGCGATGCGGGCCAAGAGGAGCGTATCAAAAAACTGGAAGAAACCATTGCAGGCTTCCTGATTAATGCCCAATCGCCCGGCGCATCGGGCGAAGATGTCGCAATCGCATCCGCCATCGAACGCGGCGATGCAACGGCTGCGGCGAGACTGATCAGGGCAAAGGCAGACCGCAACATCAAGCAGGCGATCAAGCAGGCGGCAAAGCTTTACCTGCAAGAGGCGCAACTGCTGGCAACCAAGGATGTCCGCCTCGCCATTCGCGCGGCGACGGACTCAGCGAATGCCGATCCAACCAATTTCGTGACATGGATCGAACTGTCACGCCTCCACCAGGCGGCGGGGTCGCTACCCCAAGCACGGCGGACGGCGGAGGCTGCGTTGCAGCATAGCACTAGCGACCGCGAGCGCGCCGTTGCCGAACATGAACTTGGCGACATCGCCGTTGTTGAAGGAAAATTAGACGCCGCAAAACGACACTTTCAGTCCTTCCTATCGGCCTCGCGAGCCGGAGCAGAGGCAAGCCCCGACGACGTAACCATGCAGCGTGATCTTTCGGTGGGCCATAACAAGCTCGGCGATGTTGCGCGGGCGCAGGGCGATCTGGTGGGTGCGCGCGCGGCTTATGGTGCTGGCCTTGTGATCCGCGAGAGGCTGGCGGCGTCTGACCCCGGCAATGCGGAGTGGCAGCGTGATCTTTCGGTGAGCCATAACAGGCTCGGCGATGTTGCGGTGGCGCAGGGCGATCTGGCGGGTGCGCACACGGCTTATGCGGCGAGCCTTGCGATCTTCGAACGGCTGGCGGCGTCAGACCCCGGCAATGCGGGGTGGCAGCGTGATCTTTCGGCGATTCATGTGCGGCTTGGCGACTTGGCCCGATCTGCGGGTGATCTAGTGGGCGCACGAGCGGGCTATGCTGCTTACTTTACGATTCTCAAACGGCTGGCGTCGTCTGACCCCGGCAATGCGGAGTGGCAGCGTGAGTTGTTTGTTAGCCATGACCGGATGGCGCGGATTGCCAAAGCCTCGGGCGATGTCGCGGGCGCGATCCGCGAATTTGAGGCGGGGGAGGCGATCCTTGTCGCCCTTCTCGCGCGGGTGGGGGATCATCCGGGGTTTGTCCGCGATCTGGCGCAGGTGCGCAGGGAGATTGCGCGGTTGCGGGGGGAGTAGGGGGACATGCCACAGACGTCGTCACTCCCGCGCAGGCGGGAGTCTATCTCCCGGTAAGCGAGATGGGTGAAATCTGGAGATGGATCCCCGCCTGCGCGGGGATGACGGGATGGTTGGGGATGACGGGAATGACCGACGGATTTTGTAAAAAGGGGCAACGCACGCTAACTCGTCACTCCCGCGAAGGCGGGAGTCCATCTCTTGAGGCGCGATGATGGCGCGTGACATTGTGCCTATCGTCTATTTGCTGGCGAGTCACCGCAATGGCACCTTATATGCGGGCGTCACGTCCAACCTGATGCAACGGCTTTATCAGCACCGGGCGGGTGTAATTGATGGTTTCAGCAAAGACTATGGCACCAAACGGCTGGTCTGGTTTGAAGCGCATGAGACCATGGAAAGCGCAATCATTCGCGAAAAGCGGATCAAGACATGGAACCGCCCTTGGAAGATTAAGCTGATCGAGGCGGCAAATCCTGACTGGCGCGATTTGGCGATTGACCTTGGGTTTGCGGTGGTGGCTTCGACGCGGGTTAAATAAGCTGGGTTAACTTGGCGCGCGCGGGAGATGGATCCCCGCCTTCGCGGGGATGACGGTTGGGCTGCGGGGCTGACGGTTTAACTTTATTGGAGACCAACAATGAAACTCTTCGGCAGGAAATCTGCCGGGCGTGTCGAAACACGTCCGGCGCTCGCGCGGGCGCTCTCTTGGGGGATGCCTGAGCTCCCCCGTTCTTATGAGGCGCAGGTGCGTTCGGCGTACCGCGATAATCCGGTGGCGCAGCGCGCGGTGCGGATGGTGGCGGAAGGGGTGGGCGGGGCACCGCTGGCCTGTTCGGACGGCGCGGCGCTTGCGCTGGTGGTGGCGACGACGGCGGGGCAATCTTTACTTGAAACGCTCACGGCGCAGCTTTTGCTTCACGGCAATGGCTATATCCAGATCGCGTGCGACGCTGCGGGGCGGCCCGTGGCGCTGTTCGCGCTTCGCCCTGAGCGGGTGAAGATTGAGGGTGATGCGCGCGGCTGGCCAACCAGCTTTGTCTATACCGTTGGTACTGCGGCCACGCGGTTTGCAGCGGATGCGATCATCCATATCAAGGCGATGAACCCGCTCGATGACCTCTACGGTGCGGGCGCGCTTGGTGCGGCGGCGGGTGCGGTGGCGGTGCATAATGCGGCGAGCGAATGGAATAAGGCGCTGCTCGATAATGCCGCGCGGCCAAGCGGTGCGCTGGTCTATGATCCGGGTGAGCAGGGCGCGACGCTTTCGAATGATCAGTTTGAGCGGTTGCGCGCCGAGCTTGAGAGCAGTTTTTCGGGCGCGGGCAATGCCGGCCGGCCGATGCTGCTTGAGGGCGGGCTTAAGTGGCAGAGCCTTGCGCTTTCGCCCGCTGACATGGATTTTCTGGGGCTAAAAGCGGCGGCTGCGCGCGATATTGCGTTGGCGTTCGGGGTGCCGCCGGTGTTGCTCGGGCTGCCGGGCGACGCGACTTATGCCAATTACCGAGAGGCCAATCGCGCGCTGTGGCGGCAGACGATCCTGCCGATGGCGGGCAAGATATTAGGCGCGCTGGTTCAGGGGTTGAGGAGCAGTTTTCCGGGGCTTTCGCTGACGGTGGATCTCGATCATGTCGGCGAACTGGCCGAAGATCGCGAACGGCTGTGGAGCGCGCTTTCGGGCGCTGATTTCCTGAGCCGCGATGAGAAACGGGCGATGGTTGGGCTGGTGGGTGAGACCTAAACGCGCCGTCATTCCCGCGAATGCGGGAATCCATCTCCAGATATCACCAATGTCGCTTACCGGGAGATGGACTCCCGCCTGCGCGGGAGTGACGGGTTTTCAAATATTAACCAATATGGTGCGGAATATGAGAATTGCAGGTTATGCCGCTGTGTTTGATGCGCCTGATCGCGGCGGGGATATTGTGCGGCGCGGGGCGTTTGCGGGCATTGATGTCGCGCGGGTGCCGCTGCTGTGGCAGCATGATCCGCGCCACGCGATCGGGGTGATCGAGCATCTGAGCGAGGATTCACGCGGGCTTCGGCTGATTGCGCGGCTTGATGGCACGCAGGTCAAGCCGGGGCACGGCCTGTCCTTTGGATACCGCGTACGCGCCGCAACGCACCGAACATATCGTGAACTTGAAGCGCTTGAGCTGATCGAGGTCAGCCTTGTCAAAGAGCCGATGCAGCCGCTCGCGGTGGTACATTCGGTTGAGCCTTAGAGCCTATCCTGACTCATCGTTGCCGTTCGTGGGGCGGGGAGTTGCGAGACAGGGGGGGAGGTGTGTGGGCCTTGCGCCCCACCCAACAGGGGTTGTATAAAGGGCAAAACCAAAAAAACCCG
>JANOXQ010000053.1:0-22622 GCA_031418495.1 Sphingomonadales bacterium
TGCGCCAATTTATCAGGTTGACGCTGCATGAGGCATTTATTCCCGCTGCCCCCCCGCGCCCCATTTCGGGGAATCGCGACGGGCTTGGGTTTTGCTATGGCCGGACTGGCCAAGCGTGCGATTGCAGCAGAGGCACTTTCAACTCATACTATTTTCAACCCATCACCGGGGGCATCTTTAGCGCGGTTAGGACGTTTGATCCTGCCAGCGCCGCCCCCGCTTATTCGCGCGCTCGCCCTGCCAGCAGTGGCAGCCTTGCGCGCCCGGAGATTTATAAATGACAATGCGGATGTTGATCGACGCCCGCCACCGGGAAGAAACCCGCGTGGCCGTCGTCAAGGGAAACCGGATCGAGGAGCTTGATTTCGAATCTGCTGAACACAAGCAGATTAAGGGCAATATCTATCTCGCCAAGGTTACACGGGTAGAACCATCGCTTCAGGCGGCGTTTGTTGATTATGGCGGCAATCGTCATGGTTTTTTGGCGTTCAGCGAAATTCACCCTGACTATTATCAGATCCCTAAGGAAGATCGCGAAGCGCTGCTTCGCGAAGAGGCTGAACATGCCGCTGAAGAAGAGCGTCTGCGTGATGCGCATGAAGACGATGATCATGACCCGCTTGACGCGCATCATGATGATGACGGCCATGATCATGACCGCCCTGATTCGGACGTAGAAGGCGATGAAGACGAACCTGAAGTCGCCGAATCGGTTGGCGGCGATGATGATAATCATGAAGGCGGGCAGACTGAGAACGCCGCTTCACTGCGTTCAAAGCGGATGGCGCTTCGTCGCCGCTATAAGATTCAGGATGTTATACACAGGCGTCAGGTGTTGCTCGTTCAAGTCGTCAAGGAAGAGCGCGGCAATAAGGGCGCAGCGCTCACGACCTATTTGAGCCTCGCCGGGCGCTACTGCGTCCTGATGCCAAATACGACGCACGGCGGCGGGATCAGCCGCAAGATTTCTAACGTTGCTGACCGTAAGCGGCTCAAATCCATCATGGCAGAGTTGAACTTGCCATCAACGATGGGTTGCATCGTTCGCACGGCAGGGCTTCAGCGTACCAAGACCGAAATCCGCCGTGATTTCGATTATCTCGCGCGCGTTTGGGACGGCGTTCGGGAAACGACGCTAAGCGCTTCGGCACCTGCGTTGATCAACGGCGATAGCGACCTAATCAAACGTGCGATCCGCGATATCTACAACAAGGATATTGATGAGGTTATCGTCGAGGGTGAGGATGGCTACCGCGCGGCACGCGAATATATGAAGCTGCTGATGCCAAGCCACGCCAAAAAGGTGAAGCCTTACGCCGATGCCGTGCCGCTTTATCAACGTTACGGCGTCGAAGATCAGTTGAACGCAATGTATCAGCCGGTGGTTCAATTGAAATCAGGCGGTTATCTGGTGATCAACCCCACCGAGGCGCTCGTTTCAATCGACATTAACTCAGGCCGTTCAACGCGCGAATATGGGATTGAGCAGACGGCGGTTGGAACCAATCTTGAGGCCGCGCAGGAAATTGCGCGTCAGCTCCGCCTGCGCGATATGGCCGGGCTTGTCGTGATCGACTTTATCGACATGGAGAATAACTCCAACATCCGTAAGGTTGAAAAGGCGATGAAGGCCGCGCTCGCCAATGATCGCGCGCGAATTCAGGTTGGGCGTATCTCAAGTTTTGGTTTGATGGAAATGAGCCGTCAGCGGCTGCGCACCGGCGTGCTTGAGGCTTCTACGCGCCAATGCCCGCACTGTGAAGGCACAGGCCTTGTCCGCACGGCATCGTCGGCGGCACTATCAGCCTTGCGGATGCTTGAGGATGAGGCAGCCCAAGGCAAGGGCAGCCGGTTGTTGCTTCGCGCCAGCCAAGAGGCGGCGATTTACGTGCTCAATCGGAAGCGTGCGGAACTTGCCGAAATTGAGGAACGTTACGGCGTTGCCATCGATATCTTCCCTGATAGCGAAACCGAAGGCGCACGGATGACGGTTGAGGCAAGCGGCCCGCCGCCTGCTTACCGCCCAAGGATTGAACCGATTGCCTTCATTGAGGAAGATGACAGCGATCTTCCCGATGATGATATCGAAGATGAAGAAGACGCTACCGAAGCCGCTAGCGAAGCGCGCGGTGCCCGTGAAAACAGCGATGGCCCGCGCAAGCGTTCGCGCCGTCGTCGCGGTCGTCGCGGTCGCCGTGAAGAGGGCGATGAGCGTAGTGAAGGCGAAGCTGAAAACGAAGGCGACGAAGCTAGCGAGTCTGTAACGGCTGAGCCATCCGAAGGCGGCGAGGGCGAAACTGGTAACGGTGAGCGCAAGCGTAGCCGTCGTGGTCGTCGCGGTGGTCGTGGTCGGCGCGGGGACGGCGCAGGTGGCGAAGCAAGCGCAGTTGCAACTGATGGCGAAGTTCAGGACGCTGCTGTAATCGAGGCAGAGGTCGCGCCGATACCCGAAGCCACTGAAGAGCCGGTTAAGAAGGGCCGTCGTCGCCCAGCCGCGCGCAAGACTGATTCCGCAGCGGCACCAATGGCAGTTGTGGCTGATGCGCCCGAGGCTCAGCCTGTGGTAGCCGATGCTCCAGCGGCCAAACCAAAGCGGACGCGCAAGAAAGCCGAGCCCGCAGCGGAGGTTGTTGAAACCGTGGTTGCAGAACCCGCCGAAACAGAGGTGATTGTGGAAGAAAAGCCAAAGCGCCGAACCCGCGCCAAGGCTGCAGCCGCAAACGGTGTGGCTGATACGCTCAGTGCGCCTGAACAGTCTGAACCTGCCTCTGCAGAAGATGGTGACGGTAAACCGAGGCGTGGCTGGTGGCAGCGCACATTTGGTGCGGACGAATAAACCAGTTGTTCAGGCCCGGTCATTATTAAAATGGCCGGGCCTTTATTTTGTGACCCAAATTTCATGCCTCGTTCAGCTTGGGAAGGCGACAAAGCCGTTATGAATATGATAGGTAACCGCTTCAAAGCGGCCATCGTCGCGGTCGCGCTTTTGCCGCTTATCTCACAGCCAGTTCAGGCGCAGTCGATTCTGCGTGATGCCGAAACCGAAGCCTTGTTTGACGATATGTCAGCGCCGCTAATTCGTGCGGCTGGGCTTGATCCTAAAAATGTCAAAATCGTCATGGTTGGGGTTGATGAAATTAACGCCTTTGTTGCTGGCGGCCAGATTGTTTACATCAACTCAGGTCTTGTGACGCGGGCAGATAATGCCAACGAAGTCCAAGGCGTGATTGCACATGAGCTTGGCCATGTTGCTGGTGGGCATGTTATCCGCAGTGGTGAAGGCATTAAAGAAGCCACAGGGATTTCGCTGCTTAGTCTTGTGCTTGGCGCAGCCGCAATTGCTGCGGGCGCTGGTGAGGCGGGTGCCGGTATTCTAGGCGTTGGTCAGCAGCTTGCCGTCAGCCGCTTTCTTGGATTTAGCCGGACACAGGAATCAAGCGCGGATGCTGCCGGGCAAAGCTATCTGATTGACGCAGGCATTACCGGCAAGGGTATGCTTTCGTTCTTCAAGAAATTGCAAAACCTCGAATTCCGCCTCGCGATCCCACAGGATAATGGGTATGCGCGCACCCACCCTTTGAGCGGTGAGCGGGTTGTGCGGCTTGAAGAGAAATTCAGAGCGGATCCGGCGTGGCTGAAACAGCCTGATCAAACCATCGAAGCTCGGTTTCAGCGGGTCAAGGCAAAGCTCAAGGGCTTTTCGGGCGCACCCAAGCAGACGCTAATTGAATATCCAGAAACGAATAGTTCGGTGCCGGCGCGTTATGCACGTGCCTATGCCTGGCACCGCTCGGCCTATCCGGACAAGGCGATTTCGGAAGTGAACACGCTGCTAAAGAGTGCGCCCAACGATCCTTATTTTCTTGAACTCAAAGGTCAGATCTTGCTCGAATCGGGTAAGCCGGCTGAGGCGGTGCCGGTGCTCCGCACTGCGGTTGATAAAACGAATGCGCAGCCGCTGATCGCTTCGCTGCTCGGTCATGCGCTGATCGCCACTGAAGATCAGGCCAATTTGGTTGAGGCGCAAAAAGTGCTTAAGGCGGCAGTCTCTCGTGACAATGAAAACCCCTTTGCTTGGTATCAGCTTGGCGTGGTTTACGGCGCAACAGGCGACAATGCGCGGGCGGCAATGGCGAGTGCAGAGCGTTTCCATCTTGAAGGTCAGCCAAGGCTAGCCCTTGCCAATGCAGAGGTTGCCGTGCGGACGCTGCCCACTGGATCGCCGGATTGGCTCCGCGCGCAAGATGTTTTGCTGGTGTCGCAGGCCGCCGTGGGTGAGCGGAAAAAACGCAAGTGAGTTTTAACCGCCGCGAGTGGATAATCGCTGGTGCTGCTCTAGTTCTGGGCGCGGGCGGGATGGCATTTGCGTTTACCGCTGGTGGTTTTGGCGGGCAGGCTGGCGTTGAAAAAACCGTCCGCAACTACATCATGACGCACCCCGAAATATTGCCTGAGGCAATGGCGGCGCTGCAATCGCGTGAAACCAAGAAATTGCTTGATAGCAATCGCGCGCGGATTGAAACGCCGTTTGGGCGCGCTTGGGCGGGGGCGGAAAACGGTGATGTAACGCTGGTTCAGTTTTTTGATTATAACTGCGGCTATTGCCGGACTGCGTTGCCCGATATTGATCGGCTGCTTGCCGAGGATAAACAGCTTAAAATCGTTTACCGTGAACTGCCAATCCTGAGTGAAGCAAGTGACACTGCCGCGCGCGCAAGCCTTGCAGTGGCGCAGGCAGGCGGCGATTATTTGAAGTTTCACCGAGCACTTTATGCAATGGCACGTTCAGATCCGGCTGAGATTGATGCAGCGGTTATCAGTGCTGGGGTCAATCCGGGATCAGTCAATACTGATAAGATCGCGGCTGAAATTACAACCAATCTTGATTTGCAGCGTCAGTTGCAATTGTCTGGTACGCCAAGCTGGGTCGTTGGTGATACGGTGCTGAATGGTGCTGTTGGCTATGATGCGCTCAAAAAAGCGATTACCGAAGCCCGCGCCAAGCGGGGATAATCCGCGCCCGCAGAGTTGCGGACGCGGATATCATCATATTAGAATTTGCCCTTAAGCGTCACGCCATACGTGCGCGGTTCGCCGGGGAATGCGATGAACAATTGGTTTGAGGTTGGGCCACCACGGCTCACTGCACCAAGGGTGCTACCACCTTGAAGTGGGGCGTCGGCGGCAATCTGCTGATATTTTTTGTTGAGCAGATTTTGGCCGAAGATTTCGACGCCCCAACGCTTGTCTTTTCCGTAAAGACCAAGCCGTCCATTAACAACGAGATACCCGTCCTGAACCTTCTCAGGATCAAGATCAGAGCCGGTATTCACATCGCCCTGATACCGGAAATCGATGTAGGCGAGGCCTGAAAGCCCTGAGCTGCCGAGCTCAGGCGAATAGGCAAGGCCACCCGTCACAACATATTCGGGTGCATTTGAAAGCTGCTGCTCAGGCAGTTGGAATGAGGTTGGCGCAAAGGCACTGCCTCGGAAACCAACCAGATCATCCTGATATTCAGTCTTGGCGTAAGTCAGGCCAAGATTAACCGAAACAAACCGTGCCGGGAAGATGGATGCTTCAAGCTCAAGGCCCTTAGTGATGAGGCCTGGCCCAAGCCGGTCTGCCGGACATGCTCCGGTGAGTGCAGCGGCTGCGTTGCTGGGCAAAATGTCCCGATCAGCGCCGGCCAGATCGTTGCGGCACGAATTCACGTTGGTCACTTCAAAGTTCACACCGTTGAAGGTGTTGAGCTGGAAGTTATCAAACTCCGAATAAAAAATCGCAGCGTTCAGGTTGAACTTGCGGCCATTATATTTTGCGCCAATTTCATAGGCATTGACGATTTCGGGCGCGAACTGGAGGTCCGCCGCATCTGGGCGACCATTGCGAACGGTGTTGATAGGCGTTGTTCCGGCAAGTGCGGCGTTAGGAAGATCCAATGCCGAAGTGTCAAGGTTGAAGCCACCCGCCTTGTAACCGCGCGAGTAGGAGCCATAGACCAAGAAATCCTTGCTCGGCTTGTAGGAGAGTACGGCTGTGCCAGTGAATTCACTCTCTTTCTTTTTGCGGTTAGGATCAGTCAGTGCAATTCCAGCGCCCGACGTATTGTTGATGACGCATGGCAGCCCGGCAAGCCCAGCCAGCGTTGCCGATGCCCGGATTGCTGCGCACAAATTATTGTTGGTGTTGAACGATCCAGTCAGCGTCTTCTTTTCATTGGTGTAACGACCGCCAAGCGTAAGCGAGAGCTTGTCACGCACGATGTCGATCACATTATGCGTGAAGAATGCATAATTGACACTCTTTTGACGGAAGCGATTGTCCACAACGCCTGTGCCGTTAAGTTGCAGCGCTGGTTGCCCAAGTGCTGCGGCAACGGCATCAAATCCTGCAAAGCCTGGAATTGTAAGCCCCGAAAGCAGCGAGAGTGTGCCGCGCGTTGCTGCTGGAACGGCTGTATTGGCAACAACCGCCTGCGCAACGGCGGTGTTGAAACAGCCGGGACCTGTCGTTGAAAGCAAAGTCGGGATGCCAAGACCACGCGCATTGCCCTCTGCGAGAACGCAATTGGCAAAGCGCTCGAAATCATTGCCGTATTTGAGATCGTCACGGACATTAAGGATTTCATTGGCGAAGTAGCCACCAACAAGCCAATCAAGCCGCTTGTCAAAGGCTTCGCCTTGCGCGCGGAATTCCTGTGTGAAGGTGCGGAAGCGGCGATCAAGCGCGGTACGACGCAAGATGTCGAGCGCGCTATAATCAGAATCCTGACCCTGACGGTTCTTATAATCACGGTAGGATGTAATGCCGGTCAGCGTCACATCACCAAGTGTCCAAGTGCCTTCGCTTGAAAGCCCATAATCCTTTGTGTCCGAAGTATAATTAAATCCAGGCGTGGTCGATTGACTGCGCACAAAGCGCGAAGGCGGATTTGCGACCTGAAAATTTGCCCCAAGCGCATTGAGTACGGGAAGCAGGGTGTTTGGGCCGAAATTTAGCGCTCCCGTTGCTGCTGTGCGCGTAACATTCTGATTTGGGCCATAGTTGACCGCACCACAGCAAAGTTCATTACGCTCTGAATAATCGCCGATCAGGCGCAGCTTGAGCGAATCGTTGGGTTCGATCAGCAATTGGCCACGAACAAGATAGCGATCGCGGTCATTAATGTCGGCCTCACCCGGCGTTGCATTCTTGATGAACCCATCACGCCTTTGCGATACGCCGTCGAGTCGGAATGCGACCTTATCTGCAATGATTGGCCCGGTTACTGAGGCATCGAAGCGGAGATAGTCATAATTGCCATAAGTAGTCGCGAATGATCCGCCAAAATCATAGGATGGCCCTTTGGTGATGATGTTGATCAAGCCCGCCGATGCGTTGCGGCCGAACAGGGTGCCCTGCGGCCCGCGAAGCACCTCAACGCGTTCGATGTCGCCAAGTTCGGAAAGGCCAACGCCCGTCCTGCTGCGATAAACGCCGTCGATGAACAGTGCGACTGAGGATTCAAGTCCGGCATTTTCACCAACTGTACCAACGCCGCGAATACGCGCGGAGAAATTGACTTCGCTGGTCGCCCCCGAAACCAGCAGTGATGGTGCAAGCTGATTAAGCGCGCGCACGTCGGTCGCGCCGGTATTGGCCAAGGCTTCCCCCGAAACCGCCGAGACAGCAATTGGCACGTCTGAAAGAAGCTCGGTACGCCGTGTTGCGGTGACGATGATTTCACCTGCATCCAAAGTCGCTTCTTCGGCCTGCGGCTCGGCTTGTGGTGCCGCTTCCTGTGCCCAAACGGGGGTGGCTAAGCTGCCGAGTGCAACAGATATCAACAATGAAAATTTACGCATGGTCTCTCCTCCTGTATTTTTCGTTTAATAATCTTATGTTAGATCAATATATTGAAATATAGAATTAAATTTACTTCGGACTAAGCACCATCAGCATCTGGCGCCCTTCCATTCGGGGATAGGCTTCGATCTTACCATCTTCAGCCGTATCGGCCTGAACGCGCTGGAGCAGAATCATACCAAGCTGGCCGTGCGCAAGTTCGCGTCCGCGAAAGCGCAGCGTAACCTTAACCTTGTCACCTTCGCCAAGAAATTTGTGGATCGCCTTCATCTTCGTCTCATAATCATGATCATCGATGTTGGGACGCATTTTGATTTCTTTGATTTCCTGCGTCTTTTGCGATTTGCGCGCGAGGTTCGCTTTTTTCTGCGCCTCATATTTATATTTGCCGACGTCGAGGAATTTGGCGACCGGCGGATCCGCGTTCGGCGAAACTTCAACCAAGTCGAGCCCAAGCTCACCGGCTTGCTCCATCGCTTCACGGGTGAACATTACGCCCAAGTTCTCGCCGTTTTCGTCGATTACGCGAACTTTTGGCGATACAATATATTCGTTGAACCGTGGGCCATTGAGAGGCGGCGGCGTCGGCCCATTAGGGCGACGGGGGGCAAGTGGTGGTATCGTCTTATCTCCAGATAGTAAATTGACAAGCAGCGCATATCCTTTTTGCCATATAACGCAAAGGGGGGAAACGTGCGATTATGTCAAAATGTTGAAACATGTGACTTTACTGCGTCACTTGTTACACGGTTGACGTTAACGTAAAGTTTGATTAGTTTCACTTAATCTGATTAGGAGAGATTCGCATGGATTTGGAATTTACCGCCCAAGATTTGGCATTCCGCGCCGAAGCACGCGCATTTATTGCTGAAAATTATCCGAAATCTCTTCGCGGGAAACAGGATGAGGGCGATGAACTTGCGAAGGAAGATTTTCTCTCGTGGCACCGCATATTGGCCAAAAAAGGCTGGATCGCCCCTGCTTGGCCGGTTGAATACGGCGGCACTGGCTGGACGCCGACGCAGCGCTTCATCTGGTCAGAAGAAACCGCCCGGGCCGATTGCATCCGGATTATGCCTTTTGGCGTGACGATGGTTGGCCCAGTGATCTACACTTTCGGTACGGCTGAACAGAAGGCCCATTTCCTGCCGCGCATCCTTTCCGGCGAAGATTGGTGGTGTCAGGGTTATTCGGAGCCGGGGGCTGGGTCTGACCTTGCTAACTTACGCACGATGGCGGTGCCCGACGGCGATGATTATATTGTCAACGGCCAGAAAACCTGGACGACAATGGCGCAACACGCCGATTGGGGTTTCTTCCTCGTCCGCACGAATAAGGAAGCCAAGGCCCAGGAAGGGATTAGCTTCCTCCTGATTGATATGAAATCGCCCGGCATTACTGTTCGTCCGATCATCACGCTTGGCGGCGAACATGAAGTCAATGAGGTGTGGCTTGAGGACGTGCGCGTGCCAATCAGCCAGCGCGTTTATGAAGAGAATAAGGGCTGGACATGCGCTAAGTTTCTTCTCGCGCACGAACGCACAGGCATTGCAGCGATTGCTGGATCAAAGCGCGGCGTTGAGCGGATCAAGGATATTGCGCGTACCGAACTGGACGGCGATCGTTCGCTTTATGCCAACCCGTTTTTCCGGCGGAAAGTGTCCGAGCTTGAGGTTGATCTGACCGCACTTGAATATACGGAACTGCGTAGTCTTGCGGGCGAAGCGGCGGGCAAGGGGCCGGGGGCTGAAGCAAGCCTGCTCAAGATCAAGGGTTCTGAAATTCAGCAGCGGATCACCGAACTCGCGCTTGAAGCGGTTGGCCATTACGGCGCGCCCTATTTCCGTGGCTTTGGCGAAGGTGATAATGAACACCCAATCGGGCCAGATTACGCGCACCGGGTCGCGCCAACTTATTTCAACGCCCGCAAGACCACAATCTATGGCGGCTCAAACGAAATCCAACGCAATATCATCGCCAAGATGGTTCTTGGGCTTTAACAGGATAGATAGACACCATGGATTTCAGCTACACCGAAACGCAGGACATGATCCGCGACACACTCGCGCGATTTCTTGCCGACACGTATGATTTTGACAAACGCAGTAAGATGATTGCGAGTGAGGCTGGCCGTGACCCCGGTGTCTGGCAGGCGCTCGCGCAAGAGCTTGGTATGCTCGGTGCTGCATTTGCCGAAGATCATGGCGGGCTTGGCGGCGGTGCGCTTGAAAATGCGATCATTATGGAAGAGCTTGGCAAGGTCATCTCGGTTGAGCCTTATCTCCAGACCGTAGTAATCGGCGGCGGTGCGCTTAAGGCAGTTGGCGGCGCGCAGGCTGATTCAGTTATTCCTGAAATCATCGCTGGGAATGTAATCATCGCATTCGCCTATGCTGAACCGCAGGGGCGCTATGATCTGGCGAATATCCGCACGACAGCGAAGAAGGATGGCGCTGGCTATCTCTTGAACGGGCATAAGAGCGTGGTTTATGCCGCACCTTGGGCAACGCATCTCCTGATTACGGCGCGTACCGGCGGTTCGGGGCGTGAACGTGACGGTGTTTCGCTCTTCCTTGTTGATGCCAAAACGGCTGGGATCGTTCGCCGCGATTATCCGACAGTTGATGGTTTCAGAGCGTCAGAAATTTATTTTGAGAATGCTGCGATCCCAGTCGATGCGCTGCTTGGCGGTGAAGGCGCCGGTATTGGCCTGATTGAACAGATTGTTGACGAAGCGACAGTCGGCATTTGTGCTGAAGCGTGCGGCGTGACTCAAAAACTTCATGAAGGTACGCTTGATTATTCGCGTCAGCGCCAGCAATTTGGCCAGCCAATCGGGCGCTTTCAGGTATTGCAGCACCGCATGGTTGATATGTTCATGGAGGTTGAGCAGTCACGTTCAATGACGATCATGGCCACGCTTAAACTCGGACTTCCCGCAAACGAACGGATGGCGGCAGTATCGCAGTGCAAAGCCAAGGTTAGCCGCGCTGCAAATTTTGTTGGCCAAAACGCGATCCAAACGCACGGCGGCATTGGTATCACGCAAGAGCTTTCAATCGGCCATTATTTCAAGCGCGCGACGATGATCGAAAACCAGTTTGGGTCAGCAGATCATCATTATGACCGGATGGAACGGCTGGTTAATTAGGACGTTTTGCTGCTGCTGATAAGGGCTGCATTGCCTTTTTCTGGGTATTTGGGCGTGCAGGATTTATAATATTCGGCGAGCTTCTCCATATCCTTTTCATAATCACCCGTAGGCCAGATCGCCGGGCCTAATCCGCCGTGTTTGCGTTTATAGTCCATCATGCCGCACACGATTGGAACGCCAGCCCCCATTGCGATATGATAGAACCCGGTTTTCCATTCACGTACTTTACCGCGTGTGCCCTCAGGCGCGATGGTTAGCATGAATGTGTCGCGCTTTTTGAATTCGGCGATCATCTGATCGACCATGTTGACTGATTTGGAGCGATCAACTGGAATACCACCAAGTTCCTTCATCAACCCGGCAAAGGGCCAACGGAACAAGGCCTTCTTGCCCATGAAACTAAGCGGGATGGCGAGTTTTTCACCAAGTGCCAGAAAATAGAGAAAATCCCAGTTGCTGGTGTGCGGCGCAGCGATCACAACGAATTTTTTTTCGACCGGGATCATGCGTTCCTCAGTCCAGCCCTGTGGATCATACCATTTGACTATGGCCCAGCGGAACAGCCGTGCCGCGAGTGATTGTTTCGCCATATGCGGCCCGCTCCTACTTTGTTTTTTTTGTCATAGTAGGCGAAGGCGGCGGCTGGCAATCAGTAGTTGTTCATTTGGCTGCAACAGCCCTATCAGAAGCTGGAATACCAGCAGCGGTCAGCCGTTCGGCGCGCGCTTTGGTTAGCCTATATACCTTTGTCTCGCCAAACCCTTTGAGATCAATCTCGCCCTGAATTTCGGTTTCATAGTTTGATCGTAGCCGCCAATGTGCATTTTCTGAAATCAGGATGGTTCCGGGTTCTGCCCTGCTTTCGAGGCGGCTCGCAAAATTGACTGACTCGCCCCACACATCAAAGGCGGGGCGTGTGACCCCGATAACGCCCGCGACAACTGGGCCGACATGAATGCCGATGCGGACATTGATTGGGTAACCCGAATTGATGATGAAGCGCTGCACTGCGCGCTGGATGGCGAATGAAAATTCAGCAGCATTTTCAATATGCGCGGCACTTGTCACATTTTGGCTTAGCCCTGAAACCGCCATATAGGCATCGCCAATCGTCTTGATCCGTTCGATCCCAAGTCGCTCTGCCTCAAGGTCAAAGACAGAAAATAGGTTGTTAAGCATTTTGACCAAGTGCGGCGGGCTGATCCGGCGGGCGAGTTCAGTGAAGCCGCTAAGGTCAGCAAAAATGATGCAGACCTCGTCATAGAAATCGGCGATGGCGGTTTCGCCCGCTTGAATCCGGTTGGCGACTTCGCGTGGCAGCATCGAATGCAGCAGTTGTTCAACACGTTCGCGTGAGGCAGTCAGGTCTAGCTCGGTCAGAAACTGTTTGCGAGCGGCGCGTTCGCGCGAGAAGCCAGCTAGCGTGGCAAAGCTGGTTGCAGTCAGGCAGGTAATGATGTTGACGATCATCCAAGAGTCAGGCTCTTTTGACCAAAGAAAATGCGCGGCTGTCACAATCGCAATTGTCGATGGAAACATCATTAACAGAAAGACAAAGCGGGTCGGAAACATGATTGCAGAACCAAGCACAACAAGCGTTATACCAAGCGGAAAATGGAGATATCCGCCATCAAGCACAGCATAGATGTAAGAAAGGCCAGCAATGGCGATCATGCCGCCGCCAATCACCACCCCTTCAATCCAACGCTTACCAAGCGGCGTAAGCAGAAACAGCGAGAGCACCAACCCAATCGGGATCAGCACCCATAGCCGGATACGGTGTGCGAGATCAGCGTTGACGGGATCAATCAACTGATCAAGCAAGTGGAAACTGTAAAAACATACCCCGCCAAGCAGCGCGTAAACTTGAATGTTTGAAAGCGAAAGCCGCACATAGCGATCCGCAAATGCGCGTTCCTGCGCATTATCGGCAAAAGCCAACCCTAAACGAACAAGTAAATTTTTCATTGGCGTACCCTTAGCGGGCGCACTAACAAAATGAACCTAAATTTCTGCTAACCTGAAAATGCAAAACAGAGTTTTCTTGCATTTAATGCATATAAATTGTGTCGGTGGTCATTTGCTGCCACCGACACATTGGAAATAGGTTAGAGAGTTCCGCCGCCCTGACGCTTTTTATATTGGCGATAGATGAACAGCAAAATCACGGCACCTATCGTCGCGGCGATAAAGCCAGCGCCTTCGCCTTCCTGATAAATGCCCAAGAGTTTGCCAAGAAACCCGGCGAGCAATGCGCCGCCAATGCCAAGCAAGATTGTCACGACGAAGCCACCCGGATCCTTGCCAGGCATAATCAGCTTGCCCAGCAAGCCTGCAACTGCGCCGAGAATAACCCAGCCTATAATTCCACCCATTGATACCTCCTGCTTTACCCGTCCGGCTTACGATACCAGACAAAATGCATCGTCACCTGCTTTTGGTAGCTTGGCAAGCCCTGTTTGATGCGCGCGAATGGTCTTACAGCAGTTCGAATACCATGGTCACTGTCATCCCAAGCGATTGTTCGCCAGGCATGATGACCGTATCGGCCTCCGCTGATTTGGACATCATTTGCATCACTGGGCGCGGTACAACCGACATCCCTTCATTTTCACTGATCGAGATAATCCGCTTTATCTTCATCCCCGCAGCGGCTGCGTAAATCTCAGCACGTGTGCGTCCTGCCTTGATCGCTGCAACTCGCGCTTCATCAAGTGCTGCTTCAGGATTATCGATGGTCAGGCTTGGGCCGTTGATTTCATTCGATCCTTCTTTGACGAGCGCATCAAGGATTGCGCCTGACCGGGTTATATCACGGAAGCGCACCGTCACCTGATTATTCGCCTGATATCCAGTGATCACGGGCGGCTGATTATTATTATAACGATATTGCGGAGAAAGATTGACCGCCGATGTTGTGACGTCTTTATCCGCAACGCCTGCGCGCTTGAGTGCGGTAAGCACGCGCGCCATCCGCGCAGCATTATCGCGCATCACTGTAGCCGCATCTGCGGACTGCGTAATGACTCCGGTTGAAATTACCGCAATATCGGGCACACGCTTGACTTCGCCGCGTACCGAAATTTCCAGCCGTGTACCGCTCAGCGTTGGTTGCACTGTGTTTTGCGCCTCAGCCACGACTGGAAACGCCAGAATATATGCCGCACATACGGCTGCCCCGAACAGTTTCAAAATTCATACTCCTGCCTCAATGTCGCCAGCGGAACCTTTGCCAGCCAGTTCATTTTTGCCTCTCTCGGCTGCATTGAAGCTGAACGGGGAAATTGGCCCTGCATTGGTCGATCCTGTGCAGCGCTTCATCGAAGCCTGATACCACATGTGGCCTGCACATCTATGCGACATTTATACTAGCGAAAGGATTAGTAGCGAAAGGCAATCTTGCCTATTGAACTAGGTGACCTATTAGTATAACACAGTGTCAATAGATATCATATCAGGCTCCAACAAGGCCCGAAAAAGGCGATGGCAACCATGAATTACGAATCAACAATCTTACGTCAGTCGAGCGAGTTCGATTATGTTGATGATCAGGAACAGACGCGCAAATCATCGCGGCGTCGCCTGATGATCATCGCGGCTGTGGTTGCGGTGCTTGCAATTGCAGCGGCTGCATTTTTCTTGAAGCCTTCGGATAAGGCGGCAGTAGGTGCCGCTGGCAAGGATGATGAAAAGCAGGCGGCACGCGTCACCGTCGTTGTTCCCGGTCGTATTCAAGTGACCAATAGCGTTGCCGCGACAGGAACGCTTGCTGCGCGCCGTGACATGCCGGTCGGTGTTGCTGGTGAGGGTGGTCTCGTTACGCGCGTTTGGGTTCAGCCGGGTGATTGGGTGCGTCTGGGGCAGGTGCTGGTATCGATTGACCGCTCTGTTCAAGATCAGCAGGCAAATCAGCTTTCCGCGCAAGTCACAGTGGCGCAGGCTGATGCACGGCTGGCGCAGGCGGAGCTTGAGCGTGCCAATGCCTTGCTCTCGCGTGGGTTTATTTCAAAAGCCGATATTGATCGCCGCACTGCGACGCGCGATGCGGCACGCGCGCGCGTTACTGTCGCGGTGGCGCAGTTGAATGCGGGCCGCAGCAGCAATGGTCGCCTCGATGTCCGTGCGCCTGCTAACGGTTTGATTCTCGCGCGCGCGGTTGAGCCGGGGCAGATTGTTAGTGCTGGTTCGCCTGCGCTGTTCCGGCTTGCCGGTGGCGGTGAAATGGAATTGAAGGCTGAAATGGCTGAGGCGGATCTCGCCCGGATGCGAGTCGGGCTTAGTGCAACGGTGACGCCAGTTGGTACAGCCGCGCAGTTCAACGGTCAGATTTGGCAGGTTGCGCCGATCATTGATCCGACCTCGCGTCAGGGAATCGCGCGGATTGCACTTGGTTATAATTCGGCGCTACGCCCCGGTGGCTTTGCTTCTGCGCAAATCAGCGCTGGTCAGGTTGATGCGCCTGTGCTGCCTGAATCGGCGGTACTGAGCGATGACAAAGGCAATTATGTCTTCGTGATTGATGCCAAAAATAAGGTTGAGCGCCGTCAGGTTAAAACTGGGCCAGTTTCAGATGTTGGCATTCCTGTGATTGATGGACTAAACGGCAATGAACAAGTGGTGCTAAGCGCCGGTGCCTTTCTCAACCCCGGTGAGACGGTTGTTGCCCAGCGCGCCAAGCCCGCGCAATAAGGAGCGATTGGCATGAACTTTCGTAACATATCAGCATGGGCAATCCGCAATCCAGTGCCGTCGATTGTGCTTTTTATCGCGCTAACAATCGCTGGGATCATGAGTTTTGCGCGAATGAGTGTGACGCAAAACCCCGACATTGATTTTCCGGGCGCGTCAATTTCGATTTCGCAGCCGGGTGCAGCTCCGACTGAGCTTGAAACGCAAGTCGCGCAAAAGGTCGAGGCAGCGATCCGCAACATCAACGGCGTTGATGAAATCAACTCATCGGTGCGCGAAGGCAATGCCAACATCTTCGTTCAGTTTGCCATCGGCACGCCAATTGACCGCGCGGTAAGCGATGTACGCGATGCCGTTGCCAATATCCGCAGTGATTTGCCTGACGGCATTCTTGAGCCGCAGGTGCAACGCGCCGAAATTTCGGGCGATCCGATTGCCTATTATTCGGTTGAAGCGGTTGACATGACGCTTGAGGAACTCAGCTGGTATGTCGATAATATCGTAAGCAAGCGCTTGCGCGGTATCACCGGCATGGCGCAGGTTTCGCGCGATGGTGGCGTTAGTCGCGAAATTCGGGTCATTCTTGATCCAGCGAAGCTGCAATCCTTTGGGGTTACTGCCTCGCAGGTCAACAATCAGCTTCGTCAGACCAACACGAACGCAGCGGGCGGTCGCGCTGAAATCGCCGGCTCAGAGCAGGCCGTTCGCGTACTTGGTAATGCTGCAAGTGCCTATCAACTTAGTCAGACGCAGGTTGACGTTGGCGGCGGGCGTTCGATCAAACTTGCTGACATCGCAGAGGTGCGTGATCTATATGGCGAGCAGCGCAATCTTTCGACGATGAACGGTCGACAGGTGCTGAGCTTCTCGATCTCTCGCGCTAAAGGCGCGTCGGACGTTTCGGTTTATGATGAAGTTCAAAAAGAGCTTGTCGCGCTTAAGAAGGAAAATCCCAAAGTTTCATTCAGCGAGCTTTATACCAGCGTCGGCTATACCAAAGGCCAATATAATTCGGCGATTATCGCGATGGTCGAAGGCGCGCTGCTCGCGGTTTTGGTCGTTTTCCTGTTCCTGCGCGATTGGCGCGCGACGATCATTTCATCGATTGCGATTCCGCTTTCCGCCATCCCGACCTTTTGGTTCATGGATTTGATGGGGTTCAGCCTCAACGAAATCAGTTTGCTTGCGCTGAGCCTTGTCGCGGGCGTTCTGGTTGATGATGCTATCGTTGAGATTGAAAACATCGTCCGACACATGCGGATGGGCAAATCTGCGTTTCAGGCGTCGATTGATGCCGCCGATGAGATCGGCCTTGCCGTGCTCGCCACCACGATGGCGATTGTTGCTGTATTTTTGCCCGTTGGTGTGATGCCGGGTGTTTCGGGGCAATTTTTCAAGAATTTTGGGCTGACCGTCGTGGTCGCAGTGTTACTCAGTCTTGCCGTTGCACGGTTGATTACGCCAATGCTCGCCGCCTATTTTCTTAAAGCACACGGTGAAGCTAAGCACGGAGAAGGCTGGTTCATGGATCGCTACATGGATGTGCTGCACTGGTCACTACGCCATAGGCTCATTACGATGGGTATGGGTGCTGCTGCGTTTGCGTTGACCATTGGTCTGTTCATGAACATGCCTTTCACCTTTCAGCCGAGCATAGATTTTGCCTATAGCTCGATACGAATCGAAATGGTTCCCGGTACAACAACCGCACAAACGCGCGCTGTAACTGAAAACGTGCAGCGGATGCTCGACGAGGAAGAGCCGGATGTGCAAGCGGCATTTGCTGATATTCGCCCCGGAAGTGCCTCAATTTATCTGACGCTTAAGGAAGATCGTAGTCAACCGAGCTATGATTTTGAAAAAGAATGGGGCCCAAAGCTGGCGCAGATTCCTGATGCTAGGGTGCGATTCCAATCGCAAAATGGCGGCTTTAGCGGACGTGACCTCACGATTACGCTCGGTGGGGACAATCCTGAGACGCTGACAGCGCAGGCCAATAAGATTACCGAAGAAATGAAGGGCTTGAAACAGCTCGTTGCTCCGCGCGTGAATGGTGATTTGCTTCGTCCTGAAATCACGATCAAACCGCGCATGGATTTGGCGGCGGATCTCGGCGTAACAACGGCAGCGCTTTCGCAAACGATCCGAATCGCTACGCTTGGCGATATTGATCAGAATAGCGGCAAATTCTCATTGGTTGATCGCCAGATTCCGATCCGCGTCAGCCTGAGCGAAACCTCACGAAAGAGCCTGTCCACAATCGAAAATCTGCCAGTGCCAACCGCGACTGGCGGATCAGTGCCGCTTAAGACCGTTGCCGAAATCAGTTTCGGGGCCGGGCCGACGGTCATTCAGCGTACCAACCAGATTCGTCGGATTACGATCGGCGCCGATTATGCGATCGACCCCAAAACCGGCAAGGCTTATGTTAGCAGTGAAGTCACCAAGCTGATTGATGATCTCCCTACGATGAAAAATCTTCCACTCGGCATTAAGCGGCTGACGCTTGGTCAGGACAAATGGCAGACCGAAATGGTCACCAATTTCGTGATTGCGGTAATTGCAGGCGTATTCCTTGTCTTTGCGGTGCTTGTCTTGCTTTACCGCCGGGTGATGCCGCCATTCGTCAATATGGGGTCGCTTTTGCTCGCCCCGCTTGGTGGCGCGCTTGCACTGTTAATTACGGGAAATCCGATTTCGATGCCGGTGCTTATCGGGATATTGATGCTGCTTGGGATCGTTGCCAAAAACTCGATCCTGCTTGTCGATTTCGCGCTTGAGGAAATGGACAAGGGTATCGACAAAACGATCGCCATTATTGATGCGGGTCACAAGCGCGCTCAGCCAATTGTCATGACAACCGTGGCAATGGTCGCTGGCATGTTCCCAACCGCGCTTTCGCTCTCGGGCGATAGCGCATGGCGCGCGCCGATGGGTGTAACGGTGATCGGCGGGCTGATCGTATCAACTATTTTGACGCTCGTGATCGTGCCCGCAACCTTCAGCCTTGCGATGGGAGTTGAACAGCGCGTTGGCCCGTGGCTGTCCTATTGGTTGACGACGGGCGGAGAAAGCGGCACCGTAAAAAGGCCACCGCGTCTCTTTGCTGGTGGCTTTCGTCGGCGCAACCGTCCACCGGCGACGATCATCGAACCGGCGGAATAATAGGGTAACGCCATCGCACTGCGACCACGCATAGGGCTTGAACGGCTAAATCCTGCGCAGCCCGGCGCGCGCGGGATCAAGATCATTGCGACTGGCACGCTGATCGTAATGGCATGCATCTATTTCACAGCGAAGGCCAATCTCGACGTTCACCCGGCGATTGGCTATATCAAAGCCTTTGCCGAGGCGGCGATGGTTGGCGGGCTGGCTGACTGGTTTGCGGTGACCGCGCTGTTTCGTCATCCGCTCGGGATTCCGATCCCGCACACCGCGATTATACCAACCAACAAAGACCGGATCGGCGATACTATGGCGCTGTTCCTCAAGGATAATTTCCTTACCCCCGCAGTCGTGGCCCGGCGGATGCGCAAAGTGGATGTGGCGGCCGCCATTGGCCGCTTTCTGGCTGACCCCGATCACGGCGGCGCTGGGCGGCTGCGTGACGGCGCGTCAAAATTGCTCGCGAACCTGCTCGAATCGCTTGATCAAAACCGGCTTGGCGGGATGGCGAAGTCGGCGGTGGCGACGCGGCTGCGCGGGCTTGATGTCTCGCCGCTGCTCGGTCAGTCGCTTGAGGCAGCGATGAAGGAGGGGCGTCACTTGCCGCTGATGGGTGGCCTCATCACCCGCGCGAGCGAGATACTTGCGTCAAACGATCATCTGATCCGTGAAATGGTGCATGAACGCGCAGGCTCAGTGCTCCGCTGGACTGGCCTAGATGAAAATGTCGCCAATGCCATCATTAACGGCCTGAACAAATTGCTGTTCGATATGGCCGATGATCCCAGCCATCCTCTGCGCGCGCGCGCTGATCAGGCTTTGGCCGATCTCGCGTTTGACTTGCAGCATGACAAAGACATGCAGGCAAAGGTCGGCAATTGGAAAAACGAGATTGTTGATAATCCTGCGATGCAGCGCTGGATTGATGGGCTTTGGGAGCAAGCGCGCGCTGGCCTCCTCAAGGCCGCGCGCGATCCTGACCGCGTACTCGCGGGCAAATTCGGCGATATGCTGCGCCAGCTTGGCACCACGCTTCAGGATGATCCGCAGCTTCGCCACACGATCAACCGTTTTGCGCGGCGCACCATCGTTGGTGCAACCGCAAGCTACGGCGACGGGATCGTGACGCTCGTTTCGGACACAGTGCGCGGCTGGGATGCTGAAAAAATCACTGACCGGATTGAACAAGCGGTTGGCCGTGATCTCCAATATATCCGCATTAATGGCACGTTGGTCGGTGGTCTCGTCGGGCTGATCCTCCACGCGGTTGATGTGTGGGTTTGAGCTGATCTTGCATTCGCGCTTTGCCTCGTGCATCCGCAAGCCATGACGAATAACCGGATCAATCAACTTCTAAATAGCGCTTACACGGCGCAGCAGGCGGGCCAGCCAGCCGAGGCGGCTAAGCATTATCAGGCAGTTCTGGCGATCACGCCTGCGCATCCCGGTGCACTCAATTCACTTGGAATTATTGCGATCAATTCAGGCGATGCTGAGACGGCGGCAGACTATCACGCGCGCGCTGCTGCTGCTGATCCAACCGCTGGGCCGCTATGGCTTAACCTAGCCCGCGCGCAGCGTGAACTGGGCGATGACGAAGGCGAACGCGCGAGCCTTGGCCGCGCGCTTGATCTTAACCGGCTTGATTTCATGGCGCTTGTCCGCATGGCGCAACTCCATGAGCGTTTGGGAGAGCTGGGAGACGCTGCGCCGCTGTGGGCTGGGATCGTTCAGATCGCGCCGCCGCCCGCCCAGCGGAATGAGGGCATTAACGCGATCCTTGCCCATGCGCGGGACTTTTTGGCGCGGCAATCTTCGCATTATATAGAGGTTTTGGATGTCGGCCTTGCTACCGACCGTGCGGGACATGATGGGGCTGAGCTTCGCCGTTTTGATGCCTGCATGGATGTTGTGACCGGCAAGCGTCGTGTCTACACCAACCAGTGCGATGGAATCCACTATCCCTTCCTCCCGGCAGATGAATTTTTTGAGCGGAAGCATTTCCCATGGATGGACGCGGTGGAGGCCCAAAGCGAAGCCATACGTGACGAGCTGATCGCGCTGATCAAAGGCGATGCGCCAGGATTTGCGCCCTATGTCGCGCAAGATCCGGGAACACCGCAAAACCTGTGGTCGGGCCTCGATAATTCACTGTCATGGAGCGCCTATTATCTGATCAAATACGGCGAGCGGATCGAGGATGCTTACGCTCGTTGCTCGGTGACTGCGGCGATGCTTGAAAGCATTCCCGGCGCAAAAATGGCGCGCCGCGCGCCGACGGCTTTCTTTTCAATCCTCAAGCCAAAGACGCACATCCCGCCGCACACCGGCGTCACCAACACCCGCGCGATCATCCATCTGCCACTGATCGTCCCCCAAGGCTGCGGCTTCCGCGTCGGCGGTGAAACCCGCGAGTGGAAAGTCGGCGAGGCGTTCGCGTTCGATGACACCATCGAACATGAAGCGTGGAACAACAGCGAAGAGCTCCGCGCGGTGCTCATCTTCGACGTCTGGAACCCGCATTTGACGCGTGTGGAGCAGACGATGCTCCAGCGTTTTTTCGAAGTGTCTGATGCGAGCGAGTACGCGCCGAAAGCGCTACGGGCGGGGTAGGTTAATTTTCAAACTCAAGTCGCATGAGCGCGTTGTTCGTTCCGATACGACAAGGTGTTGAAGAGTTTTTGCCCAATTCTTTCTGCGAGTTGTGTTGGAACTGCATTGCCAATTTGACGCATCGCTTCGCCCCACGGGCCAGCTATTTGAAAATCGGGTTTAAACGTCTGTAATAGTTTCCCCTCATATACTGTAAAATAACGCACTGACGCATTTTCATAGCGAATCATATTTTCGCCTCCAGGTACTCCATGCCCGCCAGCCTTTAGAGTTTTCGCTGGTAAGTCGATGTAGCTGCCTGTGTGGCCGGGGTAGGTTTTTGCTCCTGCCCGAAAAATATGATCCGAAATTCCGTGATCTGATGCTGGGTGGGGAATTGATCCAAGCGCATCGCGGACGGTTTGCCACGGTAACTTTGCGGTTTCTAAGGGGAGTTCCAGAATTTGCGATTTTAGCGAACAAACTTCTTGTTCGGTAACAGGCAAGACATTTCTGATATTATGCCTTTGCCAATAATGATCGGTAATGAATTGATCTCGAAACAAGGCATCTCGTGAATGCGTGGTGGGTGGAAATGACCATTCAACACCTAAATCAGATCGAATTCCTACAATGAACACTCTTTCGCGAATCTGTGGGACACCATAATCAGCGGCGTTTAACAGTTTGAAATTTAAGTGATATTTAATACCATTATGCTCATTCCACTTGATTTGAGTGAGCCGATCAAAATGCTCTGACCATGTTTCATATTTTTTTATTGATACTTCAGGGTAGGTCATACGAAGTATAACGTATTCAAAATATTTGGAGAATGACGACCTGAGTAGTCCCTTAACATTTTCAAAAATGAACGCACTTGGCTTGTGGTGAGCCACAGCTTTGGCGGCATATGGGAACATATCCCGCTGATCCTCGTTGGCCTTATGCTTTCCACCAAGAGAAAATGGCTGGCATGGAGGCCCTCCGGCAATCAGGTCAATTTCATTAACGCAAGCAAGGTCAAAATTTCGAATGTCTCCTTCATAAACCAAATTTGGATTGAAATTCTTGCGAAGCGAGTTGCACGCGTTTTTGTCAGATTCAACGAATCCTACATGTTTGAAACCAGCCAGCTCCAAACCTCTCGCCAGTCCACCAGCACCAGAAAATA
>JANOXQ010000054.1:0-44891 GCA_031418495.1 Sphingomonadales bacterium
AGCGGCCAATGGCGCGGCCAAGCACACATCACCGGCGGCAGGCTCTCGGTGCGCTGCTCGCTTTACATGGCAACCCTGCCTGCCATCCGCTTCAATCCAGCCATCAGGGACTTCTACCAACGGCTCCGCTCCGACGGCAAAGCACCCAAGGTCGCCATCACCGCCGCAATGCGAAAACTCCTCATCATCGCAAACGCTGTCATCCAACAAAACCGTCCGTGCACACATCAGGCTTGACTCACAATACGGTTGCTAAACGGAATAAAAAGAGAAAGAGATTGGCCGCCGCATTTCGCCAAAGTTTACACCGCTTACACTGTCTGAGCGATTTGATCCTGGCGCACAGGATCACCGCGTGACGGAGCGTATTCAGGCTGAGAAAGATATGCGGAACATTAAACGAACATTGCGTCGATGTCAACCCGGAGCGTGCAGGGTAGCGGGTGGGTTTGAATAGGGGGGATTCGCTGCAAAAGAGCCGTTCAGTTGTTAAAGTGTGTTGTTCGAAAGCCGACTGCTAATTGGTATTTTGCTCCCAGGAACTGTGACTCTAGGATTAGCGAGTTAGGAGGCGTCGTCCAAAAATAGCTTGATTTGGGGATCTTCTGGCGGCAGCGGCATTCCCCAAGTCTGGATAACCTCCATACCAATCAGTTCGGCAAAATATTTTACGCCCCGGTCGTCAGAATAAATCCGCTCGACTTGATTGACGCGTGCAATTGCAATGATCTGACGATCTAATTTTACTTTCTGCCAAGGCTCCGGCGATCCGGCCCTCTTATCTCCGACGCGAATAGCCTCGCGAGTCATTGCAGCCAATTCCACTGCGGCACGTTGATCAAAATCGGCGATTTTGAACCGTGCTGAACGATTTAGAAGCTCAATTACGGCTGGCGCTGCGTCTTCAACTGAAACCAGAACCTCGGAAAGGGCCGGGGTCGGGATAAGGATCGTATTGCCCGATTTTTCAATTTGGGACTTCAGATATTGAAACCGCGTCCCCGCATCGCTTACTGGCTGCCCTGTAGAGGGGTCATCGGGTGCCTTTGCGTCACGATATACCAGCAGTGAAAATGCTGTCGCATCCAAAAGCACCATCAGTGCAATTCCTCACCGCCGAGGCGAAGTGACATCAAATCATCGTAGATGTTGGCGTTTCCCATAAGCCCGTTTTCAGGAATTTCCCGAAGCGTATCCAGTACATCGCTCAAGCTCGCATCATCCAAAACATGGAAACTAGCTACCGTAAAATCGAGCAATTTCCAGCTGCCATCGGGGCTTCGTTCCCAACGGCCACTTCCGATCAAGCGCACCTTTTGTTCGTAGAGATAGCCTCGAAGCTGACGGGCCATCTCGCGAGTCAACTTGATATTCGAGTAAGTGACCGCTCTATCTTGGAGAATGATATGTGCAGTCGCGTCCTTCCCGCCTATGCTGACGACCTGGCCATCAATCGAGCCGTCTTGTCGAAAAGCAGGAAAACTTAAAACTTTCGGGCGATCCCTTCCCGGAAAGGGAATGATCACCGCTCCATTCGGATTCCTCAATTCACCGACCGCATTGTCATTCGCCAGCATGTTGTCGAGTGCGTCAAAAGCCTTGCTCAAATCTTTTGGCGCGTCTGGTTCACCAGTGCGCGCCAAACGCTGTTCAACTTTTGGCGCATCGACGGCGTCAATTTTATAAACGAGACGCGCGCTGCCCGCTTCAAGCCTGTCGAAATGCGTACTTTGATTATGTCCTACAAGGTTAGCAAGCACAGCCAGATATTCCGCCAGCCGCGCCATTGGAATAGTTTCAGGGGTAAATGCGTCTATCCGGAAGGTATATTCATAGTCAGTCATAAACCCTCCATTTCCAATGATTCGATGCTTACGCGATAGGTGCTTAACATCATCTGACTTACAGACTAGAATCTCCGTGTCACTCTGTCCAGCGCGACGGACGTGCCACTGTTAGTTGACACTATTAACTGGAGTGCGGGTTTCGGCGGGTAATGATGGGTTTCGATGGGTAATGTGCCCGGAAAAGCGGGCTTTTCACCAATTATCGCACGGGGCGAGACTGTCTGGAGTGATCGGGCAAAAATCGGCGTTTTGACAGGATGTGCTGGAGTCGGCGCTGTTTTGGGCGGAAGTGGCTAAGAGCCTCTTAAAAGCCTCTTAGAGGCGTATTATCGCGGTATTTGGGATGTGGCAAGGATGCCAAAAAGGCTCAACCGCCAAAACAGGCATCAATTAAGTGGGAGGTTGGCGCGGATCGTCGCCAATACCACAAAAGCGGCGCAATTTCAGGCTTTGCGGCGATTTTGCGGCACGGCTGCGACCAATTAAGTGGGAGCTTTTTTAGGGAACTATATATTTGAGTGCCGATTAGTTCGGACGCCGCGCTTGCCGCGCCAAGGCCGTCGCGCGCGTGCGGCCTGTTTCAATCGGTGCGTCGGTGTTTAGGACGAAATCAGCGGCGGCCATCAACGGCAAATCGCCCGCCTCGCTATCATCGATTTCAATGGTGGCCGCATCTGCCCACACCTCACGCAACGCTTCGCTGGCATCGACGATCTGCGATTCAATACCACGCAGATCGTCAAAAACATCAGGCGGCGGTGGACTGCGGCCAGAGCTCCAGCTCTTAACTGTATCCAACCGAACATCATGCAGCCTCGCCGCCTCGAACTGCGAAAGTCCAAGGCGGGCGAGGCAAGCTGCGTAGAGGGTTTTCATCCCTGTAATTTTCTGTTCAGGCGCGAAATTGTAGCCTGCAAACCGATGCGCAGAGACTTGATTTCGCCGCCGCCGCCGTTCAAGAAGCAGTCAAACGCGATGCCTTCGCCCGCCAGCGCGTCTTGACCGATCCATGCAAGATCGGTGTGGCGGTAGACGATTTCCGTGGAGGACAAGTCGCAAACTTCGACCGTCGCATCTGGGTTGAAGTTGCGAAGATCGTCGCGCCATTGAAGAATGGCTGCCTCACGCGCGGTGTAATATTGCTCCATAAGGATAGCAACGCGCAGCTTTTCGCTATTCTTCCTAATATTCTTCTCTGCTTCGGGCTTCTGTGGCAAAATCGGGTAGTCGATCTTCTTGATAGCGATGATCTTGTCATAGGCGATTCCTTCAATTTCATCGCCGCGATAAGCAACGACATAGGCTCCAGCTCCAGCGTAATCAGAGATGTTGTGTGTTGGAATTGTCATTTGAGGTCTCCATACCTGTCGCAGTTGGCCAATCCATCCGCGCTGTTCATCTTAATTACACTATTTGTGTATGGTGTAAAGAGAAAAATGATCATCGGCACCCAAGTATATAATTCCCTTTTTTAGAGTACGCACTGGCGCAGAACTGGGCTGCCTTGAACTTCGGATATTTCGTTGCATCGGACGGTTATGGTTTGCCCCTTTTTCAATTCAGCCACAAACTGGCTTTGGCCTTCAGCAAAATCAACCGACACGCCTGTAAGTGTACCGCCGACATCAAAGTTTATGGTCGGGTCATTGGTTATATCAAGTGTGATGGAGCCAACCACGCCTGTCACATCAAGGATGTGATTGCCATAATCCTGCTGCGCGCGGACTTCGTTTTCATCATATGCTTTGACCAGTTGAGAGGCGCTGACCGATATCATCGGCAGCACGTCAGTCGTCTGTTGAGATTGTTCAAGGTCTGATGGAGAAGTGCTGCACTGACTGACCAGCCAAATAAAGGGAACAAGCCCGATCAGGATCAATAAATTCTTCTTGCGATCTTTCGACTTTTCATCCGCAAGCTGTGCGGCAACTCGATCTTGTGCCGCCCGGTTGCGCTCAAGACTCGATTGGTTCGCATTGCAAAAGCGACAAGCAACCGCTGCATCCTGTATTTGTTCGGCGCATTTCCAACAAGCTATCATCTGTGTTCTTCCTCGGCGCGATAGCCCAATCTTGGGCTGTGAAGTGTCGTTGTTGGCATCACTTCGTCAATTGATTTAGCAGGTTGAGGCAGTCGCGCCAAGCCTTCGGCAATCTGTAGGAAGGCTGCTCTCTGGGACGGATGCATTTGATCAAAATAGGCAAGCAAGACCTCATGATCATGGCCGAGCGAGCCGTCTTGGCGAATGCCGGTCAAAATGTAGCCTATATCGATCCCGGCAGTTGATAGCTCGATCAAATACTCAAGATTTGGAGTCTTTTTGCCGCTTTCATAGGTCGCTTGGCTAATGCGATTCCTACCGCCAATTTTTGCAAAATCAGCCTGTGTCAAAGACTTAGCTTCGCGCTCCTCACGCATCCGCTGGCCTATTTGCAAATAAATGTTCAATTTATCATTCATTTGGTTGACATGTATAAAATATTGATCATTATGCGCCTCTAATATGAGGTTTGTAGCAATGAAAAATTCGAGAGTCTCTCAAAAGCTCAAAGGCTTCCCAGTTGAAGCGCTTGAGCGCGTTCGTCGCGGTTTCGAATATCGGGGCGAAACGATCAAAGATTGGGCTGTCGAGCATGGCCACGATCCGCATATTGTTTATTTCGTTCTCAACGGAAAATTGCGCTGCCTGCGCGGCAAAGCACATCATGTGGCAGTCGATCTGGGGTTGAAGGCTGGGCATAACGCCCAGCCTCTCGCCAAACGCAAGCCTGCACAAGCCGAAAAGATGGTTAGCGAACGGACGGCCGCATAATGGCCATGTTCGATAACGCGGCTGTGATGAGCCTTTCGGTTGATCTGATCGACCCCAATATCAAGGGCCGGATTGGCTTTTACCATCCGCTCAAGGCCGAGGCGCTGTCGGCGCTGATCGTTAGTGACGGACAGAATGATCCGATCAAGGTCAAATCGATCAAGCGCGGGAAATATGAGTGGGAGTTGATCGCAGGGCTTCACCGTCTTGAGGCCTGCCGGATGGCGGGCATTGAAGTGAAGGCGATTGAAGTCATTAAAGGCGATGGCGGCACTTATGCCGAAATACAGGCGTCGGAAAATATGCACCGGCGCGCGCTTGGCCCGATTGAGCGCGCTTGCTTTGTTCATGCACTGGCCGAGGCTGCAAACGCACGGGTAGCGGCGGCGCATCCGGGCAAAAGTCAGCAGGAAATCGCAGTTTCGGCGCATTGGGACAAGGTGCATTTTGCAGCGCCAGAGCGGGCAAAAGATGTCGAGGCCGATACGGTGGACAAAATGTCCACCGTATATGGCTGGAAGGAAGAGGTGGCGAATGCCTTGGAAATGCACCCCAAGGCATTGCAACGCAGCCTCGCGATTTACCGCGCAGTCGTTGCGCCAAATCGCACTCTAGCGCGCGATCTTGAGCAGCGGGACAACCCGCTAACCGCTCATGAAATTGGCAAGTTGGTCAAGATTGACCCGGAGAAGCGGGCCGTCGTCATCAAATATCTGGTTGAACATCCCGGCGTCGACCGGGTTGAGGATGCGCTGATCAAGATTGGCTTAAAGATCGGGGTTTCTGCTGACAGCGGCCAAGGGAAATTCACCAAAAACCTCGAAGCAAATTGGAACAGATGCAGCATTGGCGTCAAAAAATCGATGATGACGACGCTGTTGAGGCTCGATACGCCAAAATCGTTTTTACCTGATCTCATTGAAATGATGACACCCGAACAGCGCGATCAGGCGCGTTCTTTGCTCGACAAAGCAGACGCATCATGAGGGCCGTCGCGCAAAAACGGAAATCATCGTGTCAGATTGCGGCGTACTTTTGTCGTGGCCGCTCGCGCTGGCTCAAAGCGGCTGTTCTTATGTGGTCGGCAAGTCGTCATTGGTTCGCCGCCTGCCGGGTTAACCCCCACCCAGAGCTTGTAAGGGCTACGTTCTTGAGGGACTTCGTTGGAGTGATGACAGCCGACGAGCGGCTCCATCTGCGCACAATACTCGATCAAGCCGAGGCCGCGAAATGAGTGGCGAGCGCAAACTTGGTACGGCGGAACGCCGCGAATTCCAGATCATGGCGCTTGGGGCGTTTATCGATACCGCCAAGCATTGGTGCGGCGATGATGGCCAGATTGTGCCAGAAATGCAGGCGAGCGCGCGCGGATGGTGGCTTGGTGCGTATGAGGTCGCGATGATCTGGCCGTGCAAGCCCTCATTCATCACGCCAAGCTGGATGGCGGTTGCCAATCATCATCCGCAGTTGATGACATACTGCCGCAACACGCTGGCCGCGCTTAAAGCCGAACGGAACGCGCGGTGAGCGTCCGCCGTTCCTCAACGGTTTTCGCTCAACTGGCGAAGCTGCCATTCAAGCGCAGTTGCGCGGCTGTGACGTGCACGGCGACGCTGACGCCGGGGCGGATATTCTGTCAGGATCATTGGTTTTCGCTGCCGAAATGGCTTCGCGAAGCCATCATCAACACATTCCGCGACGCCGAATGGGACGCGCATCAGCACGCGATTAGCCAAGCCGCGATCATATCGATGCGGCGTTTATCGCGGGCACCGAACATGTCGTGGCCACCGCCAGCGACGGATCATTCATCGATTATGAAGGGACAAGGCTATGAGTAACCGGGCTGGCAAAGATTATTGGGGGGCGCTGCTCATCAGCGCGCGTGAGATGGCAGCGCAAGTGGCCATGCTTGAGGCAAAACTGCTCGTGGCGCGCGGCGCACTTCGTGAAATCGCGCTTCATTCGGAAGCTCATATTGAGGTGATCATGATCGCCTATGATGGGCTGGAAGCCTCAAAATGAGCCGATATCAGCAAGAAATCATCGCAAGACTGGATCATCACTATGGTCAAGTCGAGGTGCTTAATCTCAATGAGGCGGCGCTGCTTGTTGCTCACCGCTGGCCTTGGCCGCGTTTGGTGCCAGTCAAAATGCAAATCGTCAGAGCGCTGAAAAAGCTCGGATATCGCTTTGCTCTGGGCAATGTTTGGGTGAAGATGTGAGCGCCGAGATCGCCACCGCTGGCTTCGATAAGTCACCGCTTGACTGGTATGTCGAGGAAAGCTGGTTGAGCGATGAGCTGATCTGGGCTGAGCGTCAAAGCATCGGTAGTTCACAGAATTTCGGAGCCGTCTGGGATCCATGCTGTGGCTTCGGCAACATCCTTAAAGCCTTCGATGCCCACGGTTATTCAGTGTTTGGAAGTGATTTAGAGCCACGCGGCTGGCACTGGCTAGGCGCGTTTGAAAAACAAGATTTTCTCGGTTCAGGGCTAATAGGGCCGTCTGTATCAAGTTTCAGCATCGTCGCCAACCCGCCATTCTCATACCAGCCGGGAATCGCCGAGGCATTCTGCCGCCGCGCACTCTCACTCGCTACGAACAAGGTGGCGATGCTCTTGCCGCTCAAATGGCTGGCGAGCCAAGGCCGCGCCAAGCTGTTTACCGAGCATCCGCCGCGCACCATCTATGTGTTGAGCGAGCGGCCATCAATGCCGCCCGGTCACTTGGTGGCAGAGCGCGGAATCGCCGCATTTGAGCGTGGCAAAATGGATTTTATCTGGATCGTCTGGGATGTCCGCATCCCAACTGCGGTTGGCGAGACGCGTACCGTGTGGATACCGCCCCGCGACGAAGCGATCCGCGCCGAAGAGCGCCGCCAACGCAACAAACTGCACAAAGCCAATCCACAGTGGAGGGCCAAATCATGAGCAACACGCGTGTGCTTCGTTCGATCCGTATTCGGCTCACCGCGAAGCAGAATGGCAAATGTCATTATTGCCAGTGCCAGATGACAGAATGTGACGGCGTCACGCCAACATCGGTCACCTTGGATGATGTCATCCCGCTCTGCGCGGGCGGTTTCAATCACCCGTCAAACATGGTGGCCGCTTGTTATAGCTGCAATCAGGACAAGGCCGACGCCGTGATTGTTTAGGCTAGCCTTAAGCCACGCGCAAAGCGCAAGCATAAGGCCAAAGCGCCACCCGCAGACCTGCATATTCAGGCATTGCGCGCCGCCGCCAAAATGGCCAGCCGCTGGAGTTTGGGCGCATGATGCGGCCCGCAGCACAGCGCCATATCGACGCGATGAACATCGTCATTTCGCGCCGCTGCACGATGCAAGAGGCGCTGGCCGAGGTTGATACGCGCAATGCGCGGCTAAAGTGGCAGGCGAGCATGGCCGCGCTTGAAAAGGTGCAATCGGGCGGTGGATCAATGCCAGCCCCCACAAATAGACACAGACCGCAACAATGGTGGGAGCGCGATTGATGAGCCTGAACTGGATCGAAGAGCGCGCCGCCGATTTTGCCGATGCCTGCGCCTATCTGCGCCGCCGCTGTGTGCTGGTGACGATCATCAACCGCGAGGCGGCGATCCATTATTACAAGGTCGGCGGCAAACGCGCGTCGATGCTTGACGTTGAAGTCATCGAATATGCCCGCTGGCTCAAAAAACGCGAGCTGCGCCACCCCGCAATTGTTGAACTTGACGAGGTGGGCGCATGATCCCGGCGAATGTCTTGGGCCGGATGCGCGCCACGAAGGCGCTGCTCACGCATAAGGCAACGCCACCGCATGAAGCGGCTGCGGCGCGGGCGATGTATGACAGGCTGGTCGCGAAATACGGCGATCCTGATGCCAATCCTAACGATGACTTGCGTGATATTCCTATCTGGCGTCCTAGTTCTGGCTGGAAAGCCGAAGTGCTTTCACGTCAGGCGGGCGTGGCTCAGTCAGCTTATGAATGGCTGTATCGGCGCAATGATTTAGTCATTGTTCCGGCATCAACGCTGGGCGGGCCTGCCGCAACAGGATGGATTATTTCGAAGATTTTCCCAGAGTACCAAGAGCCACAGCATTATGATCAGCAAATGATCATCAGCTTAGCAATAAGCTTGGGTTTCAGATGTGAAATTGCTGTCGAAGACGAATATGCCGACTTTGAACGGCAGGCCAGAGCTGATCGTGCATGGTTCGACCGTGTGAACACACAGCCGGGGGCCGCATAATGGCCTCGCGCGCTTCAAAGATCGTGAACTTGGCTTTCTGCGCCTCTGCGCAGGTTGAAGCGCCGCAGCCATATAATCTGTGGCTGACAGCGGCGGAACTGGCCGAGATGGCGCTTCCCGGCCTCTCACGCGTGAAGCGCAGCATCAATGAACGCGCCGAGGCAGAGCTATGGGCGCTGCGCACTGATGCCAAGGGCAATCCACTCGCGCGCAAACGCGCGGCGCGCGGCGGCGGGGTTGAATATCATATCTCGCTCTTGCCAGCGGCGGCGCGGGCAGCGCTGATCAAGCGCAATGTGGCCGTTGCGGCTGACCCGGCTCCGCGCGGCGACGCGAGCAGCATCTGGACGTGGTTTGATCAACAAAAGGCGAGCGTGAAGGCCGAGGCGCGCGCTCGGCTCGACCGGATGGAAGATATCAAGACGCTTCAAGCGGCAGGCATGACAGTCAGCAGCGCGGTGGCTGGCGTTGGCGCTCAATATGGGATTAGCAGCGCGACGCTGTGGACGTGGCTTTCGATGATCGACGGTATCGCGCCTGAAAATCGCCTGCCGCACCTCGCCTCGCAGCGTCGCGGCGGCGGCAAGGAGTCGAGCGTTGACGGTGAGATGTTCAAATTCATCCAGTCGGATTATCTGCGCCAGTCAAAGCCAAGCTGGGAAAGCTGCTATTACCGGCTGCAACGCAAATATGAGGGCGTTGAAGGTGTCCAAATCCCTTCATCACGCACATTAAAACGCAAGTTTGAACGCGAAACGCCTGCGCAATTGATCGCGTTGCAACGCGGCGGATCGGAGGCGCTGCGCAAGCTGCTGCCCTTCCAGAAACGCTCGGTTGCCGAACTTCATGCGATGGAGCTGGTCAATATCGACGGCCACGAATGCGATGTTAAAGTCTTATGGCATGACGGCAACGAAATCCGCCCAACCTTCACCGCGATACAGGACGTCTATAGCCGCAAATTCCTCGCTTGGCGGATATCCGAGACCGAGGATAGCATCACGGCGCGCCTTGTTTTTGCCGATCTGTTCAAAAAATGGGGCATTCCCAAAGGCTTGCTGTCAGATAACGGACATGCGTTCGCATCAAAATGGCTGACCGGCGGCATCCCCAATCGCTACCGCTTTAAGCCCAAAGTGGATGAGCCGACCGGGCTTTTGACCGCACTGGGAATCGAAGTCATCTGGGCGCTGCCTTATCGCGGATCATCTAAGCCAATTGAACGGGCTTTCCGCGATTTCTGCGATCGTGCGGCCAAACATCCGGCGTTTGAAGGCGCATACACTGGCAATAGCACGGTCACTAAGCCGGAAAACTACGGCGAGCGCGCGGTGCCCTATGATGTGTTCATGCGCGTGTGGGCCGACTGTGTGGCGGCGCACAATGCCAAGCCGGGGCGGCGTACCGAAATGGGCGCTGGCCTTAAATCCTTCGATCAGGTTTTCGCCGAAAGCTACGCCGTGAGCGCGATTGGCAAAGCCAGCCCCGATCAGTTGAAGATGGCGCTGCTGACCGCTGCCGAAAAGCGCTGCCATCCCAAATCGGGCGAGATCGAACTCTACGGCAACCGGTATTGGGTGCCCGAAATGCTTGAATTGGCGGGCCAGCGCGTAATCGTCCGCTTCGATCCCGACGATCTTCATAACGAAGTGCATATTTACAGCCGCGAAAGCGAATTCCTGCTCAAGGCTGACATCATCGCCGATGTTGGTTTCCGCGATGCAGCCGCCGCAAAGGTGCGCGCGCGTCAGATCGCTGACTTCAAAAAGACAACCAAGGCAATGGTGAGGAGCGAGCAACTACTCACCGCCGCGCAACTCGCCGACAGTATGCGCGATATGCCCGATGAAGACACGCCCGTGGCAACCATCATCCGCCCTGTCCGCCACCGTGGACAGAGCGCAGCAGCCCTTAAACCGCGCGCGCAGGAAGCGCAGCGCGCGGTCTCAAATTCGGTACTTGACCGGATCGCAAACCACCTAAGCGTGGTCAAATAGAAAGGCAGAATATGACAACCGAAACGATTGAGGCCGAACGCCTCTGGCTGATCGCCCACAAAGAAGAAACTGGCATGACATGGCCACAGCTTTATCAAGCGACCGGCCTATCAAGCGCGCTTAGCGCGTGGGTCGGCAATACCTATACCGGCAATTGCGAGCGGCTGGCCGAAGGCGTGATCGCATACCGCGAACGCATGGCCAAAATCGCCGAGATTGATCTGACCGCCGCCGAGCCACCTGCGTTTTTTGAAACGCCAACCACGCGCCGGATCAAGGCTGTGCTGCAAATCGCACAGCGTGGACGGATGGTCTTGATTGGCGGCGCGCCGGGAACGTCAAAATCAGAGGCGATCATGGATTACCGCGCGAGCGACCCGAATTGCGTGTGGATCGTGACGATGTCGCCCACAAGTTCAGGCGTGAATACGATGCTCCAAGCGCTCCTGAAAGCGCTCGGCGAGAAGGATTTGGGCGGTACCCCTTTCAAGCTGCGCGGCTTGGTGCAAACGCGGATCGCCAACACTTCGGGCTTGATCATTTTCGACGAAGCGCAGTTTTTGAGCGAGAAGGCGCTTGAAGAAATCCGCGCCATTTTCGATTATTGCAAGGGGATCGGCGGTATTGGTATCGCGCTGGTCGGCAATGATGATGTGATGCTGCGGCTTGAACAGAGCGCCCGCGTCGACGCGTTCGCCCGCATCAAATCGCGCATCGCTCAGCAATTCTTGATCCGCAAGCCGAGCGAAGCCGACACATTGGCGCTCTGCGACGCTTGGGGCGTAACTGACAAGAAACAGCGTGAATATCTTTGCGGAATCGCTGGCCGCGCTGGTGGCTTGCGCAACTGCACGCAGGTGCTTGAAACCGCGTCGATGCTCGCGGCTGGTAAAGCAATGATCATCGATAATCTGGTCGACGCGTGGACGCATCTTTCCGCGCGCCAGATCGCCGCGTGATGCGCCGCGCGCTTGATGTATTGCGGCATGGGCCGGAATCGTGGGTGCAGATGCTGGGCGTCGCCGCGCTGACTGCACTCGCGGCGCTTAGCCTGCCGCTCGCGTTCATCGTTTGGAGTTAAGGCAATGGAAAATTCACAAGATGCCGCGATTGGTGCGCCTTGCGCCGATACTGCAACGCTAGAAGCGCGCATCGCGCGGCTTGAGGCGATTATCGAAGCTGAATTTGGCAAGCGTCCGGTCGGGCCTACCTTGATAACAATCATTGAGGCAACGGCGCGCGCAAGCGGCTTTTCATACGATGACTTGATTGGACGCGCCCGCGTTGGTCAGCCGACGCTCACGAAATGGCGCACTGTTGCTATGTTTTTGTGTCGCCAAAAAACCGATGCAACCTATGCCGCGATTGGTCGCAAATTTGGCGATAGAGACCCTTCAACAATCAGCGATCTCGTCGGAAATTCGGACAAATACCCGGATTTGCGCGCCATAGCACTCTTCATCGAGAACGAACTATGACCCGCTTTGCCCCCGATCCGCGCCGCCGCGCGATGATTGGCAAGATAAAGGTTGCGCAAAAGCAGCTTCGCATGGCCCAAGATGATTACACCGCGCTGCTCATCCGCGTCGCTGCCGTAGACAGTTCAACCAAAGCAAGCATCAACGGGCTTGAGGCGATCATAAATGAGATGAAACTGCTCGGCTTTGTCGCACTGCCCGCCAAAGGATCGTCGAAGCCGCGCAAGGCTCCGCTGGTCAGTACCCCGCCCGCGCGAAAGGCGCGCGCACTGTGGATTTCGCTGCATCAACTTGGCGTTGTCCGTGACGGATCGGAGCGCGCGCTTGAGGCGTTCGTCAAAAAGCAGATGAAGATTGAGGCGTTTGCATGGGCCAATGACGGCCAAATGTACAAGGTGATTGAGGCGCTCAAAAATATGGCCGAGCGCAACGGCTGGAGCCAAGACACCAAGATGGCGAACGACGCCAGCCACGCGCTCCAAATCCTCAAAATGAACCTGTGCCGCGCCATCATCGGCAAGCTGCGTGAAACCGATTTGGTGCCCGAGGCCTGGTCAGTCGGCGTTGCGGCACACCGCCTGCTGGGCATCGAAACCCAAGGCTCGCCAATGTCATGGGGCGTCGAAACGCTTGACGCGGTGGCGCGCGGTTTGGCCGATATCCTCGCAGGCAAAGCAAAGGTCTCGATCTGATGGTAAAGCCCAAACTCAAACTTGTTTCGCCCGCGCCCGCAGCCCCACCGATCTTCAAAAGCTACGGCAAATTTGAAGCGGTGACCAAATCCGCGCCGCGCTATCACAGCGGCCAGAATTGCCCCGGCTGCAATGCGCAGCGCTGGTGGGTGGGCCGCGTCACCGTCGAATCCGAAAATTGCGGGCGCGTGTTGCAGTTCTGATGCCAAAGCAGCGCTACGCCCCTTTGACCGGATCGAAGGTACTCGATGATATTGTCGGCGCCATTGGCTGGGATGACATGTTGACGATTAGCCGCGCGTTTGGCGGCGAGGAGCTTTACGTTCCACTCAAATGCGGCGGTGAACATAAGATCGTTCAGTCTGTGGGTCTCGAAATTGCCGAAAAGCTATGCAATTTTTATGGCAACACCAAGCTGCTAATCCCCAATAAGTTTCGCCGAGAGGCTGAAATTCGCCATCTAAAAGCAACACGCGGTGAGCTGACACTTAACCAGATTGCGCGGATGACGAATACGCACTGTCGCACTGTCTGTAAAATACTCGCCTCTCCGCCAAGAGCAATAAGCCTTGCCGAAAGAGCCAATTTGCCATTACAAACGCGCCAGATCGAGATGTTTGCGCCTTCCGAATAGCCGCAATTGCCCCTTCACATGAATGGGTTCATGTGAAGGGGCAAGCCCGCGCGATGCTAATCCAGCGAGATGATGCGCGCCTCCGAACATATTAAGGTTTTTGTCAAAGGCTTTGAGAGCCTGAAGCTCAAAGCCTATCCCGATCCCAAAACCAAGGGCGATCCTTGGACGAATGGCTGGGGAATAACTGGCCCCGATATTAAACGCGGCACAGTCTGGACGATGGCGACGGCGATTGCGCGGTTTGATGCGGCGGTTGCCGAGCGTGACGCCGATCTTAACCGCCTCTTAGACGGCGCAAAAACGACCCAAGCTCAATATGACGCGCTCTTCTCGTTCGGCTTCAATGTCGGCATGTGGGATGTGCGGCGCGGTGGCAAGCTGGTCAAAGTCAAGCTGCAAGGCTCAACGCTGCTGCGCTATCACAAGGCCGGGAAATATGATCTCGCCGCCAAGGAATTTGGCAAGTGGATCAATAAAGGCAGCGATGTGGAACGTGGCTTAACCCGCCGCCGCGCCGCCGAGGCCGCAATGTATTTGGGTGTACGCCCATGACTGAAACGCGCAATATCCGTGATTTGCCAATGCTCACATCGGTGCCTGCAGGCGCTGTGTTCGCTGTTCAAGGCAGTAGCGGCGTTACAGGCAAAATGCCTTTAGAGGATTTAATTATCGAAGGCTTACCCGGCGATCCCGGTGAACCCGGCTTATCTGCAAAGCTGCTCGTGGTGGGCGCGAGCCGCCGAGAGGTCAGGTACGACGCCTTGGGTGTGGCGTCTCCCGTTGGTCAGACGATTGTTTTTACCGCGAAAAAACAGAATAGCGTAGCGACTGTAAGTTGGGCGGTTTTTGACGCAACGGGAGCCTTGCGGCTGCCCGCGACAAATTTTTTGAGTTCGGAACTTGGTGACAATGTCACGATGACCGAGGCGCAATTCAACTCTGCGCGAAATGACACTTCGGGGGTAATTATTCAGTGCGCGCTCACAGATGGCGAAGTCCTGAGTGACACTATTAGCGTCGTGCGCTTGCAAGATGGGGTCGCGGGCGCAGACGCGGTTGTCGGCTATTTGACGAACGAGGCCCACACCCTGCCTGCCGATGCGTCGGGTGCAATCCTAAGCTATGCAGGTGCGGCGGGCAGCTTGCGCGTATTCAAAGGTCAGACAGATGTCTCTCCGCTGTTCGCGCTCTCGACGCTGGCCAATCCGCAGGCGCTCACGGTCGCTTATGCGGGCCAAGATTACACGATAAACGCTGGCTATGATGCGGGCGAGGTGACAGCCACGCTCACGATCCGTGCGACCGGAAGCGGCGCGATGGCTGGCGTTTTCGTCGACAAGGTGTTTAGTCTCGCCAAATCAAGATCAGGGTCAAATGGCGCACCCGGTGATCCGGGAAATCCGGGCTTACCCGGCGATCCCGGTGAACCCGGTGAACCCGGCGCACCGGGAACCAACGGCCTCTCGGCAACCCTCAACCCGCCAAGTTTGCCAATTGCCTGCTTTGCCAATGGCGTGGTCAAGCCTGACGCGTTCACCGGGCTATCAGCGCAGTTTGAGATATTCAGTGGTGCGGCGCTGCAAACTGCGGGCTGGACATTCTCGATTGTGAGCGGGCTTAGCATCGCGTCGAGCGGCACGGTCAGCGCATCGGGGCTGGTAACGCCGACAGCCGTTTCGGATGATGACGCGTATCTCGTTGCTCGCGCCATCAACGGCGCAATCGTGATTGACCGGACTTTGCGCCTGCCAAAGATACGTGATGGCGGCAGTGGGGTCAGCAAGTCAGTCGATATCACGACGCTGCCAACGAGTTCGACCTTCCTTCAAGTCGCGCAGATTGAGGTGGAAATCCCGCCGCAAATCTCGATTTCGATTAGCGGCGGCGCAGGCTATCTTGTAAATGGCGCAGGCAATTACACACCCAACATGAAGCTCATGCTTCAGGATGTGACCGCAGGCGGCGCGCCCTTTGATGTTTCGAGCACCAATGTCTTTGGCAGCACTGCGTTCAACACAGGCGGGGTTGAGCCTGAATTTTTCGACGGCAGCGTCAGCGCATCGGCAGTGGTTGCGAACTCAAGCACCGCGCCAAAGGTCATGCGCCTGCTCGTCATGGTGCGGCGCAGCGGCGGGGGGCAAAGCGTTGCCGTGACCTTCGGCCGCGCCACGATAAGCGCAGGGGGCTGATATGCTGGCGATTGTTCATAAATCGACGCGGACGATCCGCGCGATTGTTGAAGACCAAGCGGCTGCGAAATTGCACGGACTGAAGGGTTACATCCTGATCGACCTGCCTGAGGGCTGTCACGATAAGCGGTTGGTTTTGGACGCGAGCGGCACAGCGCTTAGCGAATGTCTTGAGCCTCATTGGGCCGCGCTCCGCGCCGAGCGCTGTGCCCGCCTGCTCGCGAGCGACCCCGCAATGCTGACCGATCATCCGCTGTTCGGCCGATCAGAGGTGTCCGCTTATCGCCGCGCACTGCGCAGCCTTCCCGCCAATACCACCGATCCCCGGCACCCGGACTGGCCCGAAAAGCCAGCGGGTTTGTGAATTTTTTGGAGAATATGAATGGCCAAGCTTGAAATTGCAGAATTTGATATGGTGCACGCGTGGGGGCTGCTCGGCGTTCCGTCAAATGTTCAGACGGGAATCGAGATCGCAGGCGCTAGCGCGCAAAGCGCTGCTTTTTCCAAGCCGAATATAGAGACTGGTCAAAGCGAGCCGATCTGTGTTGTCGAGATCAAGCCGCGTGCGGATTGCCGAATTGAATTTGGTGTGGATCCTACCGCGACTCCGGCTTCGGATTTTTTCTTTGCAAATGTTCCGATAACCCGCCTCCTGACGTACGGCCACAAGCTCGCGGTGATCGCCGCCTGATGCGTTTCTATCTCGCGCCTTTTTTAACGTCGATGATTTATCCTGCGATTGTCAGCGCGTCCCCGCCGACCTTCACCACGCAGCCGCTTGCGCCAACGGGTACGCCAACAGAAGGCCAGATGCTGACCGCGATTCCCGGAATCGTTGCCAACGGCACGATCACGCTCATCCAGTGGCAGTCATCAGGGCAGGATATCGCGGGCGCGACGGGCACAACCTATCAGGCAAGGCCTGTTGATAGTTCTGTCGGTTTTCGCGTCGTCGCGCTTGGCGGCAATCTTGGCGAGACGGTTGATGCCTTCTCACCAACAATAAATATTGCGCCTGCTGTAAATTCGCTGTGTTTTGCCAGCTTTGACGGCGTAACACTAACAGGTGCAGCGCTTACAACATCGGCCAATGCCTATATTCCCGATGTCAGAGCCGAGGGCGTCGGCGTCAACTCAGTGCTTTCCGCGCAGAGTTTCAGGATAAACAAAGGCCGGATGTGGGGTGCCGCTACTGCTGCGCTCATAGCGTTCGGGCCTCAGCGAGCAAACGGGTCAATCAGGACGCTAATGCGGCGGCGGTCTGCGCCGGGAAACCAAGTGCAGGGCGTTTTTCTAAGAAACCAAGGCGGAGGCGGATACAACGGTTATCACCTTTACTGGGTTGAAGTCTCCAACGTTTGGCGGCTGACCAACGGTAATACAATCGCGCTCTCAGGCTTTGCAGACATTGCAGACACATTCACTGTCGGCGAGGAGCGTATCGTCAATGCTAAAGTCACCGGAACAACGATCACTTACACTATCATTAATAAAGCCACTGGTGCTGTCATTGGCACACGCACAGGCACAAGCGCACTTTATGCGACTGGCTGGTTCGGCTGCCGGATTTTCAGCGGGGCGATTTCAGACGAAAATATCGGGCTGACCTTTGAAAATTTCGCGACGTTCGATGCGAGTCAGAGCGTTGCCGCAGTCGTTATTGATGGGCCAGTCAATGGCAACGACCAGGCGCAATCGACGGCGTTCAAGATCTGCGTATTCGGAGCAATGCCAGCTCAGTCCGAAGTGAACGCCGCGCTGTCTGGTGCTGGCGTCGTCACTCCTGCCACGCCGCTTGTCTTCGCAGTTGAACATGCGTCGCATCCCGATGTGCAAATGGCAAATTTCACAGTAACGCCCAGCGGTGCCGGCAATCGGTCGGTGTCGGCACAGTCAGTTCATTTACGGACGCCGCTGCCGCGCGCCTATTTTTCTATCAGCCTTGATGCGCCAGCATTTGTTGCTCCCTTCACTGCACGGCGCGGCGTTCTAACCAAGGCCAATGCTGGCGGGGTTGATCTCAATGATCTGCTCCTTACACAGGGCTTTATTGCCGATTGGACAACCATATTCACGCCGATTGGTGCTTCGGCGCTGGCTAGTGACTGGAATAATATTGGCGCTGGCCAAACTGCATTCCCTACGCCCGCGATTGGGGTAACTCTGACCACGCTTAAGAATTGCAGCTTCACCTTCATGAATTCGGCTAACCCGGCGCAGACGATCACGATTCCCTGTTCGCTGATCGCCGATATGGCCAGCGTTTCGCGGCAACAGGATATCGACGCGAGCTTCGGCACCGCGAGTTCGAGCAACATAGTCATGGCGGGCAAGACGCTTGAGATCGCGCGCGGATCGTCGGCATGGTCAGGCTCTCGCATGTCAATCAGCCGCCACAACAGCCAACTGACTTCGGCAGCAGTGCTGACGGTACAGAATGAAGCTGATACGTTCCCAGCGAAGATCAACGGGCTTTCTGGGATTAACAATAACCGGATCACATTTAAAAACCTCAAGGCATTCCACGAAAATGAAAGCATCTTCGTCTTCACCTCGTCTTCAACGTTCAGCGCCAATGATAAGAGCGGCTTTGGCCTGATTATTGACGGCGGGACAGCCACGGGGCCGGTGCCGCTCAAGCAAAACATCGTGGGCTATAATGTCGCGGGGAGTGCTGGAGCCGATCCTATCGTTCGCAATGCCACGGCCATCAATATTGGATCAGGCTTCACAATCGGCACAGGCAATACTGCAATTCGGCTTGCCAGCTCGTTGCATGAGAATTGCCGCGTGATCGGTTATGCAGACAATGCATTTGCGCCCGGTGCGACAACTGGCACCTGTCGGCTCGCCGATATCTTGGTTGAGAGGCCAATAAGAGACCGGCGTTTCGGACAGGATGAGGCCAATAACACGCATCTAGATGCGATCCAGTTTCAGGATTATCAGCAGATATATGGACGCATTGAAGTTGAGCGTTTTATCTTTGCGCTGGCTGATGGTGACGCTGGTACACAGGGCATTTTTGCTGGGCGCGTTACATCGGCGTCCTCGCTGTTTCGTAACATAATCGTCCTGAACGCCAGCGGCGCACACGCGGCAAAGCTGCCCGATCCTTACGTCACATATCCCAATGATAACGCCACGGTTGAATATTACACCAATCTGCACCCACGCCGCACTTACCCCAATACCGCTGGGACGTGGCTTGGTAGCGACAGGTTTTATGACGAAAATGGTAACGGGTTCGGACTTGTCGGCCAATTGCCATCAATCGGTTTATCCGGCCTGATCGCCAACAGCACAGTACGAAACGGCTATGCTCAAAAAGGCGGAAGCACGGGGGCGGCGAGCGCCACTAATATCAGGAGTCACCTAATACCGGGAGGCAACACGCCCGACCCGATCTATGCCCCGAGCCAGTGCTTTGCTGGCTGGGAAGACTTGCTGACCTATGACTGGACGTCACCAAAGACCTCAGCGGAGCGGACACAAGATGTTCTCAACCTGCTTCGTCCAGTGGTCGGAGGGCCACTGCGTAATACTGATTTTACTTATAGCGGTGCGGTGATCAACGCAGGTGCCGGGTTTGGCCAGTGGAATGACGGGTTACCCCATGCATAAGAAAAATGGATCGCAAAAATGAGCAAGATTTTACTATTGGCGGTGGCCGCTGTCGGCCCGGTGATGATTAACATTCTTGGCTATGACGTTCCCGTCCTCGCCAGCCTGATCAGTGTGATCTGCGTTGCGCTCGCCAGCCTGATCGCGCCGCCTCCGCCGCTCGGCCGCGTGCAAAAGATTTTGCTGATCGCGCTTTTGTGCGTGTTCGTGATCGCGCTGGCGATCTCCGATCCCACGCGCAGCCTGATCGTCTCAACCTGCTGGGCGATTGGCATTGGCTACACCGGCCTGCCTATCATTCAAGCGATCCAATCACGGATATTCCCCAACGTTGCGGCCCTTTCGGGCGCACTCCCCGAAAGTGACCCTCATGACATACAACCCTGATGTAATAATCAGCCTGCTAATTGTGCTTGCTGTCGCCTTCTCGGCGGCTCGGGCCCGGCGCGAAGGCCGCAATAATCCGGTCTCAACGGGTATGCTTCAGGCTGACCTGACAGGCGTCAAAGAGCGGCTTACAAAAATGGAGGTCAAGGTTGATGAGATTGTCAAAGACGTCTCCGATCTACCAACCAAAGCCGATATTGAAAGCCTGAAATCTGACGTGCGTAATGTCAGGGACAAGATATCGGATCACCAAAAATACGTCGATAAATATGTTGAGTTGGTCAAAGATGCTGCTGACCGAACTGAAAATGCAGTCGTCCGGCTTGAGAGTTTCGCATTGAGCGTGAAGCCATGAGCGCTTTTGCCGATATCGTTGTCGAGCAGATGCGCCGTGACATATTGCGCCTGCTCGCCGCCCAGCCCGGCTATGCCGCGAATAATGTCGTGCTTGGCCTTGCGCTTGAGCGCGTTTACGGCCTGCGCGTCACCGCTGATCAGATCCGCGCCGAACTCGCATGGCTCTCTCAATTGCGTCTTGTCAGCCTCTTATCGCTCAATATCAGCACGTCGATGGTGACGCTGACCGAGCGGGGCAGCGATGTCGCCAAAGGCTTGGCGACGATTCCGGGAATCGCCGCGCTCGTGCCCGGTGACGGCACCTAATGGCGCTGGCCTCTTCCCTTGTCCGGCCAAAGCGCAAGACGCCGTCGAGCGTGACGGCGCTTGATCCCGAACTGCAAAAGCTGATCAGCGATTTGCGGATTGAGCAAGGCTGGACGATCAAGGAAATCTGCGCGAAGCTGACCGAATTCAACGCGCATATCTCGCAAAGCGCGATGCAGCGCCACACGCGCAGCCTTGACGAAATGAGCCAAGAACTTGTCCAGGCGCGGCAATGGGCCAAGCTTGTCGGCAAACAGATTGAAGACACTGATCAGGCCTCAATCGCTGACATCAATATTGAACTGATGCAGGTCAAGCTGTTCAAGCTGATGCAAATGGCGAAGGAGGGCGTGCCCGTCGATTTCACCCCAAAGGAAATGATGGAAGCCGCGCGCGCGCTAAGCTCGCTTATCAGCGCGTCGAAAAACCAGATGGACGTGATTGAACGCGCTGAACGGCGCGGCGAAGAAAAAGCGAAGAAGGCAGCATTGGCGGCTGTTGATAAGGTGGCCAAGCGCGCGAACGCTGGCCTCACAAAACAGACGGTTGCCGATATCAAGCGCGAAATCTTGGGTGTCGGCTAATGGCCGCGCTCGCTGGCTACACAGGCAATGCCGCTGAAGACTATCTCTATGAGGATGAGGTCGGCCCGATCAGCGAGGAACGGTGGGCGATAAAGCGCCGCGCGGTAACACAGTCACTCCCTGCCGCGTTCAGCGATAATGAATTGCCAGATATCCTGCTCAAGCATCAAAAGGATATTCTCGCCTCAACCTCACGTTATTCGCTCACCGCGACTGACAAGAGCCGCCGTATCGGTGCGACATGGGGCGTTGGTGCCGACGGCGTTCTGACCGCAGGCGCGGCGGAATCGTCGGGCGGGATGGACGTGCTTTATCTTGGCTACAACCTCGATATGGCGCGCGAGTTTATCGATACCTGCGCGATGTGGGCGCGCGCGTTCATGCCAGCCGCGACCGATGTCGGCGAGTTCCTGTTTGAGGATAAGGGCCAGAACGGTCAGGCCGATAAATTTATCCAGGCATTCCGCATCCGCTTTGCCTCGGGCTTTGAAATCGTGGCGCTTTCCAGCGCGCCGAGATCGCTTCGTGGCCGTCAGGGCTATGTCATCCTTGATGAATTCGCCTTCCATGACGATGCAGAGGGCTTGCTAAAAGCCGCAATGGCGTTCCTGATCTGGGGCGGCAAAGTCCTCGTCATCTCGACCCACAACGGCGAAGACAATCCGTTCAACAAGCTGCTTCAGGATATTCGCAAAGGCGAATATGGCGACGATGCCAATGTCGTGCGCTGCCCCTTTGACGAAGCGATTGAAAACGGCCTTTATGAGCGCGTCTGCCTCAAACGCGGGATCGAATGGAGCGTCGAAGGCGAAGCCAAATGGCGCGCCAATATCCGCAAAATCTATCGTCATAATGCGGCTGAAGAACTTGACTGCATCCCCAATCAAGGCTCGGGCGTTTATCTGACGCGCGCGCAGATTGAAGCGATTGCGGTGCAGCCCAACAATGTTGTGACGCTCATTTGCCCCCAGCGCTTCGAGCTGTGGGACGAAGTCGCGCGCGCATCCTATATTCAGGCGTGGCTTGATCAGAGCGTCAAGCCGCTGATTGATCAGCTCGACCCCCATCTTGAGCATAGCTACGGCCAAGATTTCGCGCGTTCGGGTGACGTGTCATGCGGTGTGCCATTGCAAATCGGTCGCGATCTTGTCCGCTCGGTGCCGTTCATGATCGAAATGCGCAATGTGCCCTATGAAGCGCAAAAGCAGATATTCTATTATGTCGGTGACCGCCTGCCGCGATTAGTCGGCGCGAAATTTGATGCGACGGGCAACGGCGGTTTCTTGGCTGAAGCCGCAGTCCAGCGCTTTGGCGAAAATATCGTTGAGCGCGTGATGATGAGCCAGAGCTGGTACGCCGATAATATGCCGAAAATGAAGGACGGCATTGAGGGCAAGCGGCTTTTGATCCCGGCCAATGACAATTGCGTCAATGATTTGCGGATGATCATGCTTGTGCGCGGGGTGCCGATGGTGCCCCAAGGCAAGACGGTTGATGGCAGTGACGGTCTGCCGCGCCACGGCGATTTCGCGGTCGCGCTCTGCCTTGCTTACGCCGCCAGCATGAACAACCCGCTCACCTATGACGGGTTTGAAAGCATTGCGGCGGGGATGCACCGCAAGGCGCAGCCGGGTGCGGGATGGCATCCAGAAGATGAAGTAGTCAACCGGCGCGGACGCCGATTTGGGGGTGAAGGCGCATGGTAGAACTTGTTGATCTGAACGGGATGCCGCTGCGCCGCGCTGTCTTGACCGAGGCGATTGCTGGGCCGTCGGTTACGGGCGTGCGCTCGATCCTTTCGGGCCACCCCGCGCAGAACATCACGCCGCAGCGGATGACATCAATCCTGCGCAATGCCGAACAAGCCAATGCGCGCGCCTATTATGAGCTGGCCGAAGAAATGGAGGAGAAAGACCCCCATTATCTGTCTGTGCTTGGCACGCGCAAACGCGCGGTCGCGCAGCTTCCGCGCACCGTTGAGCCAGCCGATGACAGCGCACAGGCCAAGGCCGATGCCAAGTTCATTGAGGATTGGCTTGACCGGGAGACGCTTGAAACCGAACTGTTCGATATCCTTGATGCGGTTGGCAAAGGCACAAGCCACTGTGAAATTCTCTGGAATCAAGGCGAGCAATGGCTGCCCGATAAACTGATCTGGCGTCAGCCAAGCTGGTTTGAATATGATCAGACCGACGGCGAAACCCCGATGCTGCGCGGCGATGGCGGCGCGCTTGAGCCGCTGCCGTTCGGCAAGTTAATCAGTCATGTCCATTCGGCCAAATCGGGCATTCCGGTGCGCGGCGGGCTGGCGCGCGGCGTGGCGTGGCTGTGGATGTTCAAGAATTACTCGATCAAAGATTGGCTGTCGTTCCTTGAAATGTACGGGCAACCAATGCGCGTTGGCCGTTATGACGTTGGCGCAAGCGAAGAGAATATCCGCAAGCTCCAGCGCGCGGTCAGCCAGATCGGCACCGATGCGGCTGCAACTTACCCACGCACGATGGATATTGAGTTTATCGATGCCAAGGGCTGCACCGCGCCCGCCGATCTGTGGCAGGCGATGATCCTGTTCGTGAATGATGAGGTGAGCAAGGCCGTGCTTGGCCAAACGAGCAGCGCCGATGCCAAGGCATCGGGCATTGGTTCGGGCCAGTCCGATCTCCACGGCGAAGTCCGCGATGATATTGCGCGCGCCGACGGCAAGCTGCTCGCCGCGACGCTTAACCGCGATCTCGTCAAACCGATGATCTTCCTCAATTTTGGCGCGCGCAAAAAATATCCGCGCATCAAGATCGCCAAGCCCGATCCGGTTGATGTCAAATCAAAGGTTGAGGCCGCGCGTGAGCTGGCCGCGCTCGGCGTTGAAATTGATGCCGAAGAGATGCGCGAAATGGCGGGTCTGCCTGCGCCCAAAAGCAAGGGCGCAAAATTGCTGATCGCGCCCGGTTTTGACCCCAATCAAAATCGCGGTCAGGACGTCACAGACCGCGATTTGGGGGCAAACCCCCGTGCGGGACGCCAACCTAACCTCTTAGAGCCTCTTAGAGGGCAAAAAGCGGCCAATCAGGATGACATCGAGGCGGCTGCCTCTGCCCTTCGCGCCAAGGGTGCAAACACGCGCGATGCGATTGATGATGTCACTGACGAAGCGCTGGGCGATTGGGATGAGATGTTTGATGAGATCATCGCCCCGGTCGGTGAGATCATAGGCGGCGCGCGCACACTTGAAGAAGCGCGCGAGGCGATGGCCTCATCGCTTGCGGTTATGCCGCTTGATAGGTTCGTGAAGATGATCGAACGCGCTGGCTTTGGCGCGCATCTCGCGGGCGAAGTTGATCTGGCGGGTGAGCAGACCGCACTTTCGGCGCAGGATGACTGATGCCATCGCTCGTCAATCGCAGCTTTGCGCAAAGCTTTGATTTTGCGCGCCCGGTGACCGCACCGTACCGCAACGCTAGTGGCGCAGTCATCACTGCCGCGATTGATACGCCGCGCTTTGATCATGACGAGGCTGGGAATCGTTTGGGCCTGCTGATCACGCGCGGGCCAGCACGCGGCGATCATGATGCGCTGAGCGTTGTCCCGGGCGATTGGGAAATCAACGGCAAGGCCACCGTGATGGTTGAATGGGCCGAAAGCGATGTGATCCGGCGGCGCGCACTGTACAGCCGCAGCGTCCGCGCGGACGTGAATAGCTGCCTGATGATCATGGGGCATGTGCGGATGATTGGCGCGGTGCCGGGATATTTGCCAAATCTGGGCGCGGCCTTCGCGGGTTATGTCCGCTTCCGCAATGCCGATTGGCCGCTTGGCCTTGCGCTTGATGGCGGCAATGGCGCGCTGCTGGGCGACGGTGCCACATCTTCAGGCGGTGCCCGCATCATCATCGAAAGCAGCTAATGGCCGACGCTGATCCACCGCAAAGCCCGATTCCGATATTGCCAACGCGTGATGCGCTGGCCTTCTTTCGCGCCAAAGGCCTCGCCAAAAGCTTCGCGTGGCAGGATATCGCCAAGGCGGCGCATGATTTTTATTTCACCGTCGCTAAGATGATGTCGATCAGCCTGCTTGAGGATGTCCGTGCGCTCATCGATGTCGGGATTGACGAAGGCACCAGCCCTCAAAAGATGCGCCGCGATTTGAAGCTGCTGCTCGGCGAACGCGGATGGTGGGGCAAACAAGTCAAGGTTGATCCGCTGACGGGTGCTAAGGAGATCGTCCAGCTTGGTTCGGATCGCCGCGTCCGCATGATCATCAATACCAATTTGCGCACAAGCTATGCGGCGGGGCGCTATGCGCGGATCAACCGGCTCAAATCGACCTTCCCGATCCTTGTTTACAAATGCATCATTGATGGCCGTGAACGCGACGAACATCGCGCCTGGAACAATGTGGCTCTGCTCGTCAGCGATCCGTGGTGGGAAACGCATTATCCGCCGTGCGATTGGGGCTGCCGCTGCCGCACGGTTTCGATGACGCGCGCGATGGCGGCGCGGCGCAAGCTGGATATTGATACACGCCCGCAAAATTTCGGCATCCGCAAAGTCCGCAACCGCCGCACGGGTGAGGTCGCCGAAGTTGAGCGCGGCATTGGCGCGGGCTGGGATTATCATCCGGGCAAGGCACAGGTCGAAGGGCTGGCCCCGCCGCCGCTCGCCAAATTCAGCACTGACGCCAGCGAAGCCTTTGCCTCGGCTTTGCCAGCGGCGGTTGAACGCTTCCTCGACGCGTTCGGCATTGATCCAGAAAAGGGCGAGATTTACCTTGATAAGAGCGGCTGGCCGCTGCCAATCTCCAAGCGCTGGCTCTACGGCCTAAGCACAGCCGAACAAGTGCGCGTCAGCCGTGCAGGCCAAGTGATTAGCGATCCCGACGAGATACGGCTGGTGTGGGTGCGCGGCAAAGACGAACGGATGATGCTGATGCGCCGCTATATCCGCCGTTCGAGCAGCGGTTATGCGGTGGCCGATATTGGCCTTTCGGGCTGGCGCTATGGCAGTGCCAACCGCGTGGCGCGCGATAGACTGTTCAAGCGCGGAACGCTTGCCTGGTCAAAAACGGGTGGGTCAAAAACAGCCACCCCAAAAGCGGCGCGCGCGTGACGGGGCTTTTCATTTTGGACAATATAGGCGACAAGAGCCAAACCCCCTGATCACGAACTTGGCGGACATGAACAGGTTCATGTGAAGCGCAGCGCGCGCATGATCTAAACCCGCTTCATGATGAAGCGTTTCAACAAATATGAATTTGCCGCAACGTGCAGTGCGCTTTCTCTGGACGGCGGCGTTCCGCCCAAGCGCATTCAGCTTTTTGCGATGGGCGAAAACCGCACCAATAACGGTCGCCCGCTCAAATCATTCTTCATTGACGACATTGCTCATGCCACGGCAATCATTGCGGACACCAAGGCGCGGCTCGGCGGCTCTGATCTGATGTGCGATTATGATCATCAGGCACCGGCATCCGCCAGCCTTGGTGTTCGGGCTCCCGCTGCTGGCTGGATCAAGCCCGAAACGCTCACTGCGCAAGCCGATGGCATCTGGGGCGATATCGAATGGACGGCCAAAGCGTCGGCGCACATCACCGATAAAGAGTATCGCTACATCTCGCCCTATTTCTCATTCAAGCCCGATGGTCGCGTTTCGTCGATCATCAATGTTGCGCTTGTCAACGTTCCTAATTTCGATCTGGCCGCAGTCGCCAGTGCGATGACCCATGACGACACCACACAAGAGGAAGATGATATTATGGATTTGAAAGCGATTGCCACAGCGCTTGGCCTTGCCGCCACCGCTGATCTGGCAACTGTCATCGCAGGCATTTCTGCGATGAAGGGTAAGGCTGACGCGCTTACCGCAACCGCATCCGCGCTGGGCTTGACGATTGGCGATGACGTCAGCGTCGTTGCAACCGCTGCGGCGTCGGCGCTGGCATCGTCTACGCCTGACCCGGTCAAATTCGTGCCCGTTGCAACGGTCTCTGAATTGACCGCCAAAATGTCGGGGATGCAAACGCAGCTCGACGGCTTTGGTAAGCAGCGCCGCGATGACATGATCAAGGCTGCGGGTGACCGCCTGCAGCCTGCGCTTAAGGCGCACGCCGAAGCCATTACCGACGAAACAGCGCTCGCCAGCTTCCTTGCTGGCTTCCCTGAAAATGGCCTGGGAAAGACCATGGTTGAGCAAAAGCGCGATGCCGATGGCAAAATCACAGTGCTGACCGAAGATCAGCGCGCCGTCGCCACTGCGCTCGGCGTCAGTGAGGCATCTTATCTCAACAGCCTCAATCGTAAGGGAGACGCATAATGGCTGCTCTAACCGCAGGTCGTAAAACGCCGCAGCGTATCGCCGAAGAATTTGGCCGTGATCTCGCGGCTGATGCGGTCATTCATTCAGGCGGGATGGTCGCGCTCAACGCCGCTGGCTTCGCAGTGACCGCCGCTGCCAACCCCGCCTTCAAAACCGATGGCCACGCCGAAGAGAGTGTTTCCAACCTCGGTGGCGCGAACGGCGCGAAGAAGGTGTTGGTGCGCAAATCGACGTACCGCTTTGCCAATAGTGCGGGCGGCGATCTCATTACGCGCGCTGATCTGCTCACCAACTGCTTTGTGGTTGATGATCAGACTGTCGCCAAAACCAGCAACGCAAATGCGCGGCCCGTCGCTGGGCTGATCGTTGATGTCGACAGTGTCGGCGTCTGGGTGCGCTTCTAAAATTTCAATTATGAGGATTTATCATGGCAAAAGTGATTAACGCGCAGCTTCTCGATACGCTTGGCGTTGGCTTCAATGCGGCGTTCATGGACGCGCTCGGCCAAGCGCCAACCGATCATGAGGCTTTTACTGAAACGGTAATGAGCACCACTGGCCGCAATGAGTTTGCGTGGATGGATTTGCTGCCCAACGTCCGTAAGTGGCTTGGTGATCGCGTCGTTCAGAATATCTCGCTCTCGAAATATGAGCTGGTCAATGACGATTATGAGCTGACCGTCGCGGTCAAGGCCAACGACATTGATGATGATAATATCGGGGTCTACGGGACGCTGTTTAAGGCGCAGGGCCGTGCTGCTGGCGCGCATACCTGCCGCAGCATGTTCGATCTGCTCGTGGGCGGCTTCGTCAATCCTTGTTATGACGGGCAAAGCTATTTTGACACCGATCACCCAGTTCTGAACGCTGACGGCGTTGTTCAGTCGGTTGCCAATACCGATGGCGGCGCGGGTGAGCCTTGGTTCATGCTTGATACGATGCAGTCGGTTAAGCCGCTTATTCACCAGAAGCGTCAGGATTGGCGCTTCATTCCCAAAGATCAGCCAACCGACGACAATGTGTTCAACCGTAAAGAATATGTCTACGGCATGGATGCGCGCGGTGCCTTTGGTTACTCGCTGTGGCAGTTGGGTTGGGGATCGAAGCAGGCTCCAACGGCTGCGAATTACAAACTCGCGCGCGAAAATATGATAGGCATGAAGGGTGACTTTGGCCGCCCGCTTGGCATAATGCCGCGCCTCGTTGTCTGCGGCCCGCGTAACGAGTCTGCGTTCCGCAAGCTGCTCAACAGTGAATATGGTGAAGGCGGCGTCACCAACGAATGGAAAGGCACGTGCGGTCTGCTCGTGTCGCCGTGGTTGGCATGACGCGGCGCTTCATCAGTGTGAAGGCGACGCTGCCGTCGCGGCGTCGCTCGGGCTTCCAGTTTGGTAAAGAGGCTGTCGTGCTTGATGTTGAAGAGATTGGCGAGGATGTCATCGGTTATCTGCGTCAAGACCCGATCTTGGTAATCAAGGAAATCACGCAAGAGCAGGTTGATGCGCTTAGCCAAAAGCTTGGTGAAATTGATGCTTCGCAGACACAGATCATTCCGATCTCTGCGCAGCTTTTGCAGGCGTCAGCCAGTTCTTTGATACGTTATCGAGCGCGGCTTATTCAGGATGCAGATGATGGCTGGCGCGACATTGGCCCCAATCGCGCAGATATTATCAATTGGATGTCCAATGACTTGGCCGAAGTTCAAGAAAGCATTTCGGATAATCATTGGCGGCCGATTTCACGCGTTGGCCTCGGCCAGATGCTTCATGAAATGGCAGATGATTTACGCGCCTTTCGCAAAAATGAGGCTGACAGCGATCAACAAATAGCCTCGGCCAAGGACGAGAAGGCAGCTCCCACTGCCAAACCGTCCAAGGCCAAGGGGGGCGACGGCGCGAAGGTGTGATCCTTTGTGCCGTTCCGGGGCGGCTGTTTGCCAGTCATGAAGCCGCCCCGGTTTGCATTTTAATCATGAGGATATTTCGTGCCAATTTTCGCCAATCTCGCCGCACTCACAGCAAAGGTCGGGCTTGAACGCCTGATTGAGCTGACGGACGATGCGGGCGCTGGCGTGGTTGATGTGGCACTCGCCGAAAAGGCGCTGGCCGAGGCTGACAATATCATCAACGGCTATATCGCCGCGCACTATAAGCGCGTTGACGCCGCACTGCCGATCCCGCCGCTGCTGACCCAAATCGCCATCGATATTGCGTATTTCCGGCTGTACCGCTTTTCAGCGCAACCCGAACATATTGCAGATGCGTATAAAGACGCCTGCGCGATGCTCAAGCAGATCGCGAGCGGCATGATCAAGATCGACGGCGGCGAAGAGAATTTGCCAGTGCGTGACGGCGCGATCCTCTTTGAAGGCAATGTGCCGATTTTTGGCCGCGAACAGATGGCGGGCTTCTGAAATGGCGGGCGCATCCTTCACGGTTGACCTGACCGAAATCAGCGGCCTCGCCGCCCAGCTCGCGCGCGCCGAAAAGGCGAGCGCGGATCTCACGCCGCTGATGGACGATATCGGTCTGGCGCTTGAAACCACAACTGACGAACGCTTTGACACGGGCCGCGCGCCCGATGGCAGCGAATGGGCCAAGGGCGCGAAACTGAAGGGCAAGACGCTCATCCTTGACGGCTTCCTCAAAAATTCGATTGGCGATTCGCGGATCATCACTGCTAACAGCGTGACGATTGGAAGTCCGCTCGAATATGCCCGCGCGCATGATCGGGGTTATCCCGAGGGCAATCTGCCAAAGCGCCAATTCTTGGGAATCGGCGGCGATGATGAAGACACCATCGGCGAGCTGACGGCGGACTTCCTGTTGCAGGCGCTCGCGGTATGATCGGCTGGCTGATCTTCTTTGGCGCGCTCGGCGTGATTACGCTCTTCGTCTTGATCCTGATCTGGAGCATTGGCCTCGGTCTGCTCGGCTATGAGGCGTGGTATGCTGGCAAGCGCCGCGCGTTCAGCTATGTCATTCTGCTGTTTTGGCCCTTGATCAAATCGCTGCGCGATCCTGTGCTTTTGAGCATCGGCCTTAAAAAGATTGGCGGCGGTCGATGATCGCGCAAATCGAAAATGCGGTGCTCGCCTTCTATAAGTCGGCAGCAGATGAAGCGCGCATCCCGTTCAATTGGGGCGCGCTTGAGACTTATCCTGAAAATTGGGATGCGTGGATCAAGCAAAATAGCACATTGCGCGCGCCTGCGCTGTGGGTTGGCTTCATCCGCTGGGAAGCGCCCGAAAAGGAAGATCATCGCCAGCGCGTCAAATGTCGCTTCGTCGCCGTTGTGATGAGTGAAAATCAGCGCGGCGAACAGGCCACCCGCCACGGCGATCCAGTGTCACCCGCCACAAAGCCGGGAAGCTATACCCTGCTGACGACAGCCGCCGCGATGCTTGCGGGGCAAACGCTCGGGCTTGAGATTGACACCGTCCGCATTGGGGCAAGCTATCCCGTTCGTCCGCCCGAGGCGCTTAAAGAACGCAAGGTCGCATTTCAGGCATTTGAATTCACGACGAGCTTCGCGCTCACCGATTTTGCCAATGCGATGACTGATGCCGCGCCTTACCAAACCGCGCACGCCAATTGGGATATCCCGCCGCTTGGCGTCGTCGGCGATGCTGGCCTGCCCGATGATGCGCGCGCCGATGCCACTGACAATATCCAACTGGAGCAAGCCCTATGACCACCAAATTTATCAAGCGCGCAGGCGATGCGCCGCTGCGCAAGCCCGATGGCAGTTATCTGGCCGAGCAGGGCGAAGTCATCGTCTGGTCAACCTATTGGCAGCGCCGTCTTGATGATGGCGACATCATCATCAGCGATGATCCCGAACACGATGCACCCAAGAAGGATGACAAATAATGGCGATCAGTTTCAGCTTCATTCCGAACGATCTGCGCGTTCCGGGCAGCTACGTCGAATTTGACCGGAGCAAGGCGCTCTCTGGCTTCGCGGGCGCGCCGCAAAGCATCCTCGTGATTGGTCAGAAACTGCCAAGTGGCAACATCGCAGCGCTGACGCCGACGCGGATCGTTAAGGCCGATGATGCGCGTGTGCTGTTCGGTCGCGGATCATTTGGCGCGATGGCCTTCATCGCGCTCAAGCAAGCCAATGATCAGACCGAGACATTTGCGATCGCGCTTGATGATCTGGGCGGCGGCACTGCGGCGGTCGGGACACTGACCTTTGCAGGCTCGGTGTCAAACGGCGGTTTGCTCGCGCTCTATGTCAACGGCATCGCCGCGACAGGCGGCGCGCGCATCACGCTTGGATTGGTCGCGGGTACCACAGCGGCGGCGGTCGCAACCGGTGTTGCAGCCGCAATCAATAATGCGGCCGATTTGCCAGTCACCGCCACCAGCGCAGGCGCGGTCGTGACCGTCACGTGCCGCCACAAGGGCAGTGCTGGCAATGAGGTTGATCTGTGCCAGAGCTATTTTGACGGAGAGGGGCTGCCCAGCGGCTTGACGCTCGCGATTGCGCCAATGGCGGGCGGTGCTGGCAATCCCGCGCTTGACGGCGTCTGGGCGGCACTTGGCGACGAAGTTTATAATATGATCATCCTGCCCTTCCTTGATACCGCGACGCTGATCAGTGCTGAAACCGAAATGGAGCGGCGGAGCGGGCCACTCGCCGCAATTGACGGCTTTGCGGTTGGCGGTAAGCGCGGCACCTTTGGTGAACTCTCCGCGCTTGGCGGATCGCGCAATTCGGCGTTTGGCGGAATCGTCGGCGCAAAGCGCAGCCCGACGCATCCGCTGGCCTTTGCTGCCGCCTATTACGGCGTCTGCGCCTATCATCTGGCGATTGATCCAGCACGGCCACTCCAAACGCTTAAAGTCCCCGGTGTGCTGCCGCCGCTCCAGCCAGACCGATTTGATCAGGCCGAGCGTGAGCTGCTGCTGCGCGACGGGATATCGACCTTCACCGTTGACGCGGGCGGCAGCGTGATCATCGAACGTCCGATCACAACCTATCAGACCAACCCGCAGGGCTTTGATGATGTGTCATCGCTCGACATCAATGTGCCCTTCATGCTTGCCGCACTCCGCGTCAGCTTCCGTGCGCGGCGCGCGACGATGTTCCCGCGTCACAAGCTTGCCGACGATGGCACCAACTTTGGCGCGGGTCAGGCGATTGTCACGCCAAGCGCGCTGCGCGCCGACAATGTCGCATGGTACGCCGACACGATTAGCGTAGGGCTGTGCGAAGACATGGACGGCTTCAAGCGCGATATGATCGTTGAGCGTGACACGAGCGACCGCAGCCGAACCAACGAACTGCTGCCCTGCCGCCTGGTCGGCCAGTACCGCGTGATGGCGGCGAAGATCGAATATCGACTTTAACACCTCTTAAGAGACAAAAAGGAGCCTCTAAATGGCGAATAAGAACCAAGTTTGGGGCCGTGCGCGGATCCGCATCAGCGGCCTTGAAGTCGAAACCGAGGGAAAGTCTAAACTGATGCCCGGAGGCGTCAAGCGCACCGAGGTGCAAGGCGATTATGTCACAGGCAAATTCACTGAAGAAAGCCAGTCGAGTAAGTGCGAATTCACGCTACTCGTGACACCTGGAGTGTCAGTTGATGTGATGCGCGGCTGGGACGATGAGACGCTGATCATCGAATTTGATACAGGTCAAAGCTACAGCATTCCTCACGCATACTGCCAAGAAACTCCTGACATGAGCGACGGCAAAGCGCCTGTCGTGTTCATGGGGCCACCCGCAGAGGAGATCAGGTCATGAGCGATCAACCTGTTCTCTATAAGCTGATTTACCCGATCACGATTGGCGAAGGCGATCAGCAGCAGACCATAACCGAAGTCAGTGTGCGCCGCACGCGCGTCAAGGATCAACGCCGCATCGCCAAATTTGATGATGATAAAGATGGCGCTGAAATAGGCTTCACCTTGATCTGGTCGCAGTGTGATCTGACGCCCGAAATTGTTGACGAAATGCGCAGCGACGATGCCGATGCCATTGGTGCAATCATCACGGATTTTCGGAAGAGTGGCCAAGCGACTGGGGAAGTTTAGCCGCTCTGATCGCCAATACCCTCCATTTTTCGTCGACCGAGATTTGGGAGATGGAACTGGCCGAATTTCTGTTCTGGTTTGAACAGATCGAAGCGCTCTCCGAAGCGCAACAGGATTAGGAATCGCGCATGTCGAACTTTGTCGCATCACTCAAGATCGTCGCGCAAAACGGGGCGAGCAAGGTCTTTGGCCAGATCGCGAACGACGCGCGCAAAATGGGTGGCGCGTTCCGGCCTGTGACCAAAGATGCGGGTGCCGCCGACCGGGCGATATCGCGGGTTGGCGTTGGTGCCGCACCGCGCTTTGCCGCGATCCGCAACGGCCTGCGCCGCTTGAATGACGGCGGGTTCAAGCTTGCCGAAAAGGGTGCCTACGGCCTTGGCCGGGGCATCGGCTCGGCACTGCGCAGCGCGAGCAAATTCGCGGTGCAATGGGCGGCAATTGGTGCGGGTGCGGGCGCGGCAGGTGTCGGCGCGTTCGGCTTTGGCATCATCAAGGCCGCGAGCGATTTTGAGCAGTTTCAGGTCATCCTAGAAAATACCGAAGGCTCGGCAGCCAAAGCCCGCCAGTCAATGGATTGGGTCAAGCAATTCGCCAAAACGACGCCTTACGAAGTCGCCAACGTCATGGAGGCCTATGTCCAGTTGCGATCCTACGGGATCGATCCGATGGCCGGTTCGCTCAAGAGCCTTGGCAATGCCGCATCGGGGATGAACAAGGATATCATGCAAGCGGTTGAGATGCTTGCCGACGCGCAGACGGGCGAGTTTGAACGGCTCAAAGAATTCGGCATTCGCGCCAAGGTGAACGGCAGTGCCGTCGCCTTCAGTTACATGCAGTCGGGCAAGGAAGTGACCCGCACTGCGAAGAACAACGCGCGCGATATCCAGAAATCGATCCTCGGCATATTTGACGCCAAGTTCGGCGGGATGATGGATCGGCAGAGCCGCACGCTCAAAGGCACATGGTCAAACATCAAGGATATGTTTTCAGGCTTTCAGCTTGATGTGGCTGACGCGGGCATCTTTGATCTGATCAAAAGCAAGGCCGATGGCTTGCTCTCGACCGCACAGCAATTCGCCAAGGATGGCACACTCAAATCATGGGCCACCGAAGTCTCTCACGGCCTTGAAGATGCGGTCAAATGGGCGAGCAGCTTCACGCGCGAGGATTTCAAATCTGCGGCGAGCGATATCAGTGAAATCGCCCGAGCCGCTTGGAGCGTGGCCAAGGCGTTCGCGGCAATCGCGAATTTCGCAGGCACTGTGTGGAATGCGGGTTCGAAGGGTGGATGGGCTGATCGACAGGACGCCGCGCTGAGTGGCTGGGCGCGTAAAAATGGCATGGGCTGGTTGGGCGATGCTAATGACGGCCTCAATCGCGGTATTGGCAAAATCCTCGACTATGATGGGAGTGAAAAGCCCCGTGCGATGCCACGCGGCGGCAAGGCTGCGGGTTATCCCAAAGCATCCGGCGCGCCCCTGATGCAGCGTCTCCAAGGCAATAACCCATTTGCTCCCGCGCGCGCGCAAGCACCTGTCAAGGTTGGCGGCGCGCTGGATATCAAGATCATGACTGAACCCGGCACCCGCGCGAGCGTTTCGCGGCTGTCATCGAACAATAAAGGCGTGCCGATCAATGTCGGCAATCGCGGCAGTGTGAGTTTCGGCTGATGAAGCCTTGGAAATCATCCTATCGCAGCGGATCATTTCGCGGTGTGCCCTTCGTAACCGAGGATCATGAGGCCGCTGGCGGACGGCGCGGGCCGACGCATGAATTCCCCCAGCGCGACCTGCCCTACGCCGAAGATACCGGCGCGCGCGCCAAGCGGTATAGCATCAATATTTTTGTCCTGGGCGACGATGTCTATGATCAGCGTGATGCGCTGATCGCCGCACTTGAGGAGCGTGGGCCGGGCGTTCTCGTCCATCCCTTCCTTGGTCAGTTGGACGTCATCTGCCGCGATTGGGCACTGACCGAAAGCACGACCGAAGGCGGCATCGCGCGTTTCAGCGTTGAATTTGATCAAAGTGGCCGCGCGCTCGCGGGCGAAGTCAGCAGGGATACTGCCGAGCAATCACGCGACATTGGCAAGGCGGCGGCGGACGCAGGAATCGCGATGTTTGAAGCCGAATTCTCGGTTGACGGCCTGCCTAGCTTTGCCGTTGACGGCGCGACGTTCGACATTGAGCGCTTCGCCAAATCCGCGCTTGGCGCGGCGGGATTGCTCGGCGGCGCTGGCAAAGCACTACGCGCGTTTGAAAGCGGGATTGATCAATTGAACGGCGCGCTTGATCTGGTTTACGCGCCGATCCGGCTGGCGAACAATGTGACCGCAATGGTGCGCGGTGTCGCCGCCCTTGGCCTCTCGCCAGTCTTGCGGCTCCGCGCGCTGACCCGACTGTTTGATGATAACCGACGCCCGCGCACCGTGATCGGACGCACGCCCGTGCGCAACGCCGAGCGGGCCAATGCGCAGGCCTTTGCCGAACTGATCGCGATCACAAGTGCATCCGAAATCGCGAACGCGGTCTCGGCGATCCGCTTTGCGAGTCGTGATGAGGCGGTGAGCCTGCGCGCCAGCGTGACACTGCCGCTCGATGAGGCCGCAAGCGATTATGCCAATCTTGGCCGCGATGATGCCGCGAACGCGCTTGATACTATTCGCTTTGCCATCGTCCGCGATGTCGCAGCACGGGGCAGCACACTCGCGCCAATTGGCCGGATCACGCCCGAGGCGACACTGCCAAGCCTTGTCATCGCGCACCGGCTCTACGGCGCAGCGGACTTGAGCGGCAATGAGGCCGATCTGGTGACGCGCAACCGCATACCGCATCCCGGCTTCATTGCCGCCGCGCGCGCGCTTGAATATCTGCGCGAGGTGCGCCGTGTTTGATTCCGTGGTTGATCCCGACAAGGTTGAGCTGATTATCGACGGCACCGCTTATGCGGGCTGGACTGAGATTGAGATTGACCCAAGCCTTGATAATCTGGCGCACAGTTTCACGCTGTCACTCACTGAAAAGGCACCCGGCGCGCTGACACAGAGCGCGGTTGCCGCCGACGCCGCCTGCCGCGTCACCATCGGCGGTGAGACGGTGATTACTGGCTATGTTGATGTGAGCGAAGCCAGCCTGTCGGGCGATGATCATACGATCACCGTTTCAGGCCGATCAAAGGCGGGCGATCTGGTCGATTGTTCGGCGATCCACATTCCGGGAAGCTGGTCGGGCCGCAAGCTTGAGGCGATTGCCAATGATCTGGCTGGCCCGCTTGGCGTGATCATTACCGCCAAATTCGATACTGGCGCGCCCTTCGCCAAATTCGCGCTACAATCGGGTGAGACTGTCTGGGCCGCGATTGAGCGGATGCTCAAGATGCGCGGGCTGCTCGCCGTGTCAAACGCCGAAGGCAATGTCGAGATTATCAGCCCCAAAGCGGGCACCGCCGCCGTCAAGCTTGTCCAGGGCGAACATCTGCTTTCGCTCTCGGCCAAGCATGACGTGCGCGAACGTTTCAGCAGCTACCTGCTCAAAGGCCAAGCGGCGGGCAATGATGAGCATAATGGCGCAACTGTCGCGCATCCCAAAGCGAGTGCAACCGATCCGGCGGTCAAGCGCCGCCGTCCGCTGCTGATCATCGCCGAAGATCAGGCGAGCGCGGAATCGCTCAAGTCACGCGCGATGTGGGAGGCGACGGTGCGCGCCGCCAAAGCGCAAGAGGCAAGCGTGAGCGTGGTCGATTGGCGCGATCCATCGGGCAAGCTGTGGACGCCGCAGACGATGGTTTCGCTGACCGCGCCTGCGCTTTCGATCGAGGCCGATCTGATGATCGCGGGCGTCACGTTCAAAATCGATAGCGACAGCGGCAAGACTGCAACGCTGCGCCTCGTTTACCCCGACGCTTACAAGCAATTGCCCGTGCCCGAAGCGGCCAAGCCCGATCAAATCAGGAAGAAGAAGCCATGAACCTTGAACGCCTCAAGCAGCGCGTCATGAGCCTCGTCGGTCGCTGCATCATCATGGCGGTTGATGACAGCCGTAAAATCCAGTCAGTCCAAGTCGAAGTGCTGGCCGATGAGCTGCATAATGAGGCCGAGCGGTTTCAGCATTACGGCTTCAGCACGCATCCGATTCCCGGCGCTGAAGGGATCATCGTGCGGATCGGCGGCACCGCGAGCCACGGCGTGATCATCGTGGTTGATGATCGGCGGTACCGCCTGACCGATTTGGCACAAGGCGAAGTCGCGCTTTATGATGATCTTGGCCAAGTCGTTCACCTCAAGCGCGACGGCATATTGATCAAATCCGAAATGAAGGTGCGCGTTGAGGCCGAGCGCGTCGATGTGATCGCCGACACCGTCAACCTTGGCGGCGAAGGCGGCGCATGCGTGGCACGGATCGGCGACAGCGTGAGCGGCGGGATCATCACGGGCGGATCGACCAAGGTTTTTGCGTCGTGAGGCTGTTCAAACCTTATCCCGAAGACCTGACGCCAAAGACGCGCGTGATCGCTGGCTATGCGGCTGTTTTTGATGAACGGGATCGCGGAGGTGACCTGATCAAATTTGGTGCCTTCACCAACAGTCTAGCGCGGTTGAAGCCCTTTCCATTCCTAAAGTCGCATGATCCAAAGCAAGTGATTGGCAACCTGCTGATGGCCTATCAGGATGATTTCGGCCTTGCTGTTGTCATCGCGCTTGGATCTGATTGCCCCGACATCGCCATCGGCCAAGGCCTGTCATTTGGCTACCGCGTCCGCCGTAAACGCGGGGTCAAGCGGCGCACACTTTATGAACTTGAGCTGGTCGAGATCAGCATCGTTGAAGAGCCAATGCAGCCCCGCGCGCGCGTGACGCGGATCGGCCCAGCCAAAGCCTTTGGTGTTTGCGAAAACGAGGAAGTGGCATGAACGCTTATCAATCACAAATGACCCGCCTTCGCGCTGAATTCCCAAGCATTGACCGCGATCAGCGGAATAGTGCTTGGAAGTTCGCAGTTGGTTGTTTGGTGCGCAGCGAGTTGGCAGAAAACCCGCAAGTTTCGGCCAACGCCGCAGCCTTGGCCGAGAGCATCTTCGAGCGCGAAGGCTATCCGACAAAGGCGGGTTGGATCGAACGCGAAAAGGCGCTTCAGTTGCCCGCTCATTTAGAGACGCTCCGTGAAATGTTGCGATTCCGCAAACCAGCTGATCGCCTCGGCAATGGTCAAGCACTGCTTCGCTCGCTCCATTTCTGCGCAATTCGAGATCAATATGAGCATGAAGACATAGCCTACGCGCTGATTATGGGATCGTTTGAGCATGAAGGGGCGGCGGGATGAACGCTTGGTTGATATTTGCTGCAATCATTTACGGCATCGTTGCCGTTGCATTGCTGATCGACGAGCATCGCTGTGGATCGGGCTGGGTTGGCAAAATCGCGTCGCTCCTCTGGTTGCCAACACTGATCGCCGCGCTGTTCATCACGATCTGCCAAGACGTCTTTGAGGATGTGTTCCGGTGACGATCTTGTCAGAGTTAGAATTAACCGATGAAGAGCTGACCCGCGCGCTTCGCTACCCAGCCGCTGCACTGGATATCCACAAGCGAGAATATGTTGAGCTGTGCCAAAACTCGTTATCGGCAACCGAAATTGGGGCCGATGGAAAAACGGAAGTTGAGCGACAAGTTTCGAGATATGAGGCGCTCATTAGTCACATGCTTGCGGGCCAATGCGATCTATCTGACACTGTCGTCGCAGCAAAGATAGCCGTTCGCTGCGAGCGTGACCTTAGAGCAAAAATAATCGCTCAAAGTACCACTTTGAGCGAAACCGCGTGAGCGATCTCGCCCTCATCTGGTCGAACGAGGCCTTTGGCGCTGATCTGATGATCACGGGCGCTGACCTTGCGACCGATGATGGCCTGCGCACGGCCTTCATTATTTCATTGTTCAGCGATGCCCCGGCGCGCCCTGATGATGTGTTGCCCGACGCCTCGGATGATCGGCGCGGTTGGTGGGGCAATGCGTTCCCGGCTGTCGCCGACGATGTCATGGGATCGCGGCTGTGGCTGCTTAGCCGCGAAAAGAAACTGCCCGAAGTCCTCATCCGCGCGCGCGATTATGCGCGTGAGGCGCTGGCGTGGGCGATTGAGGACGGCATTTGCGCCGCCATCGATGTCAGCGTCGAACGCTTCGGTGCGGACGGCTTCATCATTGGCGTGATCGCGCACCGGCCACGCGGCCAAGATGCCGCGCGCTTTGATTTTGTTTGGGAGAATGTGTGATGCCGTTTCTGCGCCCGTCGCTTGACACGCTTGTCAGCCGGATCGGCGATGACATTGATGCCCGGATGCCCGGTGCCGATAGCAAGCCGCGCCGCGCCGTATTGTTTGTCCTGGTACGCGTGGTCGCGGGTGTCGCGCACGGGGTTTACGGCCTGATTGATTTTGTGTGGCGGCAGATTTTTGCCGACTCGGCCGAGCATGATCAGCTCGTCCGCCACGCGGCAATTTATGGTATCCGGCGCAAGGCCGCGATTGCCGCCAGTGGCAGGGTTTCGCTCACGGGCACCAACGGCGCGACTGTGCCGATTGGGGCACGGCTGCTGCGCGCAGACGGCGTTGAATATCTGGCGAGTTCATCCGCCGTGATCGCTGGCGGCGTTGCCACTCTGGCCGTCACAGCGCTTGAGGGCGGTACGGCGAGCAATGCCGAGGCAGGCCAGCGTTTGACCTTCGCCTCGCCAATCGGTGGCATCAACGCGGTGGCCATCGTCGCGGCGGGTGGCCTGACCAGCGGTGCCGAAGAAGAAGGCGATGAACCGCTGCGCGCGCGCCTGATTGACCGTATTCAGCAGCCACCCCACGGCGGCAACGCGAGTGATTACCGCGCATGGGCGCTTGAGGTGGCGGGCGTCACGCGTGCTTGGGTTAGCCCGCAAGAATTGGGAATCGGCACCGTAACCGTGCGCTTTGTGATTGATGGCCGTGTTGACATTATCCCGACCGCGCCCGAAGTCGCGGCGGTGCAGGCCTATATCGATGCGCGCCGCCCTGTCACCGCTGCGCTGACCGTGGTTGTGCCGATTGCGCGTCCGGTCGATTTCTCGATCCGTATCAACCCACCATCGCCAGCGGTGCAGGCCGCAATCATAGAAGAACTTACCGATCTGCTGCGCCGTGAAGCCGTGCCCGGTGGCACGATTCCCAAATCGCGCATTGATGAGGTCATCTCAATCGCGGCGGGCGAATTTGATCATAGCATGATCGCACCCGGCGATATCGTCACCGCAACTGGCGAGATGGCGACGCTTGGCGTGGTGGCCTTCGTCTGATGCGCTCTGCTGCCTCCTACGCTGATCAAATGCGCGCGCTGCTGCCGCGTGGCCGTGCGTGGCTGGCAGGGCAGAATAGCGTCCTCTTCGGCTTGATCTTGGGACTCGCCGAAGAATTTGCGCGGATCGATGCGCGCCTGGCGCAATTGCTTGATGAGGCCGATCCGGGTGCCGCGCTTGAACTGCTGCCCGAATGGGAAGGGCTGGCCGGGTTGCCCGATGCCTGCCTGCCCGTCACTGGCAGCATTAGCGAGCGTCAACGCCGGGTCGCGCGCAAGATCGCAGCCCAAGGCGGGCAAAGCCGCGCCTATTTGATCGCAGAGGCCGCATTGCTTGGCCTTGGCATTGAGATTGACGAATTCACGCCAATGGCCTCGGGCTTTCGCAGTGGCAGCGCCTGCTATGGCAGCGATTGGCGCTTTGCGTTCCGTGTTCGCGTGTTGCCGTTCAGCGCCGAGACCGCGCTGCGCATCAACACTGATCGCTTTCATGCCGGAAGCCGCAGCGGAGACCGTCTGCGCAGTTTCAGCGTCGCCGAACTTGAATGCGTGATCCGCCGCGCTGCGCCCGCGCATGTCGCCGTGATGTTTTCATATCCTACCGAGCCAGAGCCTGCGCTGTGGTTCGATTTCCTATCCGATCAAGGAGAATATTGATGCACAAAATTGATACCGAGGGCAGCGTTGCTGGCCGCTTCTTCGATGGCAATCCGCAAACCGGACAGCCCTCAACACTCGTCGATGATGAATGGCTCAACAGCGTTCAAGAGACACTGATCGATCCGATCCTCTTTGCGGGAATCGCACTCACAAAGGGCGATCATACGCAGCTCCGCGCAGCGATCATCGCACTGGCGGCGGGTGCGGCGGGCGCAGGCGGCGGCGCTGTGCCAACGACGCGTCAGGTGAATGGTGGCGGGCTGGTGAGTGGCGGAGGTGCGCTTGCGGCTGATCTGACGCTTTCGGTGACCAAGGCGACGGCGGCGGAAGTGCTGGCTGGGCTGCGCGATGATGTCGCGGTGACGCCGCTAAGCCAGTCAACCGCGCGCCCGCGTTCGCTCACCAGCAACGGCTATATCACGCTTGACGGCGGTTTCATGATCCAGTGGCTCCGCGCGAGCGTGGGCGCAAACCAGCAAGTCATCCTGACGCTGCCGACCAGCTTCACAACGGAATGTTACGGCGCGTTCGTCAATGGTGGCCGCTCAACGACATCCGCCCAGGACAACACGTTCGTTAGCGGCGACGGCGTCTCAAATATCAGCGTCTATAATGCCGAGGATATCGGCATTTCAGTCAACATCATCGCCATTGGCCGATAGCAGGAGCAACCCACATGAAGCGTTTTTATTCACCATCGGCAGATCAAGGGCGTGGCGGCTGGTATGACGAGGCGCGCCACGGCGCGTGCGAAATCGCCGTCATCGAAGAGACCAAGCAAGCCTCATCACTCGAGCGCGCGCGCGCCAAGGATGAGGCCGATTATATCGCGGCGGTTGAGGCCAATGATGATCCCAAGCTGATCATCAATCCGGCTGATTATCAAAAGCGCCAGCGCGCGATCATCGATCACCCGCTCATGAAGATCATCGCCAACCCCGATTGCATGATTCCCAAGGATGCGATTGAGGTTTCTGCAGAGGATTATGCCGCGCTGATGGAGGCGCAGAGTGCGGGGCAGATGATCGTGATGAGTGATCGCGGGATCCCGCAAGCCATCGACCGCCCCGTGACCAACGAACAAATCCTCGCCACGCTCCGCCGCCGCCGCAACGCCGCGCTGCGCGATAGCGACTGGACAGAACTCCCGCGCGTCCGCCTGACCGCCAAGGATCGCAAGGCATGGGAGGATTACCGCGACGCGCTCAAAGACCTGCCCGCCAAAGCGCAGGCCGCGCTAGATGCGGGCGCAACCGCCGATCAGATTGCAGAGATGTTCCCTAAAGCGCCCGCCGATTAAGGCGGCGCATTACTAGGGAGGTCTGGGCGTTGACGCGCCCAAAACCGCAGGCGGACACCTGCACCTCGGGCTGACGCGTCAGCCTCCAATTCCCCCGGCCATGCAGGCGGGGCTTCGTTAGAGTGATCATAGATATGGAGTCGAGTCCTTTAATTCCCGTTAACCCTGTAAAGCCAATTGCACCCTATCTTGGCGGCAAGCGGATATTGTCCAAACCGATCATCGCCAAGATCAACGCCACCCCGCACAGCCTGTATGTTGAGCCATTCTTCGGCATGGGCGGTGTGTTTTTCCGCCGCGACATGCGGCCACCTGTTGAAGTGATCAACGATATCTCGCGCGATGTAGTGACCACGCTGCGCGTGCTGCAATGGCATTATCAGGCCTTCCTTGATTGCATCAAATGGCAACTGTGATCGCGCGCAGAGTTTGACCTGATGATCAAGGTTGATCCCGATACGCTGACTGATCTGCGCCGCGCCGCGCGCTTCCTTTATTTGCAGCGGCTGTCTTTCGGCGGGCAAGTGGATCGCCGCACCTTCGGCCTCACGCGCACCAACCCCTCGCGCTTTGACCTGACCAAGCTCGTGCCTATGCTTGAGGCCGCGCATGACCGGCTTACATCGGTCACCATCGAATGCCTGCCCTATGATCGGCTGATCACGCGATATGATTGCGCTGGCGCGCTCTTCTATCTCGATCCGCCCTATTGGAATTGCGAGGATGATTACGGCCCTGACGTCTTCTCAAGAGACGATTTTGGCCGTCTTAGAAGCCTCTTAGAGGGCCTTAAGGGGCGCTTCATATTGTCGATCAACGACAACCCCGAAGTGCGCGAAATGTTCAAGGCGTTCACGCTTGAACCAGTCGACCTAAACTACCGTGTCAGCGGGAAGGTGACACCGGCTAAAGAATTGGTTATCAGCAATGGTTAATGGCTATGGGAGACCGATGATGACTGGATGGTATTTGAACGGGAAGGCACCCTATGCTGACCTTAAATTGGAACAGCGTTTCGACCTGCGTGTGCGACGGCATCACTTTGATAGGCTTACCAAGGGCTTCGCCATGTTCGAACACATTGAGCCGCAGCCCCTACCAACAGAGTTTAGGTGCCGGTGCCTACCCTGATCAACCATTAACTACCGTGAAACCATATATATTAACCAATTTTAGTGCTCCAGAACCTCTTGTCCAACACTCCAGAAGCTTTTGTCCCGCTACAGCCACCCCAGCGCACACCCACACCCCCATCCCCCGTCAAAAACCTGACCACCCCATCCCACACCCCACACACCCCCCATAAACCACCCCAAAATCAGCCACTTCTCCAAACTGGCACACCCATTGCTTAGATTCACCGGCACGGGTTGGCCTGTGCGGTTTGAAAGGGATTGGCCATGTCACTGACAGAGGGAATGTTTGGCATCCATGCCACTGCGCTTTCGCTGCGCCAGCAGCGGATGGCGATGCTTGCGTCGAATATCGCCAATGCCGCCACGCCTAATTACAAAGCGCGTGACATTGATTTTGCTTCTGCGCTGACGCTTGCTGAACAAGGGCAGTCGAGTGAGGCGGCGGTCAAGTTTCGCGTACCTACTCAACCGTCGCTTGATGGCAACACGGTTGAGCTTGCGACCGAGCAGACGGCCTTTGCCGAAAATGCGCTTGCCTACCGTTCGAGCCTTTCATTTTTGCAAAGCCGGATCAATACGCTCTCACGCGCGCTGAAGGGTGAATGAGCGTGAACGCGAACCTTTCCATTTTTGATATTAGCGGGCGGGCGATGGCGGCGCAGCTTGTGCGGCTCAACACCACGGCATCCAATATGGCGAACGCCGGAACTGTTTCGGGCAGTGAGGCCAGCGCCTTCCGCGCGATGAAGCCGGTCTTTCGTACCGTCATGGGCGAGAACGGCACCGCCACGGTCGCGGTTGACCGGATCGCGACATCGCAGACTGCCCCCACCAAACGCCACGACCCGGCCCACCCACTTGCCGACAAGGACGGCAATATCTGGGAAGCCGCCGTCGATAGCGCCGCCGAATTGGTCGAGATGATCGAAACATCGCGCCAATATCAAAACAACGTCCAGGTTTTGCAAACCGCAAAAGGCCTGATCAC
>JANOXQ010000055.1:0-15048 GCA_031418495.1 Sphingomonadales bacterium
GCCAAAGCTATCAACATCGGCCAGTCGCGGCAGATTGCGCAGCGTCAGCGGCTCATCAGTGAGCAGCGCGCACGGCAGCAGCGTGAGTGCGGAATTTTTGGCCCCCGAAATCGGCAGCCGCCCGTTGAGGCGATTGCCGCCCCGTACAACTATTCTATCCATGTTTCGCTCATAACGGATGAACGGTTCGGCGCAAGTCTCAGTGCGTTGCAAGTGCCTCGGCAAGCTGGCCCAAGCGTTCCTTGCCCCAAAACATTTCGTCGCCCACAAAGAAGGTCGGGATGCCGAAGGCTCCCCGTGCGACAGCGGCTTCGGTATTGGTGATGAGTTCGGCCTTAATCGCTGGGTCTTCGCCGCGCGCTGTGAGTGCTGTTGCATCTAGGCCAGCGGCGGTGATGACTTCGGTGACGGTTTCTGGGTCGGCAAGGTTGCGCCCATCCTCCCACATCGCGGCGAACATAGCTTCGTTATATGCGGCAGCAACGCCCTCATGCTGGGCTGCAACCGCCATCCGCATGATGCGTAGCGAATTGACCGGGAAATGCGGGTTCATTTTGAATGCGATCAGGCCGTTAGCCTTGATGAAGCGGTTAAATTCAAGCATCTCATAATCGCGCTTGGCTGGTGTTTCGGCATAGCGGATCATCGGCGGCTGATTATTGGTTGCCTTCATCATACCACCGAGCAGGCAGGGGATGTAGTTGGCAGTTGCTCCCGTATTCGCACAAAATTCGGGCAGCACTTTATGGACGAGATAGCCGTTTGGCCCGGCGAAATCGAAGATGAAATCAAAGCTTTTTGTCATGATCAGAAACTTTCGATCCAAGGGCGCAGGTCAAGCTCGTGTGTCCATGCGCTGCGGTGTTGGTGGTGGAGCATCACATAGTTGGCGGCGATAGCATCGGGGGAGAGTACACCGTCCTCGGCCTTGAGCTCATCAAAATTGGGGCGAAGCCCGCGCACGAATTCGGTATCAATCCCGCCGTCAATTACGACATGGGCGACGTGGATGCCCTGCGGCCCAAGCTCACGCGCCATGCTCTGCGCGAGCATCCTTAAACCTGCTTTGGCCCCGGAGAACGCCGAAAAGCCAGCGCCACCACGCAGCGATGCGGTCGCTCCGGTAAAGATGATCGTGCCGCGTCCGCGCGCGACCATTGCCTTGGCGACCTCACGGCCCATTAGGAACCCTGCAAAGCAGGCCATTTCCCAAACTTTGCGGTACACCTGTGGGCTGGTATCGGAGACTGCAAAACGGACGTTCGCGCCAACGTTGAAGACGGCGACCTCAATCGGCCCGACATCGCGTTCGACTGTCTGCACTAATTCCACCATCGCCGCCTCATCGCGGGCATCTGCGGGGAAGGCGTGCGCGCTATGGCCCTCATCGCGGATAGCGGCGGCAAGCGTTTCAAGCTGTTCGGCATTGCGCGGTCTGCGATTGACGCAGGCGGTAAGGCCATCGCGAGCAAAGGCGCGCGCAATGGCTCCGCCCGTGGCATCGCCTGCGCCAATGATGAGTGCGGCTGGGTTCGCCATATTCATGCCTTTACCACATCGGGATGCGCCCGGGCAAAGGCACCCAGCGCAGTGCAGGCCGCATCAATCCGCACGAGATTGGGAAAAGCCTCAAGCGGGGTCGCAAAGCGTCGCGCGTTAAACATTTGCGGGACGAGGCAGATGTCGGCGATCCCCGGCGCATCGCCGCCAAGGAAAGGCGATGATGGATCGGCCATCGCCTCAAGCGCGTCAAAACCAGCGATCACCCAGTGACGATACCAATCATTGCGCGCAGCTTCTTCCACGCTGAGTTGACTGCCGAGATATTTGAGGACACGCAGGTTGTTGAGCGGGTGAATGTCGCAAGCAATTGTCAGCGCCAGCGCCATTTGCCGTGCGCGCGCGCCGGGATCAGTGGGCACAAAGCGCGGTTCGGGCGTGTGGCTATCAAGCCATTCGATGATCGCAAGGCTCTGCGTGATGCGCAGCCCGTCAACCTCAAGCATTGGCACGAACCCTTGCGGATTCATCGCCCTATATTCGGGCGTGTTGTGCGCGCCGTCTACTAGGCTGGTATCAACCGCCTCATACGCCAATCCCTTGAGATTGAGTGCGATCCGCACGCGGTAACAGGCCGAGGAACGGTAGAAATCATAGAGCCTGATCGTCATTTTACATCCTCTGCTGGCATTGCTTTGATCCACTCAGCTAGCAGAGCCAGCCCTTCGGCATGGGCGGTTGCACGGCCAAGTTCAGGCATCGCGACGCCCGGTTCAATGCTTGCCAGCCGGTAGATCATGATCGAGCTTTCAGGATGGCCAGCGGCAATATCGAACGAGAATTGCCCAGCGCCACTGCCCGCCGCAACCGGGCGTTTGCCAATGCCGAGCGCGACACGGTCAGCCTGCCCCCAATTGAGGAACAGCCCTGAATTGCTCGCTGGCCCGCGCGGGTTGTGGCAGTGCGCGCAGTTGACGTCGAGATAGGCGCGCGCGCGGGCGTCAACGCTGGCTGATGTTGGATCATTCCAGACGGGGATATGATCAATTTTGGCGGGCAGGCCGTCAATGGCGGCGGTGCGTAAGAAAGTTTGATCAAGGTTTCGCGCCTTGGGGCCAATCGGCGTCATTACGCCGTCGAGGCTGTGGCAGCCCTTGCATTGATTGACGTTGGGCACGGCATAGCTGATGCGCTTCACCTGCCCGTCAAGATGAGTCCAACTGACATCAATTCGCGTGCCTGCGCGCTTAAGTTCGGCGTCGCTGCCATCGGCATTCCAGACATAGGGCAGCGCGACCCAGCCATTTGCGCGGTGGATCAACAACCGGGTTTCAATTATGCGCAGATTCTCGGTCGGTTTGCGCAAATCCGCCGGATAGCCAAAACTCTTGACCAACACACTCCCCACCGGAAATGCGATTACCCCGTCGGCGCGGTAGCTGATCGTCTTGCCCGCAGGCACATAGGCATAGCGGTATTTCTCGCTATAGTCGGAAAACAACGGGGTTGAGAGCTTGTAAGGCTTAACCCCATCGGCTGGTACAAGCCCTTGCTTGCCCGTTAGTAAACCAAAGTCAGATAGTTTCGGCGGTAGCGTCTCGCCGAGGATCAAAGCGTCATTGACGGGGGGCACGCCACTCGCGCCGATACTTAGGCACGCGAGCAGAGACGCGCCGACAAACGCTTTCACTTGAGCGCCGCCTCCATTGCCGCTGGCAAGACGACCGCCACTGGCATTGCAACCATTGGTGTCTTGCTAAGATCAATCGGCCCCGGCTGCATTTCGGCAAGCGGGGCCAGCGGTTCATCAAGCCCAAGCGTGAGCACCGCGACCTTATCACTGACATGGACGCCCGCAGCCGCGCCGCCAACGCCGTCCCAGAAAATTGGTGCAATCGTTCCGCCCATCGCAGCCGCCAATTCTTTGCCGCCTGTAAAGCCGGGTGCCCAGCCAGCGCGGCCATGTTCATTGTCGCGGATGACGATATTTTTAACGCGCGGATTATAGCCGGGATCATCGAATTTCTGTTTATAGGCGACTATGAAGACGTTTGCGGTGGCATTGTCGCCAAGCATATTGCCGAACACATGGACATTGCTGTTCGCCATCACCATTACGCCAGTGCCAACCGGAACTTGACTAACTACATTGCCCGGAGGGGCGAAGTTGGGCGTATCATTCTTCGTCACGCGGTTCGAGAAAATGCGAATGCTATTGCCGCCCTTTTGCGGAAGGTTGGGCAGATCGAACACAAGGATGCCACCGGTATTGTGCATCGCGACGTTGGAATAGACATCAGCGTTGAAGCTATTCTCAATCTCAATCCCAGCGACATTGCCCGTGGCGAGCGAATTGCGGACGATGATATTTTTCGATTGGCCAACATAGATGCCAGCGTCTGATGCGCCCGATACGCGGACATTGTCGATCAAAACATCGGTCGAGCTCACTGGATAGACGCCGTAAGCACCGTTGGTCGCTTTTGGCCCGCCAGTCCATTCAACGCGCAGGTTGGCAAAAACGATCCGGCTTGATCCTTTTGATTTGAGCGCATCGCCGCGCGTATCCTCAACCGCAAAATCGCGTAAGACCACATCGTTTGATGTGACGAGCAGGCCTTCGCCAGCGCCTTTCTGTCCCTTAAAGCTCAGAACGCTTTTGTCCGCGCCCATGCCGCGCACTGTAACGCCTGAGATATCAAGCGACAGCCCGTCGGTCAGTTCAAAACGGCCAGCACCGATTTCAACGGTATCACCTAGCTTGGCATCGAGCAGCGCGGTTTGTAAGCGTTCTTGCGCGTTTGCGCCGGGTTCAACGCGGAGGGTTCCGGCATAAGCAGGAAAAATTGCGGCGAAAGCGCAGGTTAATGAAGCAATGACTATTCTCATGCCGTATATGATTGCACAACCGGAACGAGATTCCAAGAAAGGGCGTATATGACCAAGATTTCTACCCTACTGATTGCTGCATCTGCAATGCTTGCGGCGGCACCAGCGATGGCAGCCACGCCGATTGCGGGCAAATGGATGACCGCCGAAAAAGACAGCATCATCGAAATCGCGCCCTGTGGCACCAATATGTGCGGTAAGATCAGTAAATTCCTAACGCCAGTTCAAGGCCCGCCGTTTGACCGCAACAATCCCAACCCGGCCATGCGCAACCGTCCACTTCTTGGCTTGCCAATTCTGCTCACGCTCAAGGATGGCGGCAAGCAGTGGGAAGGCAATATCTATGATCCCAAGAAGGGAAAAACCTATAAATCCAAAGTTTATATGAACCCTAACGGCACCATGACCGTGAAGGGTTGCATAGCCTTCTTTTGCCAAGGCTTTGTTTGGACAGCCGCCAAATAATGTGGTGATGGCGGCGCTTTACCCTGCGTCGCCACCTTCATACGCCTCAACAATACGCCCGACGATCGGATGGCGGACAACATCGCCGACGCCGAAGAGTACCATTGCGATGCTCTCAATCCCCTCTAACTTCGACACTGCGTCAGCTAGTCCAGACTTAATGTGATCGGGCAAATCGGTCTGTTTGGGATCGCCGCAGACGACCATTCGGCTGTTCTGGCCAAAGCGGGTGAGGAACATCTTCATTTGCGCAGGCGTGGTATTCTGCGCCTCATCAAGGATCACGAATGCGTCAGCCAGCGTGCGTCCTCGCATGAAGGCGATGGGTGCGATTTCAATCTCGCCGCTCGCAATCCGCCGCTCAACTTGTTCGGCGGGCAGGCAATCGTAAAGCGCGTCATAAAGGGGGCGGAGATAGGGATCGACCTTCTCCTTCATATCGCCGGGAAGGAAGCCAAGCCGTTCGCCCGCCTCAACCGCAGGGCGTGAGAGGATCAACCGGTCAACGCTGCCCGTGATGAGCTGTGCCACCGCTTGCGCCACCGCGAGATAGGTTTTGCCCGTACCGGCGGGCCCAAGCGCGAAAATAATGTCATGCTTTACGAGCGCCTCCATATAGCGGATTTGCATGGCGGAGCGCGGCACGATGGTTTTCTTGCGCGTGCGGATCATAATCGGCGGCGCTGCATGTTCGTGCTTGATGATGCCTTCAAGTGTTGGCTCAAATGCCATGCTGATCAGCGCGGAGACGGCCCCTGCGTCAATGTCCTGCCCCTGTACCAAACGATTATAGAGGCCAGTCAGCACATCGCGCGCGCGACCAATCGCCTCTGCCTCACCCTCAATCTGGAGCTTGTTGCCGCGCGCTGCGACGTAAACGCCGAAGCGGTTTTCAATCGCAACAAGATTTTGATCAAATTCGCCAAATAAGCGGCCAAGCAATTGCGGCTTATCAAAAATCACCTCAAGCCGGGCAGGTTCACCAACGCGGGCGGGTACGGGTTTACGCGGCATAACGCTCCTTTTGAATGACTGCGCCTTCAAGGCTGTTTGGCCCTGCCGACACAAGATCAACGCTAATCATATCGCCGATATTTGCATCAGGGGAAATTAGATGTACTGATTGTAGCCACGGTGACTTGCCAATCAACTGCCCCGCCAGTTTGCCTTTGCGTTCCAAGAGAATATCAGTGTGTCGGCCAACGCTCGCGGCGTTGAACGCGGCTTGTTGCGCATTGATCAGCGCCTGCAATCGCTGTAGCCTTTCGTCCATAATCTCTGGTGCAATCTGATCCGCCATTGTTGCCGCAGGCGTGCCGGGGCGCGGCGAATATTTGAAGCTATAGGCCGAAGCATGGCCAACCTGTTCAACCAATGCGAGCGTTGCCACAAAATCAGCCTCGCTTTCGCCGGGGAAGCCAACGATGAAATCACCTGAAACCGCAATATCTGCCCGCACCTTGCGCACGCGTTCGATAATGCTCAGATAATGCGCCGCGCTATGGCTGCGGTTCATTGCCTTGAGGATCCGGTCGCTGCCCGATTGCACTGGCAAATGTAGGAACGGCATCAATGTTTCCACATCACCGTGCGCGGCGATCAGGCCTTGGGTCATGTCACCGGGATGGCTCGTCATATAACGAATCCGTAGCAAGCCCGGCAAGCGGTCAAGCGCGCGGATTAGGTGATCAAGCCCCTTGCCATTATCCTCCCACGCGTTGACATTCTGGCCGAGCAGCGTGATTTCTTTTGCGCCGCTGTCAATCAACACGCGCGCTTCATCTATGATCGCATCGAAACTGCGGCTAATTTCAGCACCGCGCGTATAGGGCACAACGCAGTAAGTGCAGAATTTGTCACAACCTTCTTGAACCGTCAGGAACGCCGTTGCCCCAACCTTGCGGCGTGCAGGCAGCGCATCGAATTTGGTGAGGCCGGGCAGATCAAGGTCAACCGCGCGCTTGCCCGCAGTGACTGTGGCGATCATCCTCGGCAATTGGTGATAGGCTTGCGGGCCAACAACGATATCAACACTTGGTGCACGGCGTGGGATTTCCGCGCCTTCTGCTTGCGCGATGCAGCCTGCAACTGCAATCATCGGGCGGCTGCCATCCTCACGCCGCAACCGGCCAATGTCTGAATAGACCCGGTCAACTGCCTTCTCGCGAATGTGGCAGGTGTTCAGCACAACAAGGTCAGCCTCAGCTTCGCCAGCCTGGGTCATGCCTTGATCCCCTAGCAGTTCGCTCATGCGTTCGCCGTCATAGACGTTCATCTGACAACCGAAGGATTTAACATGATAGGTTTTGGGGGTTTGGCGAGTCATTCTTTCGCTTTACTCAAGCCCAAGCCGCGCGGCAATCGCATCGCGGGCGTGGGCTGTAATTGCTTTGCGATCACCGAGCAGCGAAATATCAATCGGCTCCATAAAGTGCAGCGTTACTAAGATTGGACGGTGCCTTGCCATCAGACGAAGCGCATTGACGCCGACGCTTTCATCATCCGTCCAAGCAATCTCTGGCGCCTCGGGGCCATAATCAATCGCAACTGGCTGAATCGCGATTCCTTCGGGCGGGGGGGCCACGGCTGCAAACAAAGAGGAGCGGAAGGGGAGCAGCGCGAGGCCGCCTGCTGTCGTGCCTTCAGGAAAAAGGGTCAGTGGCTGGCGCGTTTGAAGCGCTGCTTTCATCGCCACGGCCTGTGCGCCGACATCTAGCCGTTGGTCACGCGCGACATAAACCGAGTTGTTAAGCGTCGCCATCCAGCCGAGTACCGGCCAAGGGGCCATATCAGCCCTCGCGACGAAGGCGCTTCCTGTTTCGCCAGCGAGCAGCAATATATCAATCCAACTAATGTGGTTCGCGACATAAAGGACATCGACACGGCGCGGCTGTCCGGTGATTTCAACTTTGACGCCAGTAATCTTGCGCGAGACTTTGGTAAATAGGCGCGGCCAAGGTGAGTGCAAGCGAAACATCCGCCACAAGCCGTGCATCGGAAGCATAGCCGCAAAAGCAAGGACGATCAGAACAACCCGCGCTGCCGCACGCGGATGAATACGCTCAGGCTTTGCGATCGAGTGAGACGCCATAAAGCTCCATCCGGTGATCGACCAAACGGAAGCCCAATTTTTCGGCAATCTGCTTCTGAAGGGCTTCAAGTTCAGGATCGACGAATTCAATCACCTTGCCGGTTTCGACATCAATCAGATGATCGTGATGCGCTTCGGGTGCGGCTTCGTAACGCGCGCGACCATCGCCAAAATCATGGCGGTCAAGGATGCCAGCCTCTTCAAACAGGCGAACGGTGCGATATACGGTTGCAATTGAAATGCCGGGATCAATTGCAGAGGAACGCTCATAGAGCGTTTCGACATCGGGATGATCCTCTGCTTCGGAGAGGACACGCGCGATAACACGGCGCTGTTCGGTAATCCGCAAACCTTTTTCAGCGCAAAGCGCCTCTATATCAATGGTTCGTGTCATAGGCTTGGCTGGCATAGGCGGGTCATAGATACCCTTTTAGTCACATGGACGGGCAAATCAATCACCCGCCTATGCTCAACCGAAGTTTAGTGCGTAACGCTTACTTGCGCTTGCCGCGCTTGGTGCCCAAACCAATTTTGACTGCGAGCGAACGACGCTGCTCGGCATAGTTCGGGGCAACCATTGGGTAATCAGCAGGCAAGCCCCACTTCGCGCGATAATCATCAGGCGTCATGCCGTAATGCGTCATCAGGTGGCGCTTAAGCATCTTAAGTTTCTTGCCGTCATCAAGGCAAACAATGTAATCAGGCTTGATCGACGCGCGGATTGATACCGCTGGTTCAAGTTTGACTTCAGGCACTGCAGCCGGGCCACCGAGGCCAACGAGCGCTGTATGGACGTTATGGATGAGATGCGGAATGTCAGACACAGCCACACTATTGTTGCTTACATGTGCAGCCACGATATCGGCTGTAAGCGTAATAAAGGTTTCTTGTAAATCAGTTGAATTGGTCATTTCTTGCTGCCCTTGCTGTTTGCGATGTCGGATTTATACCGATCATCTGTTTTTGGTTTTTGGTTATATGCGACGTAAAGACTTGCTAATCCTGTCAACATTAAATTTCAATATAAAAAATCATCTATGCAATCCGCATATTCAATGTGATTGCATCAGTTTGCCGACCAAGTGTGCCGCGATAATAATTTTTCCTGATCCCTACCTGTTTAAAACCAGTGCGTATGTAGAATGAAAGTGCTGGATTATCGGCCCGGACCTCAAGGTGAATGAGATTGATCTGTGATGCTAAGCAATCGGTAAGTAGATGCTTAATCAGAGCCTTGCCGATATCACGGCGCTGATAAACAGGTCGCGTTGCAATCAATAATAGTTCGGCCTCACCAGCAAAAGAGCGCATAAGCGCAAAGGCAGCGGGACATTCATCAACATGCGCCAATAACAGCGCGCTTCCGGGCAGCATCAGCATCGACTCACACTGTGCGGCCGTCCATGCTTCCCCAAATTTTGGATCAAATGCATCCGCCATGATTATCATAACTGATGCAAGGTCGCTTGCATCAGCACATCTGATTTCAAATGCTGGATCAGGATTCATGTTACTGTGCCATCGGTTTTGCATCGGGTGCGCGGCCATAAAGTGGTCGCGGGATTAGGCTCATAATCTCAGCAGGGAGCAAAGCAATATTTGCGGCGCGCGCTTCGGCCGCAAGTGCAGTGCCATAACCGCGCGCTGCGATCAGCCGTTCTGCTCCGCCGCCTGCAACGACCTCAATCCGCATCGCGGCCGCCGCAGCTTCAGGCGTGAGCGAGACGAAATCGCTGTCTACGCGAAGTGGTTTTCGACTATATTGCTGAATTAATAACTCACCGTGGCCGCCTTCAATCGCGACAATAAATTGATCAGCAGGGCAATCCGCAGCAACCAGCGCGAGTGATGAAACACCACTCACTGGCACCCCCCAACCAAGGCCTAGTGCGCGCGCAGCAGCGATACCGATGCGAACGCCGGTAAAGCTGCCGGGGCCACAACCAACAATAATCCGATCCGCACGACCGCCCTCTGGCAGTTTAGCAATCCAGGGGATGAGTCGCTCTGCATGACCGCGCCCGACATTTTCGTGCCGCTCAGCAATAACTGTATCACCGCTCAACAGCGCGATTGAACAAGCGTTACCCGCTGTTTCAATCGCGAGGGTCAGCATCTGGTATCAATGTCAAACGATGGTGTTGAAACGGTCAAAGCCGGGGCGCGGCAAACGCGGCAATATGCCTGCTGGATCGGGAACGCCAAGCGTCGCGATAAAGTTTGATTTTATCGTCGTTCCGGCAAAAAAGGCTTCATCTACGGCGGCATTGTTAAACCCGGACATTGGCCCAATCCCAAGGCCAAGCGCGCGCGTGGCAAGGATCAGATATCCCCCCTGAAGCGTTGAATTCCGAAACGCTGTTGTCTGGGCCAGTTCAGCATTACCTGAAAATAGTCCCTGCACATCGGAAGGTGGAAACAGCTCAGGCAAATTTTGATAAAAAGCTGTATCCATGCCAATGATAACACTCACGGGGGCTTCGCGGATGCGCTTCGCATTGGCCTCCATCGCTAACGCGGCGAGCTTCTCTTTGGACTCAGCACTAACGCACCAGATCATCCGTGCGGGCAAGCAGTTGAACGAGGTTGGAGCATATTTCATCTGCTCCCAAATCGCATGGAGCTGCTCAGTCGAAACCGGCGCATCGGTATAAGTGTAACAAGTGTGAGCCGCAGCAAAAAGCTGATCCAGCGCTTCGGTGGAAAGCGGAGCTGTCATTATAAACCTTTCACTAAATCGATTAAATCGCGCGGACGTCGGTCACTTCAGGGACATAATGCTTAAGCAGCGATTCGATCCCATTTTTGAGCGTCGCGGTTGACGAAGGGCAGCCCGAACAAGCGCCCTGCATCTTGAGGAACACCGTGCCCTTATTAAAGCCCTGATAAATAATATCGCCGCCATCATTGGCAACCGCAGGCCGCACGCGCGTTTCGATCAGTTCTTTGATTTGGATAATAATGTCCGCATCGGCAGGATCATCATGATCGACCTCGGGGGGGACGCTGATTCCGGCCGCAGTTCCAGCCGCAAAAAGCGGCATATTTGCGCTGAAATGATCAAGCAACACGGACACAACGTCTGATTTGAGATCAGCCCAGTTCGTTCCCGGCCCAGCGGTTACCGAGACGAAGCTATGGCCAAAGAAGACGCCCTCAACATCGCCAAGCGTAAACAGCGCCTCGGCAAGCGGTGAAGCTACCGCCTCTTCGGGGTTGGCAAAGTCACGCGTCCCAACCTCCATCACGGTGCGACCGGGCAGGAATTTGAGCGTTGACGGGTTCGGCGTTGTTTCAATGTTTATCATCATAGCAAATGCTATGTGGGGCATAGTAAGGCGGGGATCAAGCAGGCATTATATTCGGGGTTTAGCAGAGTTTGAATTTTCGTTGGTTTTCTCACGAAGTTGACACCGAATCCGTATATTTTTCCAAACTTTAAGAAGGCTGTGAAGTGACGATAATGGCTTGTGGGGGGCGCTAATCGAAAGCGGTCATCCAACCCGCCAAAAACCGCAGAATGCGTCAAAGGTCACACTAAGGTCTCACCTAAACGGAATAAAAATAGCAAGAGATTGGCCGCCGCATTTCGCCAGAGTTTACACCGCTTTACACTGTCTGAGCGATTTTCTGCCGATGAGCGCCATCACCGCGTGAAGGGGGATATTCAGGCTGAGAAAGATAATCGGAACATTAAAAGAACACGATGCCGATGTCAACCCATGCGCGCGGGGTTTGGGCGTGTTTGAATGGCGGGTTGCGCTCACTTTGCGGTCTTTTAAGCTGTAATTGCGATGCTTGAAAGCTGACGTTGGGCGATAATAATTTCCCTTTTTGTTCTTGACATACGTGTCAATATTGTGCATTTTGCCAAAAACTGACCCAGAGGATAGCTAATGTTGAATGATCTCTCGTTTACTGAACTCCGGCAACGCACTGGTATGAGTGTCGAAGAGGTGGCGGAAGATTTAGGTTATTCCGCAAGTACGATTTACCGTTGGGAGCGTGGCGAAACAGCCCCAAAGGCTGCGGTCTATCGAGCACTCGAAGTTATCGCACGACTTGCAGATAGCCCCATGACATCAAAAAATGACAATCATTCGGGGTTTCGCTTCATTGATCTCTTCGCTGGCATTGGAGGGCTGAGGATTGGCTTTCAGGGCATCGGCGGCCACTGTGTTTTCACATCCGAATGGGACAAGCACTCGCAAGAAACCTATCGCCGAAATTTCCGTGACAATCATCCAGTGCACGGCGATGTTCGAGAGTTTTCTGAGAACCCAAGCCTAGTTCCTGAACATGACGTCTTGCTGGCAGGTTTTCCTTGTCAGCCATTCTCAATTGCAGGCGTTTCGAAAAAGAACTCGCTTGGTCGTCCGCATGGATTCCTGTGCGACACGCAGGGGACACTTTTTTTCGATACTGCGCGAATTATCGCACATCACCAACCAGCTGCTTTTTTGCTCGAAAATGTAAAGAACCTCGAAACTCATGATAAAGGAAAAACCTTCGCTACGATCATGAATGTTCTGCAGAATGAGTTAGGCTATCATGTCCAAGCGCGGGTTATAAGCTCTGCGCCTTGGGTGCCTCAAAAGCGGCAACGTATTTTCATTGTAGGTTTTAAGGAGCCGACCGATTTTGATCTGGCCAACCTTAAACTGCCTGACGCTAATGCTGGCCCTAAGCTGAAGAGCATTCTCAATCGCCATGAAGACGTTGATCCGAAGTTTACGTTGACTCCAAAACTCTGGGCATATTTGCAGGGCTATAAGGAGAAGCATAACGCGGCAGGCAATGGCTTCGGTTTCGGCCTATGTGGCCCAGATGACGTTACTCGAACACTTTCGGCTCGATATCACAAAGATGGTTCGGAAATTCTCATCGACCAGCCCAACCAACGTCCAAGGCGCCTTACTCCTCAGGAATGTGCGAGGCTCATGGGGTTTGAGCGTGAAGAAAGACCTTGGCACATTCCTGTTTCTGATACGCAAGCCTATCGTCAGTTTGGGAACGCCGTAGTTGTGCCAGTTGTCGAGTTTTTAGCGCAAGCGATGAAGCCGCATATCCAGAATGCCGTAGCCCATTCAAGTTATCGAGCTGATGTTACCAAAGTTGATCAACAGCCGCGAGAGTTGGAAACCTGTTGACGTTTGAAGTGTTAGTTTGCAACATTAAATGAGCTTTTTATCAATCACGCTTTTAAGCTGTGTGCGCTTTTTCAGACGAAGCTTTCCGAAGTGAAGCTCGCGGTGGCATGAGGGGCAAAGTGCGGCGGCATTGATCAGAGTGTCGTCACCTCCCTCTCCGAGCGGTAGGATGTGATGGACTTCGAGGTATGATCGGTCGTCATCTCGTTGAAACAACAACGATTTGCAATTTGGCATTTCACATTGATCCTGGGCTCTCGCCAAGGCTGCTGCCACAATGTACGGATCACGCACGAAATCATTTATTTGCCGAGTTCGCTTCAGCGGTGGCCCAGTTCTTAATTTGGCTTTAGCGATGATTTTGGCTGGATCAACTGAGCGCACCAATTGCCGCCCGAGTTCGTCAGGCATCGGCTCAGCAGAGTTGCGCTTTTCTTTTGCAAAAAAAGCCTCATTGCCAATACGGCCAATCGTAAGCAAGTCGCCAATTTCAACCCAAGCAACTATCCCCTTTCCCATTCTTGTTTCTGGAGTGCGACCAGCGCCTTCGCGAAGAGAATTGTAATAGGACACCGAAAGCTGGCCATTCTCAGTGCCAAGAATGCCAATTTTCAAAGTTCGTTCCGACGGACCTTCGGTCGGTGAAATTCCCGCAGCCAACAATATCGCTTGTTGTGGCTTATCTACGACATAGGCACCCTTGCCCTTGTCGGTTTTGCTTACGACTTTCGTTGCAAAAACATCAAATATTTTTAGCCAATCATCTGACATTTCGCTTTGATAGCAATGCCTATGCCCAAGCGTCTAGCTCTTTTGCATTTCGGCACGGCAGCTTTCTAACTCCGTGCTATAAAATCCGCCGGTCCGCTCACCCCAACCTTCAAGACGTTCGTCCATAGTACGTTTGCCGTCTTCTTTTGGGAGAGCGTCAATCAGTCTGGAATAACAGAAACAAGGGCGCGACGCGGGTATCACGTCAGCGGCCAGCCATTTGTTCACCACATAACCAAAGCTAAGACCCTACCCAATCTCCCTCAGTGAACAAACCGCGCCACAACATCACGGTAACTGCGTGACACCTTCACCTGCACACCAGATTCGAGCACTAGGAAGCATTCGCCATTGGTATGCGGCTTGACCTGTTTGACGAGATCGAGGTTGACGATGGTTGAGCGGTGGACGCGCTGGAATTTGCGGGGGTCGAGGCGCTTTTCGAGATCTTTCATTGTTTCGCGCAGCACCAGCGTTTCGCCGCCAGTGTAGATGCACATATAATCGCCAGCCGCGTCGATCCGTTCGATACTGTCAACTTCAACGCGGAAGATCTGGCCCTGATCCTTGATGTTGATCAGTTTTTCAAAGCGATTGGCCAGTGGCGTGTCGTTGCTATCAACAAATTCCTCATGCGCTTCGGGGGCATGTTCGGCGAGGGCTTCTTTAAGGCGCTCGGTCTCTTCGCTGCCTTTGCGTTCGGCCAGTCGTTGGCGGACGCGGTCAAGCGTATCGGCGAGACGTTCTGGTTCAACTGGTTTCATCAGATAATCAGTCGCCTGCGCTTCAAACGCGCGGATCGCATGATCGCCATAGGCTGTGACAAAGACGAACAGCGGCGGCTCAACCTCAATCAGGCCGGAAACAACCGAGAAACCGTCAAAGCCAGGCATCTGGACATCAAGAAAGACGAGATCGGGCTTGTGCGTCTTGATCGCGCGGATCGCTTCGCGGCCATTGAGGCAAGTCTCGATAATCTCAACATCGGGATGCTCTTCAAGGCGAAGCTGAAGCCCTTGCGTTGCCAATTTTTCATCGTCAACGAGAATGGTTCTGATGCTCATGCGGCCTCCTGCTCACGGTAGGGAATGTCGATAGTCACTGAAAAGCCACTGCTTGTCTGATCGTTGATTTCAATGCTTTGATCCTCACCATAAGCCTGCACCAGTCGCTCGCGAATAT